>JAILPJ010000101.1 GCA_024699605.1 Desulfovibrio sp. | reverse complement strand
AACCCACTTTCCTGCCACGCCCGTACCATATCCATCCTTTGTTCAAGGCTACGTCTGACCATAAAAAAACCTCCTGTTTTAGCAGGAGGTTTGCACAAAAAATTCGTCTTTGAAAAGAGGGGGGGGTGGAAAGCTTACTTTTCTCAAGCCTGCCTGATCATCCCAGAGCTGCCATTCCAGTTCACGCTTCTCGTCCGCCTTTCTCTCTAGACCGCCTTCAGGCGGTTTTTTTTCAGTGAAGATCGTTTTTCCGATTGCGGCCGCGAAAAAGCTCGATGTTAACGGGAATACAAGACAGCGCTTTGCCAGGCACTGTGATTTTCGTGACGGAAAAGGGAAAAACTTGCTTTTGTGATTTCCCTTATTTATACTGACTTATTCAGCTCATGACACAATTAAGAGTTCTCAATGGGAGCAAAAATGCTGCGCAGTATGACCGGTTTTGGCCGTTGTCTGATGGAAAATCACGATGTCACTCAACAATGGGAAATCAAAAGTGTCAATGGCCGACATTTGGACATCAAATGGCATCTGCCCCTCTCTCTGCACGGTCTTGAACCTCGACTGGAGAAACTTGTCCGCAGCAAAGCGCAACGCGGCCGCGTGGACATCAGTCTTTTTCTGCAGTTTTCAGGCAATGCCGGCCCCTCCATACTCTTCAGCGAGGCCCAGGCCAATGCCATGCTGGATAAACTGACGGCCTTTGCCGCCTCGCGCCAGGACACCTACACGCCTGATTACAATGCCTTGCTCAGCATTCCCGTCTTGTGGAAAGACGCCAATGAAGACTTAGCCCAAGACCTCCTTGAAGATCTTGAGGAAGGTCTGACGCTGGCCCTTGAAGATTGGAACGAAGGCCGTTCCGAAGAGGGCAAGGCCTTGGCCTGCGATCTTGATTCCCGCATTCTCCAGATGGAGGAATGGACAGGACTGATTTCCCAACGTGCCCCTCTGATCAAAGAAGAACGCGGCAAAGCCCTGCGTGAACGTCTCAGCGAAGCCTTGGAGATGGTGGGGAGCGACCTCGATGAAAACCGTTTTCTGCAGGAAATCGTTATCCTCTCTGATCGGCTTGACGTCACTGAAGAGCTGACACGTCTAAAAACGCATCTCGACCATCTCCATGAACTGCTGCGCCTTGGCAAAGACGCTGGCAGAAAACTGGATTTCACGTTGCAAGAATGCTTTCGCGAGATCAATACCTGTGGCAATAAAATCAGTGACGTGCAGATTTCCCATCTCGTGGTGGATTTCAAAAATGAACTCGAAAAATGCCGCGAGCAGGTACAGAATCTCGAATGAGCAGAGAATCCACAAGCAGCGAAGATCTGCTCAATATCGGCTTTGGCAATTTTCTGGTGCGCGCACGGATCATAGCCATTGTCACACCCACATCGCAACCCATGCGCCGTCTGCGCGAGGAAGCCAAGGAAAACGGCAGACTCATCGACGCCACACAGGGACGCAAGACGCGCTCTTTTGTCCTGCTTGACTCCAACCACCTTGTGCTTTCGGCAATTCAGACCGACACGCTCAAACAGCGATTCAGTCTTGAGGAGGAAAACGACTGATGCCGCGCAAAGGAATTGCTTTGGTGCTCAGCGCACCTTCAGGTGCCGGGAAATCGACGCTTACGGCCATGTTACGCAAAGAATTCCCCGATCTTGCCTATTCCGTCTCTTGCACCACGCGCAAGCCCCGTCCAGGTGAAGTGGATGGACGCGACTATCATTTCGTGAGCGAATCGGATTTCCTGCGTCAACGTGAAGCCGGCGGTTTTGCCGAATGGGCACAGGTCCACGGCAATTACTACGGCACACCGCTTGTTGAGGTAACAAACAAGCTCGATCAGGGCTTCGATATCCTCTTTGACATTGATGTGCAGGGCGCGGCTCAGCTTAAACTGAATCTCTTCAATACCTGTTTTATTTTTATCCTGCCGCCTTCTTTGGAGGAGCTGGAACACCGCCTGCGTCTGCGGGGAACGGAAAGCGAAGAAAGTATTCAGGCCAGACTGCATAACGCCTACGACGAAATCAAAGAAGCGCGCTGGTACGATGCCTTGATTGTCAATGACGATCTTGAAACGGCCTATCTCCATTTGCGTTCAGTTTATCTGGCAGCCACTCTGACACCCGCCTGCCAGCCAGAGCTGTTACAATCTCTGCTGCAAGGCGGTAATCACTGATGGCTGAACTGATTTTGGCCCTTGACCTTCCGGACAAGGACAAGGCTCTGCGGCTTTTGGACGAGCTGGACGGTGCCCTTGTCTGGTGCAAGGTGGGCATGGAAATGTTCACGCACTACGGGCCGCCTCTGCTCGCAGAACTTGCCAGCCGCAAGCTCAAAATCTTTCTCGACCTGAAATTCTACGACATTCCCCATACTGTGGCGCAGGCTGTACTTCAGGCCAGTCTTTTGGGCGTCGATCTGCTCACCGTTCATTGCCAGGGCGGACAGAGAATGCTTGAGGACTGCGTTGCTGCCAGGGAAAAAGCGCCTAAAAAAATCATGCTGTTTGGTGTCACGGTTCTCACAAGTTTTGCGAGCGGCGAAATGCCTGGCATCAGCATCCAGCCCAAAGATTTTGCCACAAGCCTGGCTGCTCTCGCCAATGACTGCGGCCTAGACGGCGTTGTCTGCTCACCACAAGAAGTGGCTCAAATCAAGCACGAGCATCCGCATTTGGCCTGCCTCTGTCCGGGCGTTCGTCCGACCTGGGCCGGCCTTGGAGATCAACGCCGTGTGGCCACACCGGGCCAAGCTGTTAGCTGGGGAGCTGACTATCTTGTGGTTGGCCGTCCCATTCTCCAAGCCAAAGATCACCGCGACGCCTTTTTGCGCATTTGCGAAGAAATGTCGCGTCCGCTCTAAAAGCGGCACGTTTTTGTGGAGTCACGCATGCCCAGTCCAAATACTCAAGCCCCTCAGGCCAAAGAACCTTTCAATGCCGATAGCGGTTCCAAAACGCCGGAAATTCACGGAGTCTTTTCCTCTCAAGAAGTCCGTAAAGTTGGCACAGGTACCACCACACGCAAGAGTGTGCACAAAACCTTCTGGTTTGTGGAGCAGCATGGCTCAGATATTGTCTGTCAGCCTCTAAACACCAACTACGTTCCCAGTGGCCCCAAACGGACCATCACCATGGACGAGCTGCTGACGAAATTTGCGCCTGAACCGGAATTTTATCAGAATTCCGTCTACCCCAAGATGCAGGAGCTATACACCACCATCAAACGGGGTGACGAGCATCTGCAGAAAGGCGAAAACTTTAGTGCCGAGCTCGAATACAATACGGCTCTCAAGGTGGACTGCGACAATGTGCGAGCCAATTTCGGCATCGGCCTGACCTATCTGGAGCGCGGTGACACATCCAAGGCACAGAATATTTTCGATCGTCTTGTCAAACTCGACAGTGCCTTTGAAAATGAACACAAGCACCTTTTCAATGAATTCGGCATCCAATTGCGTAAAAACAAGATGAATGCTCAGGCCATCGCCTACTATTCGCGGGCGTTGGAGCTAACAAAAAACGATGAAAATCTTTTCATGAACATCGCCAGAGCCCATCTTGAAAACAACGATATCTCCCAATGTGTTGACAATCTGCTCAAAGCCTTGGAAATCGCGCCTCAACATCTCCCCTCCTTAAAATTTCTGGCCTGGCTGCTGCAGAAAAAACTCATTCCCCAAGAACGTCTGGCTGATGTCAATATGGCCATTTCCCATGCTCAAAGCCCCCAGACGCCAAACAGCGAAACTCCGGCGCAAGAAACGGGAGAGTGAACTCTTCCCCTTGGGTAATCTTCAGACGCCCCATTTTCGGTCAAGGACAAACTTCCCGTGACGATACCAAAACAATGGCAGTTCCGCCCACCTGAACATACGGAGGAAATTCCGTTCATTGCTAGGAAACTCGACATTTCCTCCTTTCTTGCTGACATTCTTTTGCGTCGCGGCTTTACTGACGTTCAGGCAATGGACGAATTTCTCGCCCCCAAACTGGCGCGGCTGACCAATCCCAAAAACTGGCCGGAAATTCCCCATGCGGCTGAAATTCTGGCGGACAAGCTCTTACAGAAAAAAAAGATCGTCATTTGGGGCGACTACGATGTCGATGGCATTACGGCGACCACCCTTTGTCTGGATGTTCTTGAACACCACGGCATTCATGCCGGCTATCATCTGCCACACAGACACCATGAAGGCTACGGGCTGAATACCGCCAAGCTCGAAGAACTGCGCGCCAAGGGGTATGAAATCCTCCTCACCGTAGACTGTGGCATTTCCAATCTCAAGGCTGTTGAACGAGCCAAGGAACTGGGCATGACCGTGATCATCTCCGATCACCATCTGGCTCCCGAAACTCTGCCTGTCGCCGATGCCATCTGCAATCCCCGCATTATGCCTCCTGATGCCACTCCCTGCCAGGATCTCGCCGGCGTGGGCGTTGCTTTCTATCTCATGGCCCAGGTCAACAGACTGCTGGCTGAAGGACTGGGACATGCGCCCTATCGCATGGATCTGGTGCTTGATCTGGTGGCCTTAGGCACACTTGCGGATCTTATGCCCCTGACAGGGGAAAACCGCATCCTTGTGGCCGGCGGGCTCAAGCATCTCGCCCTCGCACGACGCAAGGGCATTGCCGCGCTCAAGCTGATGGCCCACGTCAATGTTTCCCAGGAGATGAAAAGCACGGAAATCAGTTTCCGTCTCGTTCCCCGTCTGAATGCCTCGGGCCGTATGCGACATGCTGATACGGCGCTCAGACTGCTGCGAACCAATGACCCGCAGCAGGCCATGCAACTGGCTCAGGAACTCGACAGCCTGAACACCACGCGACGCAGCGAAGAAGAAAAAATTCTGCAGGAAGCCCGTCAGCAGGCCCTGAAAGCCCTCAAAACCTATTCGTCTTCCCTGGTACTCTACGGTTCAAACTGGCATCCCGGAGTCATTGGCATTGTGGCCTCGCGTATTGTTGAAGAGTTTGGCCGGCCAACCTTTATTCTCTGCGATGCCGGTGACCATCTCAAGGGCTCTGGACGCACTCTGGGAGATCTTGATCTCCACGGTATGCTCTCGGAAATATCCTCCTGTCTGATTTCTTTCGGCGGACACAGGGCGGCAGCAGCACTCAATGTTCGCCGGGAAAATCTCGAAATGCTCAGACAGCAATTCGATGCCAGTGCCAAGCGGCATCTTACGGAGCAGCCGCAGCAGCAGACCCTGCTCCTGGACGGAGAAATCAACCTTTCCCAGGCCTTCTGTGCCGAAACACTGGGAGAAATTGCCCTTCTGGAACCTTTCGGACAAAAAAATCCCGAACCCATCTTCGCCACTCCGCCCTTGCTTGTGGAACGACACGATTATCTGGGCTATGATCAAAAGAATATTCTGCTTACTGTCTGGGACGCCGACGCAGGTCTGAGAATGCAGGCCAAGGGCTGGCGCATGGGACAAAGCTTTCCGCCACCTCTGCTTGAAGGCAAAATCGTGCAACTGGCCTTTGTGCTCAGGCTGAATATGTTCCGCGGCATTGCCACACCGGAACTGGAGATCAAAGACATCCATCTCATCCAGAATTCCGCGTAGAAAAAAAAGACATCCCGCGGACGGGATGTCTTGGCAAATACCCTGGCTGGCACGTAGGCCGCACTGATGGCTCTGCTATTTGAACTCGTGCACGATTTTCAACACGCCTTCCTTCTCGAGTCCCTTAGCCCGAGCCTTGGCATACCAGACTTCGGCTTCCTGGGCATCGGCCGTTGTCCCCACGCCATATTCATAACAGGCCCCCACCAAGCGTTCAGCTTGCGCATAGCCCTGATCGGCAGCCTTCTTGGCCCAGACAAAACTCTGCTTGGGATCTTTCTTTTCCCCATAGAGACCTTTGCTGGCGTAAAGAGCCATATTGAACTGAGCCTCGGCATTGCCGTTTTCTGCCGCCTGTTGCATCAGCGCGTGCATCTTGCTCTCATCCTTGGGCACACCCAGACCGTGCTCATAGCAGTAGCCCAGTAAAACCTGCGCCTGACTATTGTTCTGTTCGGCGGCCAGGGTATACCACTTGGCGGCGGTTTCTAAATCCTGTGTTACGCCCAGACCGCTTTCATAGCAGCGGCCAACGAGAATCTGGGCCACGGCATTGCCATTGACGGCCAGAGGCTGCAACAAGGTCAGGGTTTCCTGATAATGTCCCACATTATAAGCTTGCCAGGCTTTTTTCACGATGGCCTCGTCATCGGCCAGGACCGAAGTGGCAAAGCCGAAAAAGACAAAGAACAGCAGCAAACACACTGATGGACGCAGCATACGCGATTTCATACCTTCACCTCGCAAAAGACAAAAAAGCGCTGTAATCCAGGCTCTATTAAGGTTGGAAAATGGGCACAGTAGCGCAAACGACAAAAATTGCAAGAACCGGGCAGCCTTCTTCTCCGGTTCAGTCAGCGCAGCGTGAGCGGACAACGCCACAATGGTATGTTTATCTGCTCAAATGTGCCGATCAAAGCCTCTACTGCGGTGTCACCACAGATCTCGTGCGGCGCCTAGCCCAGCACAACGGCGAACTCCCCGGAGGCGCACGATATACCAGAGGTCGAAGACCCTGCCAGCTTTTGGCCTTTGCCGCCCAGCCCAGCAAAAGCCGCGCTCTCAGACTCGAATATCAGATCAAACACTGCCCAAAAGCGCAAAAAGCTGCGCTCTTAATGCCGCAAAACGGTTCGGAAGCACAATGATCTGGGACAAAAGAGCGTTGTATCATCTTCAGCAAAAATCACGTGTTTTGCGCAAACAGCCCATGAGGCACGAGAAAAACGCATGCAAAAAACCAATGATCCCGCCTTTCTGTTCATTGCCGTCAACGAGCTGCCGGCTGATGGTCAAGAGAAGATCATCGAAGATCAGTCGCTGTGGCAAAAAGGCCTTGTGGAATTTGGCATGGACGTACGCATCACAAGCCCGCTGCAGGCCACAGTAGAGCTCACACGCTTTCCGCAGGGCTGTCTGGTCAAAGGACATCTAGGAGGGGAAGTGGCCCTGCCTTGCCGACGCTGCGCCGAAGAGATCAGATGTCCCATTGACTACGATTTTGAAGATTTTGAAGAGCTGCCTGTGCAAGAGGATGACGAAGAGGAAGAAGTGGCTCTGGAAAATGACTTCAACAGGGAAAGCCGCATCTCCCTTGTCAAGGGCGTACCAATGCTGGATCTGAAGGCCTTGCTCTGGGAAGAATTTATGCTGGCCCTGCCTGACAATCCCCTCTGTAAACCCGACTGTCAGGGGCTCTGCCCGGTCTGCGGCTGCAATCGCAATCTTGGCAGCTGCAGCTGCGCCGAGACCAAAGCCGATCCGCGCATGGCCGTTTTCCGCACACTGACCCTTGACAAAAACAAGTCCGCTGCTACGAAAAAAAACTAGGCAGCTTTTTGCCCTAAGCTCCCACAAGCACCTAGACAGCACAGGTGCATTGGCTTATACTTCTTTGACTTTTTTTCTCACACCGCGGCAGGTCTTCCTGACGGGGAAGATGGCTCGCGTTTTTTTCTTTTGTGGCCTGGCCGCAAAAAAACAACTCATGGTTTAACACTTGTTAGGAGCAAAAAATGGCTGTTCAGCAAAATAAAAAATCCCGTTCCCGTAAAGGTATGCGCCGTTCTCACGACCGTGTGACGGTTCCCTCTGTGATCTACTGTGCCTGCGGCGAACCGACCCTGCCTCACAGAGTCTGCCCCGCCTGCGGCAAATACCGCAATCGTCTTGTGGTGAGCAAAAAAGCTGAAAAAGAATAATGGATCGCCCTGTCATAGCTGTTGATGCCATGGGGGGTGATTTTGGCCCCTCAGTGGTTGTTCCCGGTGCCATTGACGCCTCACGTCAGTACGATCTGCACGTACGCCTCGTGGGCGATACGGCGAAGATTGAGGCTGAACTTGCCCGCCTGAATCTTCAGGGCGCAAGCTATGACGTTGTGCACGCCAGCGATGTCGTGCGCATGAACGACAAGGCTAGTGACGTTCTCAGACGCAAAAAAGATGCCTCCATTCAGGTGGCCTGCCGTCTTGTCAAAGAAGGCACGGCCAATGGCGTAGTCAGTGCGGGACATTCTGGCGCCTCGGTTGCCTGTGGTATGTTCACCATTGGTCGCCTGCCCGGAGTGGAACGTCCGGCACTCGCGGCCATGCTGCCAACGGAAAAAAATCCCGTTGTGGTCATCGACGCCGGTGCTAATGTGGACTGCCGTCCCTATCATCTTTTTCAGTTCGGCCTGATGGGCGATGCCTTTGCCCGTGACCTTCTCAACTATCCCTCACCCAGAGTCAGCCTTTTGAGCATTGGCGAAGAGGAGGGCAAGGGCAACAGTCAAGTCAAAGAAGCCTACGAGCTTCTCAAAATGGCACAAAACATCAATTTTATCGGCAATGCCGAAGGCCGGGATATTTTCACCGGCAATATCGATGTTGTAGTCTGTGACGGCTTTGTCGGCAACGTTGTTGTCAAAATGAGCGAGGGTCTTGCGGCCTCGCTCATGCGTATGCTCAAACGTCTGTTCACTTCGGGCATTCTTCCCGCCCTTGGCGCCATGCTGGCCAAGGGCGCTTTCAAAAATTTCGCCCACACCATTGACTACGCCTCTTATGGAGGGGCCCCGCTTTTGGGACTGCAAGGCCTGGTGATCGTCTGTCACGGCCGTTCCAACAGTCTCGCCATGAGCAATGCCATCAAAATGAGCGCAACCTTTGTGCGTAAAGAGACCAACGCCCGACTTGCCGAAACCATTGTAGCCAACGAGGAACTCACGCGTTTTTCTCGCGCGCTGTAATTGGCTCCCTCCCCGCATCCCGCCTGCCTTTGTCTTTTACGGTACAATTCGATCAGCTTGGGAAATGTTCCTTCCTTTTCCTCTTTCATCCGGGCCTCTGACCAAGGTCCGGTCAAACCTGCCAACGTCGCGAGGCCACTATGA
Organism: Desulfovibrio sp.; assembly: GCA_024699605.1. GTDB lineage: Bacteria > Desulfobacterota > Desulfovibrionia > Desulfovibrionales > Desulfovibrionaceae > Desulfovibrio. The sequence goes on along the minus strand of JAILPJ010000101.1, from coordinate 64,835 downwards.
CACAGACAGCACTCGACGCAGAAAAACCCACTGCCCTGATCACGGGTGGCAGCCGGGGTATCGGCCGGGCCATTGCCAAAACTCTGGCTCAAGACGGCTATCAAATCCTGCTCACCTATCGCAGCAAAGAAGAAGAAGCCCTGCTTGTGGTGCAGGAAATCGAAGCCCTTGGCGGACGCGCACGCCATGCAGCGCTGGACATTGGCGACACCGAGGCCATCCGTACCTTCTTCAAGGAAGAAGTCAAAGACAAGATTCGCCTAGCCTGCCTTGTGAACAATGCGGGCATTACCAAGGACGGCCTGCTTATCAGGATGAAAGAAGACGATTTCATGGCGGTGGTGAATGTCTGTCTGCGAGGCACTTTTGCGGTCACGCAAGAGGCCGCTAAAATTATGAGCAAGAATCGCGCTGGCCGCATCGTCAACATCAGTTCCGTGGTCGGCCTGATGGGCAATGCCGGTCAGGCCAACTACGCTGCGGCCAAAGCCGGCATCATTGGCTTCACCAAGAGCTGCGCCAAAGAACTGGCTGCTCGCCAAATCACCTGCAATGCTGTGGCGCCAGGTTTCATTGAAACCGATATGACGGCCAAGCTGCCTGACGACGTCAAAGCCCAATATATCGAAGCCATTCCCCTTAAACGCATGGGGACAGCTCAAGATGTGGCCATGGCCGTATCGTTTTTAGCTTCGGATCGCGCCGCCTACATTACCGGACAGGTGCTGTCTGTGAATGGCGGCATGTATTGTTAGTCTCGTTGACAGCACAGTCCCCCTGCCGTAAACTAAAGCTATCCCGGCCCTTTTGCGAAATCGCAAATCGGATCGGCTTTGCCCGGCTCTTGCTCCAAAAGGAAAGCCAAACCGGGAAAGATACGCAAACAAGACCCTTGTGGAGGAGATTATGTCTGATATTGCTGAAAAGGTACAAAAGATCATTGTTGACCAGCTTGGCGTGGAAGCGGCCAATGTCCGTCCTGATGCTTCCTTTGTGGAAGATCTGGGCGCCGATTCCCTTGATCTGACCGAACTGATCATGGCCATGGAAGAAGAATTCGACATCGAAATTGCCGATGAAGACGCCCAGAAAATTCAGAAAGTTCAGGACGCCGTGGCCTATATTGAAAAGAATAAAAAATAATATTTCTGGCACGGTCTCTTTCTGAGATCGTGCCAATTTTTTGTATACAGGCATTTTTTCCGCAAAGAATGCCGTCCTTTTTTATTTCTGCGCAAAGGTAAAAGGATTTTCCATGTCACGCCCCCGTGTCGTCATCACAGGTATCGCCGGCATCACGCCACTGGCCAATGATATTCAAACAAGCTGGAAGCGTTTGCTTCAAGGGGAATCCGGTATAGGACCCATTACTCTCTTTGATGCCAAAGACTATGCCTCGAAGGTCGCCGGTGAAGTCAAAAATTTTGTGCCCGAAGACTATATGACGGCCAAACAGGCGAAACACATGGACAGGTTCACTCAATTTGCCATGGCCTGCCAGCAAATGCTGCTCAAAGACGCCAATTTCACCATCGATGAAAGCAACACCTTTGACGTGGCCGTGATCCTGGGCGTGGGTCTCGGAGGACTGAAGACCATCGAGACCTATCACTCGAAACTTTTGCAGTCAGGACCTAGCAAGATCTCTCCCTTCATGATTCCCATGCTCATTTCCAACATGGCTCCGGGACAGATCGCCATGGCCTGTGAGGCGAGAGGCGCCAACTATGTGACGACCTCAGCCTGCGCATCGGGCATTCATGCGTTGGGCAATGCCTTTGCTGAAATTCTCCTGGGCCGGGCCAAAGCAGTGATTTCTGGCGGCTGCGAATCGACCATCACGCCTTTGGGCGTTGCGGGTTTTACGGCCCTGAAGGCACTCTCCAGCCACTACAATGACACCCCAACCCTGGCCTCACGTCCCTTTGAAAAAAACCGCGACGGTTTTGTCATCGGTGAAGGTGCCGGGCTTTTGCTGCTTGAGGAGCTTGAAGCGGCCAAGGCCCGCGGAGCCAAAATCTATGCTGAAGTCGTGGGCTATGGGGCCTCCTGCGATGCTCACCACATGACAGCACCGCTGGATACCGGCGTCGGCATGGCCCGCGCCATGCAAAATGCCTTGAAAGATGCGGGTATCGCACCGGAAGCGGTTGAGCACATCAATGCGCACGCCACCTCCACCATGCTCAATGACGCAACAGAAACCAAAGCCATGAAATTGGTTTTTGGCGAACACGCAGCCAAGCTCAAGATTTCCGCGACCAAATCCATGACGGGGCACCTGCTGGGCGCCGCCGGTGGCATTGAGTCCGTCTTTACAGCCCTGGCGCTCAAAACCGAAATGCTGCCCGGCACCATCAACCTCAAAGAGCCTTCACCCGACTGTGATCTCAACTATCTGGGCGATGGTTCCTGCTCGTGTGCCTGTGAATACGCCATGTGCAATTCCTTCGGTTTTGGCGGCACCAATGCCAGTATTATTTTCAAGCGTTACGATGCCTGAACGGGCTTTGCCCGCCCACTTCAACCTCTAGCCTAGAGTGCACCATGGACGAGATATTTTTACAAGATCTTGAAGTGGCTCGGGCCATTGCCGAGGAAGCAGAACGTCAGATCTCCAAGCTCGAACTCATTGCTTCTGAAAATTTTGTCTCTGCTGCCGTTCGCCAGGCCCAAGGTAGTATCCTGACTCACAAATACGCCGAAGGCTATCCAGGCAAGCGATACTACGGCGGCTGCGAATTTGTGGACAAAATTGAAAACCTTGCGCGCAATCGCGCCAAGGAACTGTTCAAGGCCGAACATGTCAATGTTCAGCCGCATTCCGGCTCCCAGGCCAATATGGCCGTCTACTATGCGTTTCTGAAACCCGGTGCGAGCATCCTGAGTATGGATTTGGCCCATGGCGGCCATCTCAGCCATGGTTCGCCCGTCAATTTTTCCGGCCGGCAATTCAAGATTATTCCGTACGGCGTGGATCGCCAAAGCGGCTGTATTGATTACGACGACCTGGCCAAGAAAGCCCGCCAGGAGCGCCCGGACTTGATTCTGGCAGGTGCCAGTGCCTATCCGCGAGCCATTGACTTTGCCCGTTTTCAGGAAATCGCCCGTGAGGTCGGTGCGCTGCTTTTTGTGGATATGGCCCACATTGCGGGTCTTGTGGCTACTGGCCTGCACCTCAGCCCCCTGCCCTTTGCCGATGTGGTCTCCACCACTACCCATAAAACCCTGCGCGGCCCCCGCGGCGGCATGATCCTGACCAAGAACGCCGAATACGGCAAAAAAATTGACAGTCAGATTTTCCCGGGCACCCAGGGCGGCCCCCTCATGCACGTCATCGCTGCCAAGGCTGTGGCTTTCAAGGAAGCGCTGCGTCCGCAGTTTCTCACCTATCAGAAACAGGTTCTGGCCAATGCCCAGGTTCTGGCCAGCGAACTTGTGCGTTTGGGCTATCAGCTTGTGAGCGGAGGTACTGACAATCATCTCATGCTCGTGGATCTGACCAGCACAGGCCTCACCGGCAAGGACGCCGAAGCCATTTTGGACAGTGCCGGCATCACGGTGAACAAAAACAGCATTCCCTTTGAAACGCGTTCTCCCTTTGTGACCAGCGGCATCCGCCTGGGCACGCCGGCTTTGACCACGCGCGGCCTCAAAGAAGAGGATATGCGCATCCTGGCAGGCTTTATCCATCAAGCCTTAAGCCAGCACAAGGACGCCCAAACCCTGGACCGCATTCACGCTCAGGTTGAAGAATTTGCCCGTTCCTTCCCGCTTTTCGCCTGGTAGAGTAGTATGTCACGACTTCCCTGGCCTGAATATTTTATGCACATTGTGGACCTTGTGCGTGAACGCTCCACCTGCCTGCGACGACACGTGGGGGCTCTGGCCGTGCGTGATAATCGTATCCTGGCCACAGGCTACAACGGCGTGCCTCAGGGACTGACCCATTGCCTGGATACTGGCTGCCTGCGTCAAAAACTCGGCATCCCTTCCGGACAACGGCATGAGATTTGCCGTGGCCTGCATGCCGAACAAAATGTCATCATACAGGCCGCAAGCTACGGTATTACGATCCAGGGGGCCGACATCTACACCACAACCTACCCCTGTGTACTCTGCTGTAAAATGCTCATCAATTGCCAAGTTCGTCATATCTACTATTCTGAGGCCTATCCCGACGAACTTTCCCAGTCCATGTTGAACGAAGCGGGCATTCCTGTCACTCAGGTTGCTATCCCCAATGCAAAACATTCAACGTCCGCACAGGCCACCCATGACGGACAAGACGAATGAGGAGGCGGCGCAGCCACCGAAGCATGGCACGCCGAAATCTTGATGAGTGCAGAAGCGTATGCTGTCTTCATGCAGGCGGCGATCAAGGCTGCAAGCCAAAGCCAATGGCTGACCCATCCCAATCCCTGTGTGGGCGCTGTGCTTGTCCGCGATGAACAGATTGTCGCCCAAGGCTGGCATCATGCGGCAGGCAAGCCCCATGCTGAAGTGGAATGCCTACGAGATGCCAGTGACAAAGGTCTTGATCCTTCCCTCTGCACACTTGTGGTCACCCTCGAACCCTGCAAACACTTTGGCAAAACGCCGCCCTGTACCGAAGCCATTCTGAAGGCCGGCATCAAAAAAGTCGTTATCGGCTGTATGGATCCCACAAGCGAAGCTGGCGGCGGAGCGGAGATCTTACGGGCAGCGGGCGTGGAAGTCATCGGTCCTGTTTGCGAAGAAAGCTGCCGCGATTTGATCGCCGATTTTCTTGTCTGGAAAAATGAGGCCCGTCCCTATCTGATTCTCAAGATGGCCGCCACCATGGACGGACGCATAGCCACACGCACGGGCCAATCACAATGGATTAGCTGTGCCGAGTCACGTGAAAGCGTGCACAGGCTGCGCCAGAAAATCGGACAGGCCAAAGGCCTGGTTCTGGTGGGAGGAAAGACCTTTCGTCTTGACAATCCCCACTTGACCTATCGTCTGCCTGATGCAGCGCCAACTCCGCAGCCCCTCGCCTGTATCTTCACTTCACACCTTCCGCAGGACAAAGACGAATTCTGGCTTTTGCAGGAAAGGCCCGAGGAGACCATCTTTCTTTCCTCGGCCGCTGCAGCCGCTTCCACCCAGGCCCAGGAGCTGCGCAAACGGGGAGTGCGCGTTTTTCCTGTCCCCCAGTACTCCAACGGCACAACCGATTTACGCGGGCTCTTAAAAACGCTCTATCGTGAACTGAATTGTCCGTATGTACTCTGTGAAGGCGGAGGCGAACTGGCCATCAGCCTTCTTGAAGAGCAGCTTGTGGACGAATTTCACTTGCACCTTGCTCCCACCTTCCTCGCCGACAACGACGCCATGCCGCTCTTCAACAATCGCATGCCGCTCACGCTCGCCGAGGCCATCTCTCTGCGCTGCACGCAAACACGTCTGGTGGGCAATGATGTCCACGTTCTGCTCAGGCCACGGCCTGATGAGGCCTAAGATGTTCACAGGCCTGATTGCCAGTCGCGGCAAAGTGCTGGAGGTTGTCTGTCTGGGAGCGGACAGGCGTTTTCAGCTCGCCGCTGAAGACCCAGTGCCTTTCCAGAACCTGGAAAATGGCGAATCCATTGCCGTGAATGGGGCCTGTCTGACGGTGGAAGAGCACAGTCGCGAGACCTTCTGGCTGTATGCCTCTGCAGAGACCCTGGCCAAAACGACCCTGGCCACGCTCAGCCGCGCTGCCCGTCCAAATCTTGAACGCGCTCTGCGTCTTGGCGACCGGCTAGGCGGTCATCTTGTCACAGGGCACGTGGACTGCGTGGCAAAAATTCTGCATGCCGAGCGCACAGGCCTTTCCACCCGTTTCACCATAGGCTTCCCCAGATCTTTGGCCGCACAACTGGTAGCCAAAGGTTCCGTGGCCTTGGACGGTATCAGCCTGACCATCAATAGCTGTGAGGCAGAAACCCTGATGGTCAACATCATTCCCGAGACCTACGCGCGCACCACTGTTGCCGAGTGGCGTGAAGGCAGTCAGGTCAATCTGGAAACAGATATTCTGGGCAAGTATGTATCCCGCCAGCTCGCCCTTGCCCAAAACGACAGCGGCAAAACACGGGGCCGAGTCGACTATGACCTGCTCATGCGCCACGGTTTTCTTTGAAAGGACTTCTTCATCAGACCGTGTCTATTGCGCAGTCCTGGCCAGAGTGCCGGACAAGCCTGGAGCGCTGAGAAAATGGTCCAAGCAACTACGGCAAGTTCTGCCGTCTGATCGGCTGATCTGATGGTGATTTGTATCAATACAGGGCAGTTAACGGAGGCAGCGTTTCCTCCCCGTGCTCAACGGGGTTTCCACGCTGAAAAATCTGATGAAAGAAATCAAGACCATCGAAGGCAAGCTCGTTGCGCAAAATCTGCGTATCGCCATAGTGGCCACACGCTTCAACGACTTTATTGTTCAGCACCTGATCAACGGGGCTTTAGACTGCCTCCAGCGACACGACGCGAACATGGACAATGTGGTGCTCGTACGGGTACCGGGAGCTTTTGAGCTCCCGCTGATTTGCCAAAAACTGGCCCATAGCCAGCAATACGACGGCATTATTGCCCTTGGCGCTGTCATTCGCGGTGGCACACCGCATTTTGATTATGTCTGCGCCGAGGCCAGCAAGGGTATAGCACAGACTATGCTCAATTTCTCGACACCTATTGGTTTTGGCCTTCTGACCTGCGACAATGTGGAACAAGCCATTGAACGGGCCGGTTCCAAGGCGGGCAATAAAGGCGTGGAAGCCACTCTGGCTCTGCTCGAAACCATTCGCGTTCTGGAGCAGCTCTAGACCATGCCCAGAGCGCGCAATTCCAAGCGACACCAGGCTCGCATGCTGGCCTTTCAGGTTCTCTACGGCCTTTCGTTCTCTCAGGTGCAAAGCCAAGACGAACTGCGCCAGGCTTTTATGAGTTATCCCTCGCGCGAGGACGAAAAAACAGGAGATCTTGAAGCGCATGAGGCGTGTGCAGGCTTTGCCTGGGAACTGGTCTTTGGGGTCTGGTCGATGCGCGACCCCATTGATGCGCTGATTTCGCGCTTTTCTCAGAACTGGCGGATCGACCGCATTGGCCACATTGAAATCACTGTGCTCAGACTGGCCCTTTTCGAGCTCTTCTTTCGCAATGACACGCCCCCCAAGGTTGTGATCAATGAAGCGTTGGAACTGAGCAGTCATTTTGCCGAAGCTCAGTCCAGAAAATTCATCAATGGTATCCTCGACGCCGCCGTACGCGAGCACACGAAAAAACAGGCGGACAAAGCCTAATCCTTTTTCCAAACAGTAACCTTCATGGAGGCGGGCCGCTCCTCAAAGGCGGACCGGTTTTTTTTGATGCAACAGAAGCCCTACAACGCCCAGGATATCGAAAAGAAATGGCAGACCCGCTGGCAAAGCGAAGGAGCCTGGAACTGCTCTGTCGATGCCGAGAAAAAGAAATACTATGTGCTCGAAATGTTTCCCTATCCTTCGGGAAATATCCACATGGGCCATGTGCGCAACTACTGCATCGGTGATGTCATCGCCCGCAGCAAACGCATGCAGGGCTTCAACGTGCTCCATCCCATGGGCTGGGACGCCTTCGGCCTGCCTGCGGAAAATGCCGCCATCAAACATCACGTACACCCCGCCCAGTGGACCTATGCCAATATCGATACCATGCGCAGCCAGCTCAAGCGTCTGGGCTATTCCTATGACTGGCGCCGTGAACTGGCCACGTGCCGCCCCGAATACTATCGCTGGGAACAGGATTTCTTCCTGCGGCTTCTGGAGAAGGGGCTGGTCTATCGCAAAAAGGCTCCGCAAAACTGGTGCCCTTCCTGCCATACGGTGCTGGCCAATGAACAGGTCATCGACGGCCTGTGCTGGCGTTGTGACAGTTGCGTGGAACAAAAGGAACTGACGCAGTGGTTTTTGCGTATCACAGCCTACGCTGAAGAACTTCTGGCCGATCTGGATCTGCTTGCGGGCAAATGGCCTGAACGCGTTCTCGCTATGCAGCGCAACTGGATCGGCAAATCCCAGGGCTGCGAAGTGGAATTTGCACTGCCCAAGGCCATAGACGGGCAAAACAGTCTAAAAGTCTTTACCACACGCCCGGATACGCTTTTTGGCGTAACGTTCTTGACACTGGCGCCGGAACATCCTCTGGTGGATGCGCTGATTCAAGGCGCAAGCAATGAAGACGAAATCCGTGCCTTCTGTACACGCATCCGCAATATGGACCGTCTGGACCGGCAGGCCGATACACTGGAAAAAGAAGGTATTGCCACCCACGCCTATGTGCTCCATCCGCTGACAGGCGAGCAGATTCCCATCTGGCTTGGCAATTTTGTCCTTGCCAGCTACGGCACAGGTGCTGTGATGGGCGTCCCCTATGCTGATCAGCGCGACTTCGATTTTGCCTGCAAATATCAGCTACCCATTCTTCCCATTATTGAGCCCGATGAAGGGGTCCCGGCTGAACCAGACCGTGCCATGACCGGCCCTGGAACAATGATCAATTCAGGTGAATTCAACGGTCTGAGCAATGAAGAGGCCAAAACGGCCATCACCAAAAAACTTGAAAGCCTTGGCAAGGGCAAGGCCTGTGTGCAGTACCGTCTGCGCGACTGGAACATCTCGCGCCAGCGCTACTGGGGGGCGCCTATTCCCGTGGTCTATTGTGACCGCTGCGGTGTGGTTCCCGAGAAAAGCGAAAATCTGCCCGTGCTTTTGCCCCTTGACCTCAAAGTTCTGGACGACGGCAGATCGCCGCTGCCGCAGGAGGAATCGTTCAGCAAATGCACCTGCCCCCAATGCGGAGGGCAGGCTCGGCGCGAAACCGACACCATGGATACCTTCATGGAATCCTCTTGGTATTTTGCGCGCTACACGTCAGCCAGAGAGAGTCAATCGGCCTTTACTGACGAGGCCATGAACTACTGGCTGCCCGTGGATCAGTACATCGGCGGAGTGGAACACGCGATTCTCCACTTACTCTATGCGCGTTTTTTCACCAAAGCCCTGCGCGACCTTGACATCTACCCCAAAACACTGGCCGAACCCTTCAGCAATCTGCTCACCCAGGGCATGGTGCTCAAGGAAGGCAGCAAAATGAGCAAATCCAAGGGCAATGTGGTCAATCCCACGGAGATGATTGATCGCTACGGAGCCGATACTGTACGCCTTTTCTGTCTCTTTGCCGCACCTCCAGAACGCGACTTTGACTGGTCAGATACGGGTATCGAAGGCTCATCGCGTTTCCTCTCCCGCGTCTGGCGTCTCTTCATGGACACCAATGAACGCCTTTTGCCTGTGGGGGCCTGCTCGTCCTGCGCCGACGACGCCAAGACAACGCTCTTAAAAGACCTGCGCCGCAAGGAACATGAAACAGTCAAAAAAGTCCGGGAGGACCTCTGCGAGCGTTTCCAGTTCAACACGGCCATCGCCCAGATTATGGAACTGGTCAACGCCATGTATCTGGCTCGTGAAAAAATGGGACAGGAAGACCATGAAAAGCGCATCTTCTCCTCGGCCATGGCCACTGTTCTCACCCTGCTGGCTCCGGTCACGCCGCATCTCTGTGAAGAGCTCTGGGAACTCATGGGGCATGCCGGCCAGATCAAAGATGAACGCTGGCCTGAAGTGGACGATAAGGCCCTGGAAAAAGATCTGCTGAACATCGCCGTGCAGGTCAACGGAAAACTCAGAGCCAATATCAGTGTACCGGCTGGTCTTGATCAGAAGGGCATGGAAGAGGCTGCCCTCGCCAACGAGAGTGTCAAGCGCCATACGGCAGGACTGGCCATCAAAAAAGTCATTGTCGTGCCCGGAAAACTCGTGAATATTGTCGCCAAATAGTATGGCAGAGGCAAAGAAAGCGCGCCGGCCGGCTTTCAGTATTCTGATCTGTCCCGACAGCTGGCTGATCAGCCAAAAGGCCGATGAACTTTTGGCGAAATTCCCTCCGCCCCAGGGCTCGTGGCAGAAAAAAATCTTCTGGGGCGATGAGGAGCCTACTGGCAGTTTTTTTGAACATTTTGACAGCGGCGGTTTGTTTGCTTCCTCGACCTGTCTTGTGGTTCACCAAGCTGAGCACTGGAAACCCAAGATCTGGGAAAAAATCAACAAAATGCTGCCAAGGCTTTCTCCTTTCTGCTGGCCCATCTTTTGCCTCGAAGTCGAATGGTATCGCGGCGCTCCCAAACTGGGCGCGCAGCTGTCCAAGACCCCCTGTCTACTTCAGGCAGAAAAGAGGAAATGGATCTGGCGTGATGCGGGTCTTACGCCAAACACTGTGCAAAACTATGTTTTTGAGCGGGCCAAAATCCTTGGCTTACGACTGCCGCCAGATCTGCTCAGAGATCTGGCCGGCTCTTCGCCTCTCGATGCCCGCAGCATAGAAAATGAACTGAGCAAGCTGTCCCTCTACTATGCGGAGAAAGACCGGCTCGACGCCCGCGAATGGCAAAGACCCTGCCGTGAACAGGATCTTTTTAGCCTGCAACGACAGATGCAAAATGGCAATCTGCAAGGCGTGCTGAGCATTCTCTCTACACTGTCCGAGCCGGAAAAAAATTTTTTTGTGCTTCTTGTCCTGCTGGACCGCTCGATCCGCTCCCTGTGGCAAAACAAGACAGGCCATGGCAAGAGCAGCGGCTGCCCCTTTTCTTTCTCCCAGCTGGCCACGGCCATGGGTCTGCTTGTGGATGTGGAATGGAAGCTGAAACAGGGCCTGATCACTTCGCCGTCCAAGGCTCTGGAAACGCTCTGCATAGAACTAACACGTCTTTTTTCCCGCAAATTCGCCTAACTCTCCGCTCCTTCTGGGCCTTTGAGCTGTCATGTCCACATTCCCCTCTCACAAGCCCCAACGCTTGATTGTCTCGGCCGTAACCGGCGACTGGGCCTTTGCCGCAGCCACGCTCATTCTGGCGCTGAGACGGCATAATCCCGATCTTGCCGCGGATTTTCTCCTGCTGCACGATGCAAGTCTCCCCGCACACGACCAAGCCCTGCTGACAACGCTCGGCTTTCACTGTGAGCTTTTTCAAGCCACGTCAGTTCCGCTGCCGGCGCAAAGCCTTGCACTCTTTTCCCCGCTCTGTCTGGCCAAATTTCGCTGTTTTTCTGCCCTTGAAAACTACGAAACTGTCCTCTGGCTCGATGCGGACACCATTATTCAAGACGACATTAGCCCCCTTTTTACCTTTGGCCCGTTATCCCTTGCGCCTGAAGATCCTGAATTTAGCGAAACGCATCAGACGCTGCCCGCCCGCATCAATGTGCTGGGTGAGGTCCCGGGTCTTGATGGCACACGCCCCAATTACAATTCAGGCGTGATCGTGCTGAACAACAATCTGCCGGCCAATGACCTGACCGCCTTCTGCCACAATTTTCTCAACACTCAGGCCAGGCTCTTGCGCTATCCCGATCAAGCCATCTTCAATGCTCTGGTGCAAGAGCTGGAAAACAAAAAGCCCGAGCTCTTCACGCCCTTACCCCGCCACTTCAATTGTCACCCACGCAACCCGCTGTCGCTCAAGGCCCCATTGTACACGCTTTTGGCGCCTATAAGCTCTGGAATGACGGGTTAACCGCCGCCTGTTTTCCCGAGTGGCAACGCGACTACCTCCGCTGGCTGAAACTTGGGGGCAGCCCCTACAGCGGCCCGCTCGACAACGCCCAATACGGGCAAAAGGGGCTTTTGCCCTGTTACGTGGCTTTTTTGAGGATTTACGCCGTGCCAACGAGGCTCTGGAAACGCTTGCGCAGAGACTGAAAAAAGAACAGCAAGCCCGCCAGAAGCTAGAAGCCCTCCTGCTACGACTGAGTCCTAAAGGCTAAAACAACGCGCCGTCCCCTCTCCAATCAAAAGAAATCCTCTTTTCTCCCTTGTCAGCCTCGTAAGCAGACTTATGTTAACTCTGCCCTACGTATTTTTTCAGCAAAACAGACCAATGCCAATCAACGGAGCGACGTATGTCGGAGATGCAGCCCAAAGACAGCAATGACAATCAAAACACCGATAATACCACACAGGATCCGGAAATGCGTTTCTTGGCGGAAGAAAACCTGCAAGAAATCAGCAACACGCTACCTGTGCTGCCTGTACGCGACGTGGTCGTCTTCAACTACATGATCCTGCCGCTCTTCATCAGCCGCAAACGCTCCGTGAGTGCCGTAGAACAAGCCTTGGTGGGCAAGGCACATCATCTTTTAGTCTGTACACAAAAAGATGAAAGCGTGGAAGATCCCGACCCCAGAGATCTCTACACCACAGGCACAGTGGTCAATGTCTTGCGGGTGCTCAAACTGCCAGACAATCGTATCAAGCTGCTGATTCAGGGCGTCTGTCGTGCCCGTGTCATGCGCTACCGCAATGACAAGGACTGTCTCTGGGCGCAGATCGAGACCATTGCCGAAAAATCCTGCGAGAAAACCGACGATGTGGAAGCGGCCCTTAGAGCGGCACGCCTGCAGAGTGAACGTGTGCTCGCCCTGCGCGGCCTGGTGTCCCCTGATATCGCCCAGGTCTTGAAAAGCGTGGATGATCCCGGCCGCCTGGCAGATCTGATTGCCGCCAATATCCGCATGAAGCCCCAAGAAGCACAGATGCTCCTGGAGGTCGAAGATCCCCTGGCGCGTCTTAAGCTCGTCAATGAAAAACTCTTGCACGAGGTGGAAATCGCCACCGTCCAGGCCAGGATTCAGAATTCGGCCCGCGAAGGCATGGACAAAGCGCAAAAAGACTACTTTCTGCGCGAGCAGATTAAAGCCATTCGTCAGGAACTCGGGGAAAAGGACATTGCCGGCGACGATGAAATAGCGGAGCTCAAGGAACAGATCGGCAAAGCTGGTCTCCCGCCGGATGTACGCAAGGAAGCCGAAAAACAACTGCAGCGTCTGGCCGGTATGCACGGCGATTCCTCCGAGGCCAACATCATCCACACCTATCTAGACTGGATCGTCTGCCTGCCTTGGAAAAAAATGAGCAAGGACGCCTTGGACATTGCCCGCGCCAAGACCATTCTCGACGAGGATCACTGCGGACTCGATAAAGTCAAAGAACGCATTCTCGAATTTTTGAGCGTACGCAAGCTCAACGCCGACTCCAAAGGCCCCATTCTCTGTCTTGTGGGCCCTCCAGGCGTAGGCAAGACTTCCCTTGGCCGATCTATCGCCAGAGCCATCAAACGCAAATTTCAACGCATTTCTCTGGGTGGCATGCACGATGAGGCAGAAATTCGCGGGCACCGCCGCACCTATGTGGGGGCCATGCCCGGACGCATCATCCAGGCCATCAAACAAGCCAAGACACGCAATCCGGTCATTGTGCTCGATGAAGTGGATAAGATTGGCACGGATTTTCGGGGCGATCCCTCGTCGGCACTCCTGGAAGTGCTCGATCCCGAGCAGAATTTTTCCTTTAGTGACCACTATCTCAATGTGCCATTTAATCTTTCCAAGGTGCTCTTCCTGTGTACAGCCAATCAGACGGACACGATTCCGGCCCCTCTGCTCGACCGTATGGAGCTGATCACGCTTTCTGGCTACACTGAGCAGGAAAAACTGGATATCGCCCGCGAGCATCTCTTGCCCAAGCAGATCAAGGAAAACGGCCTTGACGAAAAGAATGTCAGTATCAACACGGCCGCTATTTCCCGCATTATCCGCCAGTACACCAGAGAAGCCGGTGTGCGTAATCTGGAACGTGAACTGGGCTCTCTCTGCCGCAAACTGGCCAGGAAAAAAGCTGAAGGCGAAAAAGGACCCTTTAAGATCACGGCCAAGGATGTGGAAAAACTGCTGGGCATTCCGCGTTTTCTCGAAGATGAGTCGGAAAAGACCTTGCCTGCCGGTACAGCGCAAGGACTGGCTTGGACAGCGGCTGGCGGTGTTGTCCTGACCGTGGAAGCCTGTCTGATGAAAGGCAAAGGTGAACTCTGCCTCACTGGCCAGCTGGGCGATGTCATGAAAGAAAGTGGCCGGGCTGCTGTCAGCTATCTGCGCAGCCGGGCGGAAAAGATGGGCATTGACCCCGCATTTATGTCCGAAAATGACGTGCATATTCATGTACCGGCTGGTGCCACCCCCAAGGACGGACCTTCTGCCGGTGTCACGCTGACAACAGCTCTTTTGAGTGCCATCACCAAAAAACCCGTACGCGCCGATGTCTGTATGACAGGTGAAATCACCTTGCAGGGACGCGTGCTGCCCGTGGGCGGGATCAAGGAAAAGATCCTCGCTGGCGTAGCCAAAGGCCTCAAGCACGTGCTCATTCCCAAAGAAAACGCCAAGGATCTGGAAGATATTCCCCAGCACCTGCTCAAAAAAATCAAGGTACACAAAGTGCACTCCTACGAGGAGGTCATTCCCCTCGTCTTTGAGAAGACCGAGACCACAGATGCTGGTGCGTGAAGCCGAGAGATTGGCCAGTCGCATACTTTCTGAAGCAGGTCGTGACAGCCCCGGGCTTTCGGCCAGGCTCCTGCTGGCCAATGTCCTTGAAACCGACAAAACGGGAGTCTTGCTCAAGGCCGAACAAAGCTTGAGCGAAAACCAAAAGGAACGCTTTTTTCACCTTGTCCTGCGCCGCAAAAAGGGTGAGCCCCTGGCCTATCTTCTCGGTGTCAGGGAGTTTTACGGTCTTGATTTTCAGGTCAATGCCGCCACATTGATCCCCAGGCCGGAAAGTGAACATCTGGTGGATTGTGTGCTGGCCCATGAAGACGGGCAAAAACCGCTCTTCTTTGCCGATTTAGGCTGTGGCAGTGGCAATCTGGGCATTGCGCTGGCCAGCAATCGTCCCCTCTGGCGGGGTCTTTTGCTGGATATCTGCTCCGAAACCCTTCTGCAGGCCAGGGCCAACACCAAAAAACACAAGCTTGAAGAGCGCCTGAGCTGTCTGCGAGCCGATCTCGCTCGCCTTCCCTGTGCCGAGCAGAGTCTGCATTTTCTCGTAGCCAATCCGCCCTATATTGCCGCTGAAGAACGCGATCTGGTTATGGATGAAGTGCTCGACTTCGAGCCACACCTGGCGCTGTTTGCTGAAGATCACGGCTATGCCCAGCTGCAAGCAGCCATCGCGCAAGCATGTGAGCACCTTGTACCCAACGGGCACATTTATCTGGAACATGGGGCCAATCAGGCCGGCCGCGTACGTGAACTTCTGCAGCAAAACTTCACCGATGTGGGTACACTACGGGATCTGGCTGGACACGAAAGAGTCAGTTTCGGTCGCCTGCAAACAGCTTCCATGCGCTGAGCAGTCATTGCCAGAGCCTGACGTTGGCAGCGTACGATTGGCCAATCACGATACTATGCACAGCCGTCCGAAGGTGGCTGTGAACGAGAACGCAATCACAGGAAAAATTGAAAATACTGCTTGCCAAGGTCAGAAAAATTTCGTATAGATCCCGTGTCGCTGGCGTAGCTCAATTGGTAGAGCAGCTGATTTGTAATCAGCAGGTTGCGGGTTCAAGTCCCATCGCCAGCTCCAGGCAAGCTGTGACGATCCTTGGAGGGGTTCCCGAGTGGCCAAAGGGAACAGACTGTAAATCTGTCGTCGTTCGACTTCGGTGGTTCAAATCCACCCCCCTCCACCACCAAGACCACAGCTGCGCGAGTATTTTGCCACACGCCTTGACTGTAGGAGACAACTGTCGAGAACTACGGTACATGGATTCGCTTCAGCCTTCGCATGATGCGGGAATAGCTCAACGGCTAGAGCATCAGCCTTCCAAGCTGAGGGTTGCGGGTTCGAATCCCGTTTCCCGCTCCATATGTACCCCTTCTCCTCCCTCTCCAAATCAGAATCCTTAGTATCAAGTCATGCATTTCTCAATGCGTGAGGCATCTTCAGATTTGTCACTGACCTCGTTGCCATGGGGCTTTGAGCCAGATAGCCGCCAAAGCGCCCAGTGCCGAGGATAGCAGACTCAAGAGAGTCACTGCATTTTTCTGCCTTTTAGCTATAACTATCGAGGATAGTCCGGTCGCTGCCCCTTTTTGCAAGTTGGCTCAACATACCAGGCGCAGACCGCATAGCAATGGGCAAGCAAAATCAACCTTGTTCCTCCGAGCAGTCCAATTTCCGCAGGAACCCGTCTAGGGTTGCAGACGTCAGTCTGCCTCCGCTAGGAACCTCCGGCTAAGGCGGGGGAGGATGTCAACTGTAACCATTCTTTACGGATAGGAGATGTACGATGGGCAAAGCAAAATATGAACGCACAAAACCGCATGTGAACATTGGTACCATTGGTCACATCGACCATGGCAAAACCACACTGACCGCTGCTATTACCAAGATCGCCAGCCTGCAGAAAGGTGGCGAATTTGTTTCCTATGATCAAATCGACAACGCGCCCGAAGAAAAAGAGCGCGGCATTACCATTGCCACCGCACATGTGGAATACGAGACCGAAAAGCGTCACTATGCCCATGTGGACTGCCCCGGCCATGCTGACTACATCAAGAACATGATCACCGGTGCTGCTCAGATGGACGGTGCCATTCTCGTGGTTGCCGCTACCGACGGTCCCATGCCCCAGACCCGTGAGCACATTCTTTTGGCCCGTCAGGTCGGTGTGCCGCGTATCGTGGTTTTCCTGAACAAATGCGACCTCGTGGACGATCCTGAACTCCTCGATCTGGTGGAAATGGAAGTTCGCGAAGAGTTGTCCAAATACGATTTCGACGGCGACAACACCCCCATCATCCGTGGTTCCGCCCTCAAGGCCCTGGAATGCGATGATGCTGGTGCCGACGATGCCAAGTGCATCCATGAGCTGCTCAAGGCTTGCGACGAGTACATTCCTGAACCCGTGCGTGAAATCGACAAGCCCTTCCTGATGCCCATCGAAGACGTCTTCTCCATTTCCGGCCGTGGTACCGTTGTCACCGGTCGTGTGGAGCGTGGCGTGATCAAGGTGGGTGACGAAGTGGAAATCGTGGGTATCAAAGAAACCCAGAAGACCACCTGCACCGGCGTGGAAATGTTCCGCAAGCTCCTCGATCAGGGTGAGGCCGGTGACAATATCGGCGTGCTGCTGCGCGGTACCAAACGTGATGAAGTGGAACGTGGCCAGGTTCTGGCTGCTCCCAAGACCATCACTCCGCACAAGAAGTTCAAGGCCGAAGTGCTGGTGCTCTCCAAGGAAGAAGGCGGACGTCACACGCCCTTCTTCTCCGGCTATCGTCCCCAGTTCTACTTCAGAACCACGGATATCACCGGTGTGATCACGCTGCCTGAAGGCGTGGAAATGGTCATGCCCGGCGATAACTCCCAGTTCATCGTGGAACTCATCGCCCCCATCGCCATGCAAGAACAGCTGCGTTTCGCCATCCGTGAAGGTGGCCACACTGTAGGCAGTGGCGTTGTCACTGAAATCATTGAGTAATTGCTATGCGTGTGAATATCCTTCTTGCCTGCACCGAATGCAAACGGCGCAATTACAGTACACAGAAGAATAAGAAAAATACAACAGGTCGTCTTGAAGTGAAGAAATATTGTCCTTGGGACAAGAAAGTAACACTTCATCGCGAGAGCAAATAAATATTGACACTTGGAGGGCAACCTCCAAGTGTTCTGCAGGGCAGTAACTCTAACGGCTAGAGTGGCGGTCTCCAAAACCGCAAGTTGGGGGTTCGAATCCCTCCTGCCCTGCCATTTTTTTTGCAGAAATTCTGCAGTTGGCAAGCTCCGGAATCCGTCTTTATTCACAACCACTCTCACGACGGGATAGATCATGGCCAAAAAACAGGCAACGCCCTCTGAAGTCAAGAACGCCAGCACCCCCAATGTTTTCAGCCGCTTTAGTCAATATGTTGAGGCTTCGCGCCTGGAACTCCGCAAGGTAACCTGGCCGACCTTGAAGGAGACTAAAAGAGCCTCATTGGCCGTTTTGGGTTTTGTTGCCGTCATGGCAGTGCTTCTGGGTCTCGTGGATCTTGGTCTGTCGAGTCTCATTAAAACGGTTCTTTCCTAGTGCCTGAGAGGATGCCATGAGCGATACAGATATCAAGGAAAACCTTGCCAACGAGAACGCTTCCGAGCACGTTTCGCAAGAGAGCGCGCCCAGTAGCGAAAGCGCTGATGAAGCTTCCAGAAAGCCGCGCTGGTATATTGTGCACACCTATTCCGGCTACGAGCAGCGCGTGCAGAAGACTATCAATGAGCTCAAGCGTACCGGACAGGATCAAGGACTCATCGAAGAAGTCATCGTGCCCACAGAGAAAGTCATTGAGGTCGCCAAAGGCGGCCAAAAGCGCACTACCACTCGTAAGTCCTATCCTGGCTATGTTTTGGTGCGCATGATTATGACAGACCTCTCCTGGCATCTGGTTCAGTCTATCCCCAAGGTCACTGGCTTCATCGGCGGCAAAAACCGCCCAGCGCCCATGCGCGATAGTGAAGCTCAGCATATCCTGGATCTGATGAAGACCAGTCAGGACACGCCGAGACCCAAGTTCAGTTACGAGCCGGGTGAAGAGGTGCGCGTCATTGAAGGTCCGTTCGGAGGCTTCAATGCTGTGGTGCAGGAAGTCAATTACGATAAGGGCAAATTAACCGTCTCTCTGACCATTTTTGGTCGGCAGACGCCCATGGAACTCGACTTTGCGCAAGTTTCAAGAGGCTAGGCCCCATAACCATACAGTCATTAGGAATAAGCTATCATGGCGAAGAAAGAAGTAGCGAAAATCAAACTGCAGATTCAGGCGGGAGCAGCCAATCCCTCCCCGCCGGTTGGACCTGCTCTTGGTCAGCACGGCCTAAATATCATGGGCTTCTGCAAGGAATTCAATGCCCGCACGCAGGATCAAAAGGGCATGGTTATTCCTGTCGTTATCACGGTCTATGCAGACCGTTCCTTTTCCTTCATCACCAAGACCCCGCCTGCAGCCGTCTTGATCATGAAAGCCGCCAAAATCGAAAAAGGTTCAGGCGAACCCAATAAAAAGAAGGTCGGATCCCTCTCCATGGCCCAGATCGAAGAAATCGCCAAGATCAAACTTCCTGATCTCAACGCCATGAATCTCGAGTCCGCTGTAAAGTCCATTGCCGGTACAGCACGCAGCATGGGCATTGAAGTCAAGTAGCGTCGGCAAGACCTGTTGCGGGGCATGTTTTCAAACCTCCGTGCAGGACTTCAGTTCGCAGATCAATTGTACTGCCCTGAGCTTCAGTGGCAGGAGATTTAAACGACAAGGAAATCAAAATGCCCAAACACGGAAAAAAATTTCTTACAGCGATCAAATCCGTTTCCCTGCAAGAACGCTCCAGTGTGGAAGATGCGGTTGCCAAATCCCTTTCCAGCGCTTTTGCCAAATTTGACGAAACTGTCGATGTGGCCCTGCGTCTGGGAGTTGATCCCAAATATTCTGATCAGATGGTACGCGGAGCCATTGCTCTGCCCCACGGACTGGGCAAAAGTGTACGCGTAGCGGTATTCTGCAAAGGCGAAAAACAGAACGAGGCCAAAGAAGCCGGTGCCGATATTTATGGAGCCGAAGACCTGGTGGCCAAAGTCAAGGAAGGCTTCCTGGATTTCGACGCTGCTGTGGCAACGCCGGACTGTATGGCTTTGGTTGGACAGGTCGGCCGCATCCTCGGTCCCCGCGGTTTGATGCCCAATGCCAAAACCGGCACTGTGACCATGGATATCGCCAAAACCATCAATGAACTGAAAGCCGGACGTGTCGAATTTAAAGTCGACAAAGCCGGCATTCTTCATGCCCCCCTGGGCAAAGTTTCCTTTGGTTCCGAAAAGATTCTGGGCAATCTGCGCGCCTTACTCAAGGCCGTCAATCAGGCCAAACCGCAGGCGGCCAAGGGAACCTATATGCTGACCATGTCTATTTCCACAACCATGGGCCCGGGATTTAAAGTGGATATGAACCAGGTCAAGAAATTTCTTGAAGCCTAATTCAAGATACGGCAAAGGTCCTGAAATTCCAGTCGAAGACGACAGGTGCATTACGCTTAATTTCCTGTCCAGACACAATCTTTGGCTAGGCATTTCATCCGACGAACTTTGAACATGTGAGGGTTCACATGGAAAGATCTGGGAAAGCGGCAATCATTGAAGCCTTCAAGGCTCTGGCCACGAAAGCTTCTTTTGCCTGCGTAACCGACTTCAAAGGGATGACGGTTGAAGAGCTTACGAATCTGAGAGTCAATATTCACAAAGCGGGTGGCGATTACCACGTCATCAAGAATACTCTCGGCCGCATAGCTGTTACCGACACAACCCACGATGTGCTCAAGGACAAGTTCCATGAGAACACAGGTGTTGCCCTTGGTTATGAGGATCCGGTTGCGGTTGCCAAAACCCTTGTGGATTTCGCAAAGAGCAGCCAGCTCTTCGCAGTCAGATGCGCCAGTCTTGACGGCAAGCCCATGGACAAGGCTCAAGTTGAGGCTCTGTCCAAGTTGCCTGGCCGCGAACAGCTCCTGGCTCAGATGCTCGGAACCATGAATGCTGTTCCGACCAATTTTGTTTCGCTCTTTGCCAACATGCTGCGCGGCCTGCTCTATGCGCTGAAAGCCATTGAAGAGCAGAAGAAACAAGCCGCCTAAAGCGCCTTAACCATTTTACTACCACCCGCTCAGGTGAATCTCAGGAGTTAACCATGGCTGTTTCCAAAGAAGAAGTTATTGAATTCATTTCCAATATGACCGTGCTCGAGCTTTCCGAATTCATCAAGGAACTTGAGGAAAAATTTGGCGTTTCCGCTGCGGCTCCCGCTGCTGCCATGATGGTGGCCGCTCCGGCCGGCGCTGGTGACGGTGGTGCTCAGGCCGAAGAAAAGACCGAATTCGACGTTGTGCTCAAAGAAGTGGGCCCCAACAAGATCAACGTCATCAAGGTTGTGCGTGCTCTGACCAGCCTGGGCCTCAAGGAAGCCAAGGACAAGGTCGACGGCTGCCCCGCGACCATCAAGGAAGGCGTTTCCAAGGAAGAAGCCGAAGAAGCTCAGAAGCAGCTTTCCGAAGCCGGCGCCGTTGTGGAACTCAAGTAAGGTCTTTGACCCAGTTTTTTGGCGGAACTCAGGTTCCGCCTTTTTTTTTTGTCTTCCCGTCTCAGGCAAATATTTGACTCAAGTACTTGCAATTTGCCATCCGATGAAGTAAAGTAAAAAATTCAAGTGTAGTCATTTTTCTCCTGCCTTTTGCCACCATCCCTAAGCCCGTGAAGTTCGTGGCCCTTCCCAACATTTTTTCCTGTTTGAGGTGCTCATGCGGCAGCTTACCAAGCAGTTCGGCAAGATCAAAGTTTCTGTTCCCATTCCGCATTTACTGACGCTTCAGATTGATTCCTACAAAAAATTTCTTCAGGAAGGCGTGCCTACCGAAAAGCGCGACAAGACCATTGGTCTTGAAGGCGTTTTCCATACAGTTTTCCCCATTGAAGATTTTAATGGCACATCCAGTCTTGAATTTGTCAAATATGAAATTCAAGAACCCAAGTACGACATTCCCGAGTGCATTACCAAAGGACTGACCTACGAAGCGCCTCTACGCATCCATGTGCGTCTGGTGCTCTATGATGTCGACGACACCACTGGCACCAAAACGCCAAGAGACATCAAGGAACAGGACATCTACTTCGGCACCATCCCCCTGATGACGGAAAAAGGTACGTTCATCATTAATGGTACCGAACGCGTCATTGTCAATCAGCTGCAGCGCTCGCCAGGCATCATCTTTGAACACGACGAGGGCAAAACACACTCAAGTCATAAATTTCTCTACTCCTGCCGCATTATCCCCATGCGTGGATCCTGGCTGGACTTCGACTTCGACCATAAGGACATTCTCTATGTGCGCATTGACCGCCGGAGAAAAATGCCCGCGACCATTCTCTTCAAGGCCATGGGCATGTCCGACCAGGAAATTCTCGATTATTTCTACAAAACCGAGACCTATGAACTGACCACCGACGCCCGTCTGTTCTGGCGTGTGGAGAAACATCTCTTCCGCAAAGAACCGGCCTTTGCCAACATTGTCAACAGTGAGGGCAAAGTTCTGGTCAAGGCGGGCAAAGAGATCACGCGCGGCAAATGGAACCGCATTATCGAAAGTGGCATCAGCAAAATTGAGGTCAATCCCGATGCGCTGATTGGCATGTTCTTGGCGCGCGACCTTGTGGATGAGAATACCGGCGAGATTGTGGCCAGAACCGCCGAAGAGATTACGCCGGTGATTCTCGAACGCATTCGGGAAATCGGCTTTTCTGAGATCACGGTCCTGCACACGCAAGGTACAGATACCTCTTCGTCCATTCGCGACACCCTGATGCTCGACCACATTGAAGATACGCTGAAAGCCCAGGAAGAAATCTATCGCAGGCTGCGTCCCTCATCCCCGCCGACACCAGAGATTGCCGCAAGCTTTTTTGACAATCTCTTCCGCAATGAGATGTACTACGACCTCTCTCTGGTTGGTCGCTACAAGCTGACCCAGCGTCTGCATCTGGACAACGGCCTTTCCAAAAAGGAGAGTGAGGCACTCAAAACCGTACGCACGCTGCGCGATGAAGACATTCTGATTGCCATCAAAGCCCTGGTGGATTTGAAAGACAGCCACGGTCCGGCAGACGATATCGATCATCTGGGCAACCGGCGCGTGCGCTTGGTGGGTGAACTGGTTGAAAATCAGTATCGTATTGGTCTGGTGCGTATGGAGCGTGCCATCAAAGAACGCATGAACGTGCAGGAAAGCACCCAGCTCATGCCTCACGATCTGATCAATCCCAAGCCCGTGGGAGCCGTGCTCAAGGAATTTTTTGGCACCTCGCAGCTTTCGCAGTTCATGGACCAGACCAATGCCCTTTCCGAAGTCACGCACAAGCGCCGTCTCTCCGCTCTGGGTCCTGGCGGTCTGACACGCGAGCGTGCGGGTTTTGAAGTTCGCGACGTGCACACTTCTCACTATGGCCGTATCTGCCCCATTGAAACCCCAGAAGGTCCGAACATCGGCCTGATTGTCTCACTCACGACCTTCGCCAGGGTCAATGATTTCGGTTTTATTGAAACACCCTACCGTGTGGTGCGTGACTGTCATGTGACCGATGAAATCGTCAATCTCGATGCCTCCAATGAGGACGAAAAGCAGGTTGTGGCCCAGGCCGACGTACGCCTTGACGAACAGGGCAATTTGATTGACGAATTTGTCACAGCCCGGGTCAAGGGCGAAGTGGAAATGAAACGCCGCAGCGACGTTACGCTGATGGACATTTCTCCGAGCCAGATGGTTTCCATTTCGGCTGCGCTGATTCCCTTTCTTGAACACGATGACGCCAACCGAGCTCTGATGGGCAGTAATATGCAGCGTCAGGCAGTGCCCCTGTTACGCAGTGAAAAACCCCTGGTGGGCACGGGCATGGAAGTGGACGTGGCGCGCGATTCAGGGGCCTGCATTGTCGCCCCCTACTCCGGACATGTGCAATATGTGGACGCCGACCGTATTGTGGTGGCCTATGATGAAGGAGCCTTCCCAGAACAGGGCGGTGTCAAGGGCTACGATCTGCTCAAATTCCACAAGAGCAATCAGAATACCTGCTTCGGACAGAAACCCACGTGCTATCCCGGCCAGGAGGTCAAAAAAGGTCAGATTCTGGCCGATGGACCTGGTATTGATGAAGGTGTGCTGGCGCTCGGCAAAAACCTCGTGGTCGCCTTCATGCCCTGGTGCGGCTACAACTATGAAGACTCCATTCTGATTTCAGAAAAAACCGTACGCGACGACACCTTCACCTCCATCCACATTGAAGAATTCGAAGTGGTGGCGCGCGACACCAAACTCGGGCCGGAAGAAATCACCTGCGACATTCCCAACGTAGGTGACGATATGCTGCGCAATCTCGATGAAAGCGGCATTATTCGCATTGGTGCTGCGGTCAAACCCGAGGACATTCTCGTGGGCAAAATCACGCCCAAGGGTGAAACGCAGCTTACGCCTGAAGAAAAACTCTTGCGGGCTATTTTCGGCGAAAAAGCCAGAGACGTGAAGAACAGTTCGCTGAAAGTTCCGCCGGGAGTGGAAGGAACGGTCATCGATGTCAAGGTTTTCAACAGGCGCAGCTCTGGTGAAAAGGACAAAGATCAGCGCACCCACGAGATCGAACGCTACGAGCGTGAGCTCTTGGACCGTAAGGAAGAAGGGCATCTCAAGGCCCTGGGAGAACGGACCAAGGAACGCCTTTTGCCACTGGTCAAAGGCAAGCAAGTCAGCGTGACCGTCACCGGCAAGAAAAAAGGCGAAGTCCTCGTGGAAGCCGGCAGTGTCATTGATGAAGCACAGCTCAAGCAGATACCGGTCAAAAAATTTGCCGGTCTCTTCAAAAGCCGTGAGACCAATGACGCTGTCGCCAAGATTCTCGATGAATACGATAAGCAGGTCGCCTTTATCCAAAACATCTACGAGTCCAAGCGCGGCAAAATTTCCGAAGGTGATGACCTGGCCCCTGGCGTCATCAAGATGGTCAAGGTGCATGTGGCCATCAAGCGGAAGCTCTCCGTGGGCGATAAAATGGCTGGACGCCACGGCAACAAGGGTGTCGTAAGCTGCATTCTGCCTGAAGAGGATATGCCCTTCTTCAAGGACGGCCGTCCCGTGGACATTGTGCTCAATCCCCTGGGTGTGCCTTCGCGTATGAACATTGGTCAGATCATGGAAACCCATCTGGGCTGGGGAGCCAAAGAATTGGGCCGCATGTTGGCCACGCTCATTGACAGCGGCGAGGCGCTGAAGGTCGTGCGGCAAGAAGTCAAGGATATCTTTGCTTCACCGGAAATTGACGCTTTGGTGGACGACATGGACGACGAAGAATTCAGGGAAAGCGTGAAACGCCTGAAAAAAGGTATTGTTACGCGCACACCGGTCTTCGACAGTGCCACCGAGGAAGAAATCTGGGGCTGGATGGATAAGGCACATCTGGACAACGACGGCAAAACCCAGCTCTATGACGGACGTACGGGCATGCCCTTTGAAAACAGGGTGACCACGGGCGTCATGTATATGCTTAAACTGCACCATCTGGTTGACGAGAAAATTCACGCCAGATCCACTGGTCCCTACTCTCTTGTCACGCAGCAACCTCTGGGCGGCAAAGCCCAATTCGGTGGCCAGAGACTCGGCGAAATGGAAGTCTGGGCTCTGGAAGCCTATGGTGCGGCCTATCTCTTGCAAGAGTTTCTCACCGTCAAATCGGACGACGTCACAGGCCGCGTGAAAATGTACGAAAAAATTGTCAAGGGAGACAATTTCCTTGAGGCCGGTCTGCCGGAATCGTTCAACGTGCTGGTTCAGGAACTGAAAAGCCTGGGTCTTGATGTCAAATTGCATGAGGAAGGAGACAAGAAAAGCTCCAAGCGTCTGGGAGCAGGCGAAAAAGACTTTGTTGTGCAATAGCCGGCATCTCTGAACAGAACAGCTTTTTTTGAGTTTTCCAAGACAGGAAGGAACTATGAGCCTTGATGAACTCTTTACAGCGCGCGGAATGAACAACAGTGTCTCCAATATCAAGAATCTGACCGCCATACAGATTTCGCTGGCCTCACCTGAAGTCATCCGAGAATGGTCCTACGGTGAAGTCAAGAAGCCCGAAACCATCAACTACCGCACGTTCAAACCGGAACGTGATGGTCTGTTCTGCGCAAAGATCTTCGGCCCCGTAAAGGACTACGAATGCAATTGCGGCAAATACAAGCGCATGAAGCACCGCGGTATTGTCTGCGAAAAGTGCGGTGTTGAAGTCATTGCCTCCAAGGTACGCCGTGAGCGCATGGGACATATTGAACTTGCGGCTCCGGTGGCACATATCTGGTTTCTAAAAACCCTCCCTTCCAAGATTGGCACACTGCTCGACATCACCATGGCCGATCTGGAAAAGGTTCTCTATTTCGACTCCTATGTGGTGCTTGATCCCGGCAAGACCAATCTGCAAAAACAGCAGGTCATCTCAGAAGATCTCTATCTGCAGTATGTGGAACGCTACGGCAGTGAAGAGGCTCTGGAAGTGGGCATGGGCGCTGAAGCGGTGCGCAAGCTTTTGGAAGAGCTGGATCTTGAAAAACTCAGAGAAGATCTGCGCAACGAAAGTGAAACAACCAAGAGTGCCACCAAAAAGAAAAAGATCACCAAACGCCTGAAAATCGTTGAAGCCTTTCTCGAGTCGCACAATAATCCGGAATGGATGATTCTCGAGGTCATTCCCGTTATTCCCCCGGAACTCAGACCTCTCGTGCCTCTGGATGGCGGCCGTTTTGCGACCTCGGATCTCAACGATCTCTACAGACGTGTCATCAACCGCAACAACCGCTTAAAACGTCTGATTGATCTGGGGGCTCCGGAAATCATCATCCGCAACGAAAAGCGCATGCTGCAGGAAGCTGTGGATGCACTCTTCGACAACGGCCGCCGTGGTCGGGCTATTTCCGGGACCAATGGCCGGCCTCTGAAATCCTTGTCCGACATGATCAAGGGCAAGCAGGGCCGTTTCCGTCAGAACCTTCTGGGTAAGCGTGTCGACTACTCTGGCCGTTCGGTAATCACTGTTGGCCCTTATCTGAAACTGCATCAATGCGGCCTGCCCAAGAAAATGGCCCTTGAGCTCTTCAAACCCTTCATCTATTCGGAGCTGGAAAAGCGCGGTCATGCCTCCACCATCAAGAGCGCCAAGAAGATGGTGGAACGGGAAGAGCTGGTGGTCTGGGATATTCTCTCAGAAGTTGTGCGTGAATACCCCATTCTCTTAAACCGCGCCCCTACTCTGCACAGACTGGGCATCCAGGCTTTTGAGCCCCTGCTCGTTGAAGGCAAGGCCATCCGTCTCCATCCGCTCGTCTGCACAGCCTACAATGCTGACTTTGACGGCGACCAGATGGCCGTGCACATCCCCCTCTCAGTGGAAGCGCAGATTGAATGCCGTGTGCTGATGATGAGCACCAACAACATTCTTTCTCCGGCCAATGGCAGCCCCGTCATTGTCCCCTCTCAGGATATCGTGCTCGGTCTCTACTACATGACCTGCGCTCGCAGCTTTGAAAAAGGCGAAGGCATGGTCTTCTGTGCTCCCTGGGAAGTGGAAGCGGCCTATGATGCCGGGCAGGTCTCCCTGCATGCCAAAATCAAGGTGCGTATGAAGGAAGGCGAAGAGCTGATTGAAACAACGCCAGGCCGCGTCCTTGTCAGCAATATTCTGCCGCCGGAAATGCCCTTTGAAAATGTCAACAAAGTGCTGACCAAAAAAGCCATCGGCAAATTGGTGGATACGGCCTACCGCAGTTTCGGCATCAAAGCCACGGTCATTCTCTGTGACAAGATCAAGGATCTGGGCTACGAATTCGCCACACGTGCCGGTATCACCATTGGCCTCAAGGATATGACTATCCCGGCACGCAAAAAGGACATTCTTGAGACCTCAATGAATGAGGTTGATGAAATTGAGCGTCAGTACCAGGACGGTAACATCACCAAGAGCGAAAAACGCAATAAGGTCATCGACGTCTGGACCAAAACCACTCAGGATATTTCCAAAGAAATGATGAAGGAAATCTCCAAGGACAGAAGGACCAAGAAAGACGCCGAAGGCAAGGTGATCGAGCGGGCCGAAGACGACAGCTTCAACCCCATCTTCATGATGAGCAATTCCGGTGCCCGAGGCAATGCGGAACAAATGCGCCAGCTGGCCGGTATGCGCGGATTGATGGCCAAGCCAAACGGTGAAATCATTGAAACGCCCATCACTTCTTCCTTCCGCGAAGGGCTCTCGGTCTTACAGTACTTTACTTCCACCCACGGAGCCCGCAAGGGTCTTGCCGATACGGCCTTGAAGACCGCAAACTCAGGCTATCTGACCCGCCGCTTGGTGGACGTCGTACAGGATGTGATTGTCTCCGAGCACGACTGCAAAACCGTCAACGGTGTGGAGCTGACTCCCATCAAGGAAGGTGCCGACGTCAAGGTCACCCTTTCCGAGCGTTTGGTGGGCCGTGTTCTGCTCTATCCCATCCTTGATCCCAAGGATTCCAAAACTGTTCTTTTACCAGAAAATACCCTGATCACGGAGAAGGAAGCCCAGCTGATTGAATCCCTGGGTATCAGTTCCGTAACCGTGCGGTCTCCTCTGACCTGCCAGTCCGAGCGCGGCATCTGCGCCATGTGCTATGGCCGCGACTTAGCCCGTGGCAATCTCGTGAACATTGGCGAAACCGTGGGCATCATTGCGGCCCAGTCCATTGGTGAACCGGGTACACAGCTGACCATGCGCACTTTCCACATCGGTGGTACCGCTTCCAATACCTTGGAGCTGAGCAAGTACAAAGCGCAAAACGCCGGCCGTGTGCATCTGCACAGAGTACGGACCGTGACCCGCAAGGACGGCACACAGATCGTCCTGGGCAAAAGCGGCCATGTCACCATTGTGGATCCCCAGGGTCGTGAATGTGAAAAATACGTTCTGCCCAACGGCTCTCGCCTCATGGTCACCGATAATCAGCAGATCAACAAGGACACGGTCCTGGCTGAATGGGATTCCTCCAACGAGCCCTTCATTTCCGAAGAAGAAGGTTTCGTCAAATTCACCCACATTATCGAGGGCAAGACCGTCCAGGAGCAGACCGACGAGATCACCAGCTCCACCTCGCTGACCATCATGGAATACCGTTCCACTAACTTCAAACCCGCCATCTCCATCTGCGATGAAGAAGGCAATGTCAAAAAATCCTCACACGGTGCCATGAATTCCGACGCCACCTATTTTCTCCCTGTGGGCGCCATTATCATGGTCAAGGACGGTGATCGCATCGAAGTCGGTGAACCCATAGCCAGACGTCCTCGCGAAACCTCCAAAACCAAGGATATCGTTGGTGGTCTCCCGCGCGTGGCTGAGCTCTTTGAAGCCAGAAAGCCCAAGGACATTGCCGTTGTTTCGGATATTACCGGTACGGTGATGTATGCGCCTGATGCCAAAGGCAAGCGCAAGTTGATCGTACGTCCTGAAATTGGCGACGAACGGGAATACCTGATTCCCAAGGGGAAACGCATTACTGTGGCTGACGGCGACTTCATCGATGCCGGCGATCCCTTAACCGAAGGCTATCCTGAATTGCCCGATATTTTGCGTACCAAGGGCGAAAAATACCTTGCCCGCTATCTGGTCGATGAAATTCAGAGTGTCTATCGTTGTCAGGGTGTGGCCATCGACGATAAGCATATTGAAACCATTGTGCGTCAAATGCTCAAGAAGGTTACTGTGCTCGACTCAGGCGGGACAACTATGCTTGAGGGAGAACAGGTCGATAAAAGCGACTTCAAGATCGAAAACAAAAAGGCCATCGCTGAAGGCCGGCAACCGGCCACGGCAGAGCCTCTGGTTTTGGGTATCACACAGGCCTCGCTTTCGACCACATCCTTTATCTCAGCAGCCTCCTTCCAGGAGACAACCAAGGTGCTGACCGAAGCCTCTCTCAAAGGCAAGATCGATAAACTCCGCGGTCTTAAGGAAAATGTTATTGTGGGTCGTCTCATTCCTGCTGGCACAGGCTACCGCGACTATGTCAATGGCAGCATCGTGGTGCCTGACCAAAAGGAAAAGCCGGACAAATTCCTGGACATGCTGCAGGAAAAACCGCTGTTAGCCGACCTTGACCGCTAAAAACCAGAAAATCCCGCATTTTTGCGGGATTTTCTGTGTCAAAACGCATTCATTTTCTTCGGCATAGTTTGTTCACAATATGTGGCCCAGGAAGAAGCCACACACAGCCTGTACAGAGATGTTCTTATTCAAAGGCGAAAATTGTACGACATTGCTCCGGCTGGCTGTAAAACAATAAAACCGGCCCTAAAGGGTCGCCGTTTCCTTTAAAGAAATTTATGAACATCCTCATCGCCCCCGATTCCTTCAAAGAATCCCTCTCCGCCCAAGAAGCGGCCTCAGCCATTGAAGACGGTTTCCGTCTCGTTTTCCCCAACGCCAGCTATCGGCGCCTGCCCATGGCTGATGGCGGTGAAGGCACAAGCGAGGCTCTTGTCTGGGCAACACAAGGACAACGTGTCCCGGTCACCGTTCAAGACCCCCTGGGACGGTCTCTTGACGCATTTTTTGTGATCACAGGCGATGGACAGACAGCGATTATTGAAATTGCCCAGGCCAGTGGTCTTGAGCGTTTACGCCCCGAAGAGCGCAATCCAGAACTGACAACAAGCTTTGGTACAGGCCAGTTGATAGGTAAAGCGCTGGACATGGGTCTGCGTCATCTTGTCATCGGTCTCGGCGGCAGCGCCACCAACGACTGTGGCGCAGGGCTACTCATGGCCTTGGGAGTCCGTCTTCTGGACAAGCATGGTCAAGCCATTGCCCCCACAGGAGGGGGACTTGGCAAACTGGCCAGTATCGACATAAGCCTCCTTGATCCTCGTCTGAGCTCCACAGAGATCGAAGTAGCCTGTGACGTGGATAATCCACTCACAGGCCCCAATGGGGCGAGTATGGTCTTTGGTCCGCAAAAAGGCGCAAGTCCTGAGCAGGTGGCCAAACTCGATAGGAATCTCCGTCATTTTGCCAATCTTGCCAAGGACGTGCTCGGTCTCGATATGGAAAGCGTAGCCGGCGGTGGTGCGGCTGGCGGCACGGGAGCGGCACTCTATGCCTTTCTCAATGGCCGGCTACGGTCTGGCCTGGACATCGTAGCCGAGCTCGTACACCTTGAGCAGCAGATCATCTGGGCCGATCTTGTGATTACTGGGGAAGGCTGCATTGACGGTCAAAGCCTACACGGCAAAACGCCTGTGGGTATTGCCAGAATTGCCAAACGGCATGGAAAAGCCGTCATCGCCATCGGCGGCTCACTGTTGGAGGGGGCAGAGTCTGTGCTTCATTCTGGCATCGACGCCATCGCAAGCACCGTCTGCTCGCCACAGTCCCTTAGCCTTGTTCTGCAGAATGCACGCCGCAATCTCCAACAGTCCGCCCAGCGTGTGGCCTGTCTGCTCAAACTGGGTAAAACCTTACCAATAGACGTTCACAACTGAGCTGAAGGAACGCTCCGCCTTTGCCAAGGCTGCAGCGTTTCACGGGATGTTCCCAGTATTTTGCCATCTTGCGCTCACGCATTCCGTCCCATTGTCATCGATCATTGCGACGATCACCTCTTGCCTCCAAGTGAAGAGTATGCTTCATCAGAGAACAGGAAAAAAGTGGCCAACTTGCAAGCGAGCGTTTTTCACAAAATGGTAGACTTTCAGGTGAGCGTTGATACGCCAAGAGGAGAGACGTAATCCTACAGGTGTTTCACATGCGCCTTACGCCTGTTTTTTCATCTGCTGTTTTTTCTGATACATCAGCGCATCCGCCTCGGCCAAGACTTCCTCAGAGCTCTGGTGCTCCTGCGAATTAAAAGCAACGAAGGCTCCGGCTACAGAGGGCGTTTCCCAAGGTTCCTTCTTCTCTTGCTTGCGGCTACGCTGCCAGCTATAGGTTAGTTCCAGACTCTGGTCGGCAGTTCGCAGGGATTCCTCGTTTTCCAGTACCACCACAAATTCATCCCCGCCTATACGGTAAATCTGACTTCCCGGGAAGCAATCCTGGATCATTTCAACCGCACTAAGCAGGTAGGCATCCCCCATCTTATGCCCGTACTGGTCATTAATCGCCTTCAGATTGTTGAGGTCAAACATGACAAAGCCGAAAACAGCCTTGCCATTGTGAACGGTTTGGTTGAGGTGCCCCTGAACCTCAAGAAAAGACGTCTTGTTCCAGACACCGGTCAATCCATCCAGGTGCGCGAGACTGTCCAACTTATCCAGGGCAGGGTGCATCGTCCGCTTTTCCATTATCAGAGCCAGAAAGATGAAAAAAAGGATGATGACGACGGCCGCTAACACGGTTCTCCAAATCAGAACGGTGGTCTCCCGTAAGACGTCTTGTTCATTGGCGGTGACCACCAGACGCATACCATTAATAAGACTTTTAAAGGCCATTTTCTTTACCTGGCCTTTATACTTATAGGTAATCAGCTTCCCGTGACTTGAGGTATCACCAAGGGCGGAATCAACCTCGGGCACGTCTTCTTCGTCTTCGGTCAGGAGGGTACCGTACCCGATCAGCGGGTGGTAATACACCTTGCCCTTCTCATCAGTCAGATAGGCATAGCCGCCACCAAAAAGGGATACCTCGCGTACGAAGTGTGCCAAGACGTTAAAATCCACGTCTGCTCCGGCTACGCCAACCAATTCATCGTTGAAATAAATGGGAACCATATAGGAAAAGATGTAGCCATCTCTGTAGTGACACTTGCGCATCGAGGTCCACACAGGTCCCCTTTTTGTCGCAGTATAATTGATCCAGTACAAAGTCCCGTTGATATCTTTCGGATCCAACTGGTTCAACGTATCGCTGGCGTCATAAAAGTCCGCATCCTTCATGCCCTTCTGGAAAGCAATGCGCTTGATCATTGCGTCAAACGGCTTGACAAAAAAGATGTGATAGCCAACGATCCCTTCCATACCATTCAAGGAACTTTGACAAAGCTCCAGGATTTCATCCTCCAGCCCTTTCTTGATGGCCGCTTCGTCCAGATTCTTATCCGCTGTGGCTACTCTGGCACCCACATAGGCGGCCACAGTATCCACTGGATCTTTGATTTTCAGCAAGGCATAATCCATCCCGACAGCCTTGGATTCTGTTGTAAGGTTCATGATCGTCACAACGTCCCGGCTCGTCTTACCCCATATGGTATAGATACCGAAAGCACCGATCACGCCCACAGACAACATAATCGCCAGAAGTACCATAATGGTATACCTCTTACGAATCGTAGTCATTACCATTTTTCAATACTCCAGATACCAAATTATTGATTATTAATACTTTATTGCAGTTTTATTGCCTATGTTCTGCAGCAGACATATGTTCAGTACGCAAAATTATTGAACAATTCAGCAAGTACAGAATATGCAGTAAAAGAAAAAGAAAGCCGCTGTCGATTCCTAAATTTTCGCATTCCCTATGGCAGCCAGTGAACGGCTCGGATTGTCAGACGCGGCGCTGCGCAAAGCATTTTCGTCAATCGTATCTATGAGATGTACACTTCTTGCTGTGCATGGTGACAGTATGAATGTCTAGCCGTTATTGAGAGATACCAAACAATCGCAAAGACATAGGATGTCCATTGCTTGCGTCTTCGCTCGTCATCATAAGCTATGACAAAGTCGAAGTGACTTGCCTAACATGTACTCCTTGCCTTGTCCATCCTTTCAAGGCGGTACCGCGCAAATTACTGTCATGATGGAAGACTACGTTGCCAAATACCGGGATAATGGTTGTTCCGTAGCTATCTGCGCCTCAGACTTCCCTGGTGTTTGCTCTCCACAAGGCGTCTGTCTTTGCCCTCTCTGCCGTGTTAAGCATGTCTCAAAAAAACCATGGCTGACCCGAAACGCCAAAATTGCACAGTGGACAGGCCCTTTTTTGCAAAGGCCTACATAACGCTCAGGCAAAGCCAAGAGCAAACGCTTTCTTGAAAAAAAAAAGCTCACTGCTTTTGCATAAAACAAGCAGTGAGCACGACAAAGTCGAAGCGAATGATCGCCACAGCAAGGAGATACTGTTTACGGCTGCACGTCATTGACCACATGGCTGGGATGGCCGGCAAAGAAATTACTGATATTTTCGGCCATCAGGTCAATGATGCGCTGACGGGCCCGCGTGGTGGCCCAGGCCATATGGGGTGTAAAGAGCGTATTGGGAGCAGAAAGCAAGGGATTATCAAGCTTTGGAGGCTCCTCGCAGAGCACATCGGCACCAAAGCCCCCCAGTTGCCCTGAACGCAATGCCTCAGCACAAGCGCCTTCATCGACCAATGACCCGCGCGCAGTATTCAACAAAATGGCTCCTTGGCGCATTCTGGCCAGGTTTGGGCCATTGATCAAGCCTCGCGTTTGTTCGGTCAAAGGACAATGCAGGGAAATCACGTCAGAGGCCGCCAAAAGCTCAGGCAAAGACACGAAAGCAAACGGCGTGTAGTCGGGTGCGGGCTTCTGACTTCGGTTCGTGGCAAGCACACGCATACCAAAGGCATGCGCCATACGTCCAAGACAAGCGCCTATGGCGCCATAACCGACAATGCCTAGCGTTTTTCCGGCAAGACAGATGGGCGCAGTCTTCCAGTAACACCAACTGCCAAGATGCGACCATTCTCCGCTTTTCACGGCCTCGTTGTGTTCGCTTGTTCTACGGCACAGTTCCAGCAAAAGCGCCATGGCATGCTGCGCCACATCCTCCACTCCGTAGGCTACCACATTGCACACGGCTATGCGCTGCCTGGCAAACGCTTTGACATCCACATTATCATAGCCTGTGGCAAGTAGCCCCACAAGCTTGAGAGAGGGCAGAGCGCGCGCATGCTCTTCGTTCAGACGTACCTTATTCACCAAAAGCACGTCGCAGTCTTGGGAGCGCGTAAGAATTTGATCTTTTGCCGTCTCCTCATAGACCACAAGTTCGCCTAGGTTCTCAAGGCTGGCCCAGGAGATATCTCCAGGATTGAGAACATGACCGTCAAGGACAACTATTTTCATCAGTTTTCAGCGTGGAACCTCAGCCAGAAGGCCTGAGAGGGAACGCTGCCTCCATTGTTTTCCCAATTGGAAAAAGCATCTGTCCGCTTGGCTGATCAGACGATACTATGGCCCTAAAACACGGTAGATGAGCAATTACGCCTGACGATAGCGGCTAAAGAAGCGCGCGAAACGCTGACAAGCGGTGGTCAGCATACTCACGTCAGGCAGATAAACCACACGGAAATGATCAGGCTCACCCCAGTGAAAACCCGCACCATGGGTAATCAAAATCTTCGCCTGCTTTAACAGATCGAGGGCAAACTGCTCGTCATCATGGATATTAAATTTCTTCACATCCATCTTGGGGAAAATGTAAAACGCCGCTTCCGGCTTGACCGCTGAAATGCCCGGAATATCATTGAGGAGCTTGTAGACACAGTTCCTTTGCTCATAGACTCTGCCACCGGGCTCAACCATGGCCTGCGTCTCCTCTCTGGCAGCCAGAGCCGGGGCTATGATGGACTGAGCAGGGACATTGCTGCACAAGCGCATGGCCGAAAGCAAATTCAAACCTTCTATATAGCCCTTGACGTGACTCTTGTCTCCGGCCAGGCACATCCAGCCGCCGCGATAACCGGCAGCCAGATGCGATTTGGAAATGCCATTGAGACTGACGGTCAAGAGATCAGGTGCCAGTGAAGCCAATGCCGTATGGCTTTTGCCGTCGAGGACTAAGCGGTCATAAATTTCATCGGCAAAAAGAATCAGACTGTGCTCGCGGGCTATTTCCACAATCTGTTCCAAAATCTCCTTGGGATACAAGGCGCCCGTGGGATTATTGGGATTGATGACGACAATCCCCTTGGTCTTATCGGTCACCTTGCTGCGGATATCGGCAATATCAGGATACCAGTTGGAGGCCTCATCACAGATATAGTGTACCGCCGTGCCGCCAGCCAAGGTCACAGAGGCCGTCCACAACGGATAATCTGGAGAAGGCAAGAGCATTTCATCGCCATCATTCAAAAGGCCCTGCATGCACAAGCTAATCAGCTCACTTACGCCATTTCCCGTATAAACATCGTCTATCCCCACATTGGGAATGTTCTTTTCCTTACAGTAATTGACAATGGCTTCGCGGGCACTGACCTTGCCCTTGCTGTCCGAATAGCCTTCGGTATCTGGCAGACAGCGGGCCATATGATCCACGATATGGTCAGGGCAGCGGAAACCGAAATAGGCGGGATTGCCAATATTCAGTTTCAAAATGTCTTCGCCACCGCGGATCATCTTCTGAGCCTCATCCATGATCGGGCCGCGAATATCGTAACAGACGTGGTCAAGTTTGTGGGATTTTTCGTAGATTTTCATGAACTTTCGGCATAAGGCCCCTGTTGAGCAGGGGAGGAGAACTGCCGCCTCCGAATGTTTCCCCAAGATTTTGTTTGCACAAACGCAGAAATTTCAGGCTTTGAAAAGCCTAAAAAAACTGATCAGGACCCAAGAAGTGCATCAATGTAGCAAGCCTTACGAAAAGTCGCAATAAAGTTTCGACACAAAAAAAGGGAGGCGAACCTCCCTCTATATCGGCATTTTGAGCTAATGCTTAGCTCTCTGTTTTCGTCTCTTCAGTACTGGCCGGCTTGACTTCAGCGGTCTCAGTCTTGGTCTCGGTAGCGCTCTCTGCCTTAGGCAATTCACGCGTCAATTCGATAATTGCCATGGGAGCACAATCTCCACGTCTGGGCATGGCCAGCTTGGAAATCCTCGTGTAGCCGCCCGGAACACCGGCAAACAGTGGTCCGACGACATCGAAGAGATGCTTCACAAGTGAATGATCGTTCAAAACCTTATAGGCCAATCGGCGTGCGTGCAGATCATTGCGCTTGGCCAGTGTGATCATGGGTTCAACCACACTGCGCATATCTTTGGCTTTGAGTACGGTTGTACGAATCTTCCCATTGAGCAGCAAAGCCTTGGTCAAGTTTGCCAATAAAACCTTGCGGTGTGATGGCGTACGAGAAAATTTACGCCCTGAATTACTGTGCCTCATTTTGCTGCATCCTTTTCCATTCCTGGTATTTCTTTTCAAAGCCCTCGACTTTCAAGCCAAAATCGAGACCCATTCCAACCAAAACACTCTTGATCTCATCGAGCGACTTGCGACCAAAATTCTTGGTCTTGAGCATCTCTGCCTCGGTGCGCTGTACGAGTTCCCCGACCAGAGAAATATTGGCACTGTGCAGACAATTGGTAGCCCGCACAGAGAGTTCAAGATCCGTAATGTCCTTAAAAAGACTCTCGTCAATATCGCCATCCTGGCTGCCGCCCTTGGCAGACGCACCGGAAATCTGTTCGTCAAAATTGATGAAGACAGAAATCTGATCTTTGATGATCTTGGCACTATAGGCAATGGCATCTTCTGGCGTGACACTGCCGTCGGTCCAAACTTCAAGGATCAGGCGGTCAAAGTTTGTCATCTGACCAACACGGGCCTGCTCGACTGTATAGGCAACCTTGCGCACCGGTGAAAAACTACTATCGAGCTTGATCAGACCGATTTCATCTTCAAGACCTTCGTGCATATCAGCCGGCAGATAGCCTTTCCCCATTCTGACTTCAAATTCGAAGTCCAGGGGACGATCGGCCGTCAGGGTGGCAATATGCTGCTCAGGGTTGAGGATGGTGACATGCTGATTGGTGACAATGTCTCCTGCGGTGATGACCCCTTGGGTGTCTCTGTGCAGCGTAAGATGCTGGGGTTCGTCGGTATCCATGGCCATACGAACCTGCTTGAGATTAAGGACTATATCAGTCACATCCTCGTGCACACCTGAGATGGTCGTAAATTCATGCTGAACGCCCGAAATCTTCACCGAGACAAAAGCCGCACCTTGCAGGGAAGAAAGCAGTACTCGACGCATGGCATTGCCGATGGTCGTACCGTACCCCCGCTCCAGCGGTTCGCAAATGAATTTTCCGTGGGTACTGCTCGCTGTTTTTTCATCATCACGGACAATGCGTTCCGGCTTGACGAGTTCAGACCAGTTGCGTGAATTGATAAGGCGATCACCCTGTTTCGTTAGCATGCCTCACCTGCTTATTTCGAGTAAAGTTCGACGATCAGCTGCTCTTTGATGTCGAACTGAATATCATCACGCTGCGGCAGAGCTTTGACAACGCCCTTGAACGCTGAGCCGTCACTTTCAAGCCAAGCAGGACAACCGCGTCTGGCGATGACTTCCTGAGCTTGAGCCAGCACCGGAATTTTGCGGTTGGCTTCAGGCACTTCAATGGAGTCTCCGACTTTGACCTGCAGAGAGGGGATATTCACTTTCTTACCGTTCAGAGTGAAAATGCCATGGCGCACAAGCTGACGGGCCTGATTGCGAGAATTGGCAAATCCCAAACGGTAAACGACATTATCCAGTCGACGTTCGAGGATAATAAGAAGGTTGGCGCCTGTGACGCCCTTCTGCATTTCAGCTTTTTTGAAATAGCCGCGAAACTGTTTTTCCAAAAGCCCATAGGCGCGTTTCGCTTTCTGTTTCTCCCGCAGCTGAATTCCGTATTCACTGATTTTCTTTCGCGCATGACCATGCTGGCCAGGAACAAAACCATGTTTTTCCTGCGCACATTTTTCCGTGAAACAGCGGTCGCCTTTGAGAAAAAGCTTGCAGCCCTCACGGCGGCATTGCCGACACTTCGCTTCCGTATATTTAGCCATGAGTATGTCCTCGTCTTTAAGAATCTAGCCTACACGCGACGACGCTTGGGCGGACGGCAACCATTATGAGGAATGGGGGTAATATCACGGATGAAGGCGACTTTGAAACCAGCCTGGGCGATGGCCCGCATGGCGGCCTCACGTCCGGTGCCAGGTCCCTTGACATAAATACCGACGGTCCGCATGCCACTTTCCTGCGCTTTATGGGCAGCAGTCTCGGCAGCCACCTGAGCCGCAAAGGGCGTGGACTTTCTTGAGCCCTTAAAACCGCTCTGGCCTGAAGAAGCCCAGGAGATGGCATTGCCACGGGTATCGCTGAACGTCACAATGGTATTGTTGAAAGAAGCCAAAATATGCGCAATACCGACAGGCACGTTCTTCTTTTCTTTCTTCTTGACATTTTTATTGCTGGCTGTGGCCATGTTTCACCCTCTAACTATTTCTTTTTGCCCACCAGACCGTGCCTGGGGCCTTTACGTGTATGTGCATTGGTATGAGTCCGCTGTCCGCGCACCGGCAGGCCGCGACGATGTCTCAGGCCACGGTAACAGCCGATGTCCATAAGACGCTTGATACTGCTCGAAACATCACGGCGAAGATCACCTTCCACCTTATAATTCTGCTCGAGCTCTTTGCGGACTTCATTCACTTCGTCTGCAGACAGGTCGTCAATGTTGCGCTGCCAGTCGATACCGGCAGTATCAAGAATCTTGAGCGCCGTCGTACGGCCGATGCCGTAGATGTACGTCAAGGCAATATCTACCCTTTTGCCGCGTGGCAAATCCACACCTGCTATTCTCGCCACAACAATACTCCTGCCCTAGCCCTGGCGCTGTTTATGCCGGGGGTTTTCACAGATTACCCGAAGAACGCCCTTGCGCCGGATCACTTTGCACTTGGGGCATATTTTTTTCACTGACGGTCTGACTTTCATCACTCAATCTCCTGCTTGCAGCCAGCTGACAAAGGGAAACACATCTTCGGATAGCCCTCGGCCAGTCAGAACGAGTAGTCATACTCCTCTCTGTGCTTACTGTCAAGCCTTGATAGTATGCTTATTCAGCCCGCGATCCGAAATGCTGAGGATTCTCGGGCCCTGTGGCGTAATAGCCACACTATGTTCAAAATGGGCGGCCCACTTGCGGTCCTTGGTCACGGCTGTCCAGCCGTCCTTGAGAATATCCACATCGTAGGTTCCCGCGGTGACCATGGGTTCAATGGCGATGACCATACCGTTTTGCAGGGTCAATCCGCGCACGCCGGTTTTAAAATTGGGGACCTCGGGCTTTTCATGCATGCGACTGCCAACCCCATGTCCCACAAAACGCCGGACAACATTAAACCCATTTTCTTCCACAAATTTCTGCACAGCGGCTCCGATGGCAAAGACATCGTTGCCCGCTACAGCCTGCTCGATACCCACATAAAGACTGTCTTCAGTCACTTGCATCAGCTTCAAAGCCTCTGCGCTGACTGTTCCGGCAGGGAAAGTACGGGCCGCGTCACCCACAAAACCTTCGTATTCAACTCCCATATCCACACTGACGATGTCCCCCTCTTCAATGACGCGTTCAGAAGGGAAACCGTGCACAACTTCTTCATTGACAGAAGTGCAGATGGCATACGGATAGCCGCAGTATCCGAGAAAGGCCGGTTTTACCTTGTAATCGCTGCACATATCCAGAGCGAGCTCATTGATCTGACGCGTCTTGATGCCGGGTTTGAGCATATCGCCCACAGCATCGAGAATATTGGCGACCATACGGTCTGCTTCCCGCAGACAACTGATTTCTCGCTCATTTTTAATAAATGCACCGTGGTATTTTTTCATGCGAAAGCCTCGCTAAAACTTGCCACCTTTGCGCGCTTTCTGAAGAAGATGCTGATACTGGTTGGAAATC
The DNA here is from genome assembly GCA_024699605.1 of Desulfovibrio sp. Classification (GTDB taxonomy): domain Bacteria; phylum Desulfobacterota; class Desulfovibrionia; order Desulfovibrionales; family Desulfovibrionaceae; genus Desulfovibrio. Next base: position 24,623 of record JAILPJ010000101.1, on the reverse strand, counting down.
ATGTACGACTCAACGCGGTTCATGAAATCCATAGCCACACCCACGAGGATCAAAAGACTCGTACCACCGAAATAAAAGGGCACATTGAACTTGCTGATCAACAGCATGGGCATCAGGCAGACCAGAGAGATATAGATACTGCCCGAGAATGTCAGACGTGAAAGGACACCGTCGATGTACATCTGTGTCTTTTCACCGGGTCGTATTCCCGGAATGAAGCCGCCGCTCTTCTTGAGATTTTCGGACATATCCTTGGGATCAAAGATGATGGCCGTATAAAAATAACAGAAGAAGACCATGAGGGCCACATAGCAGATATTATATAAAAGACTCTGCGGAGCAAAAAAATCCGCAGCTCTTTTGATGTATTCATTGGTGGCAAACTGCCCAATAGTTGCCGGGAAAAGCAAAAGCGAAGAAGCAAAGATGGGCGGTATGACACCGGCGGTGTTCAGACGCAAAGGCAAGTGGCTGTTCTGGCCACCAAAAACTTTGCGTCCGACCTGGCGTTTCGCGTAACTGATAGGAATTCGGCGCTGAGCGCGTTCCATAAACACGATGCAGACGGTGACCACAGCCATAAAGACCACAATCAAAATGGCCATGAAAATGCTCATGTCACCAGCCTTGATCAGGGCAATGGATTGGATGATGGCTCTGGGTATGCCAACGACAATACCGCAGAAGATGATCAGGCTGATACCGTTCCCGATGCCGCGCTCGGTGATCTGCTCACCAAGCCACATCACAAGCACGGATCCGGCCGTAAAGGTCATCATCGTCACCATGCGGAAATGCCAGCCAGGATCCATGACCACCGAAGCGCCACTCGGACTGGTCATGTTCTCGAGTCCCACAGCAATACCCAGACCTTGAATCAAGGTGATAAAAACCGTGAGATAGCGAGTCCACTGGGTAATCTTGCGCCTTCCGGCCTGTCCCTCCTCTCGCGCTAGTCGCTTGATATTGGGACTGACCACCTGCATCAACTGCATGATAATGGAGGCCGAGATATAGGGCATGACGCCAAGCGCAAAAACCGAAACATTGCTTAAGCCGCCACCCGAAAACATGTCAAAGAGCCCAAAAAGCGTCCCTGACATGCTTTCGAAAAAGGAGGCAATGGCTGCCGCATCGACACCGGGAATAGGCACATGTACGCCAATGCGGTAGCAGCAGAGAAGAAAAAAGGTCCAGGCCAAACGTTTGCCGAGATCCATCTGCCCGGCGCCTAGATTTGGGGATCCTGTTGCCATGTATATCTCTTTTCAGACTTTTCCTGAGATCTACTCAGATACGGCCGCTTTTTCCAGTTCCTTGACGGAACCGCCGGCCTTGCAGATTTTATCCTTGGCCTGCTTGCTGAACTTGAATGCTTCCACATTCACGGCCTGGGTGATGTCACCCCGCGAGAGAATCTTCACCAAGGAGCCCTTGGGTGCCAATCGACGGGCATAGATATCCTCAAGGGAAATTTCCGTCTTATCAGGAAAAGCCTTGATCAAAACATCAAGATTGACGACAGCATAGACGGTCTTGAACAGGGCGTTTTTGAAGCCGTGCTTGGGCAGTCTACGGGCCAGAGGCATCTGACCACCTTCAAAACCAGGACGCACGCCACCGCCGGCACGGGCATTCTGTCCCTTATGTCCTTTGCCGGAGGTACCGCCCAGACCTGAGCCGCCACCGCGACCTACGCGGCGGCGTGTCTTACGCTGCCCGCGAAACGGATAGAGATCGTGCAATTGCATGAAAACAACTCCTTAGCCTACTCAACAATAGCCACAATATTGGCCAGTTTGGCTATAATACCGCGGATGGCGGGGGTATCCTGAAAAGTTTTCACCATTTCGCGACGTTTGAGCCCCAAACTGTCAAGCATTTTACGCTGAATGGGGGTCTTGCCGATACGCGAGAGGACGAGCTTAACTTTAATTTCAGCCATGATTACTTCCTCGGCGCGACAAGTGTCTTGCCACGCAGTTCACTGACCATCTCCGCACTGCGCAGGCTGGTCAGGCCCTGAATGGTAGCGCGCAGAACATTGTGGGGATTATTGGTACCAATGGCCTTGGCCAAAACGTCACGCACACCCACAGCTTCCATCACCGCACGCACAGCGCCACCGGCAATAATACCGGTACCTTCGCTGGCTGGCTTGAGCATCACGCGGCCGGCGCCAAATCGTCCGAGCACTTCATACGGGAGAGTTCCATCCAGCAGAGGAATCTGTACCCGGTTTTTGCGCGCACGCTCTGTGGCCTTACGCAGGGCTTCGGGCACTTCCTGAGCCTTGCCCAGGCCAAACCCTACGCCACCCTTGCCGTCACCGACAACGACGAGAGCACTAAAGCTGAAACGCCGACCACCTTTGACGACCTTGGCCACACGGTTCAAAGACACGATCTTTTCAATTTCACCCAGTTCATTGACCTGAGCTTCGGGATTGTTCGTATTCTCCTGCCGCATATCAGAACTCCAGACCCGCCTCGCGGGCACCATCGGCTACAGCTTTGACGCGTCCGTGATAGAGATATCCGTTACGATCAAAGACCACTTTTGTAATATTCTTTTCCTTAGCCAGACGGGCAATTTCCTTACCCACGCGGGTGGCCCCTTCTTTATTGCAGTGCAGACCGGCTTCGGCCTTGGCCAGAACCAAGGTGGAAGCTTGGGCCAGACTTTTGCCGCATGTGTCGTCGACGATCTGCGCATAAATGTGCGCATTGGATCTGAACACTACCAAGCGGGGACGTTCTGGAGTACCCGAGATTTTCTTTCTAATCCTGATCTTGCGGTGCTTACGATTTTCATTCTTACTGACTTGCATGACGCACCCCTACTTCTTGCCGCCGGACTTACCGACCTTACGGCGGATGGTCTCAGTCACATATTTGATACCCTTGCCCTTATAGGGTTCGGGTTCGCGAATCCGCCGGATCTTGGCGGCCATCTCGCCCACCTGCACTTTGTCGGCGCCAGACAAGGTCAAAATCTGACCTTCGACCTTGGCCTTAATGCCATCAGGCAGGTCCACCAGCACAGGATGCGAAAAGCCCACAAAGAGCTCAATCATATTGCCCTTGACCGCAACACGGTAGCCGACACCAATGACCTCAAGCGATTTGGAAAAACCCTTGGTCACGCCTTCCACGGCATTGTTCAAAAGCGTTCTGCGCAGACCGTGCTGTGCACGAGCTTCACGGCTTTCGTCTTTACGTGTCAGCGTCAGCTTACCTTCGGCAAGCTCATAATTGAGAAGCGGACAAAGCGGCGTATTCAGGACACCATTAGGACCTTTAATCTGAACGCTTTCGGTCCCTATCGTAATTTCCACACCCTTGGGCACGGAAATGGGAAGTTTACCAATTCTAGACATCAGATACACCGCCTACCAAATTTCGCACAAAAGTTCGCCGCCAACGTGCTTTTCACTGGCGGACGTCCCATCCATAACGCCCTTGGATGTCGACAGAATGCAGATACCCAGTCCGTTCTGAACCTTGGGAATCTCATTGCTGCCCACATAGACACGGCGGCCGGGAGTGCTGATGCGCTTCAAACCGCTGATCACAGGACGACCATGATCGTATTTCAGGGTAATGGTGATCGTGGAATCATTCACAGACATGTCTTCAACATAGCCTTCATCTTTAAGGATGCCGGCCAGAGCGACCTTCATCCGGCTCTTTGGGATATTCACTTCCCTGTGCAGAGCGGAATGGGCATTACGGATGCGTGTAAGCATGTCCGCTATGGGATCGGTCAACATTCAATGCTCCTGTGTTTTGGATGCGGGGTTAGCTGCCCAATGCAGCCACTTCCCGCCGCTGCAGAGGCGTGCTCTGCAGTTGCGAACTACCAGCTGCTTTTACGCACTCCGGGCAGCTCGCCACGCAAGGCCATATTGCGGAAACAGATACGGCACAGGCCGAACTGACGCATAAAGGCATGCGGACGCCCGCAAATGGGGCAGCGATTATACGCTCTGGTGCTGAATTTGGCCTTACGTCTAGCTTTGACTTCGAGGGCGGTACGCGACATGGGCTACTCCTATTTGCGGAAGGGCATTCCCAGCTGATCGAGGAGGAATTTGCCTTCCTTGTCGGTCTGCGCTGAGGTAACAATGGTGATGTTCATTCCCTTGGGATTTTCCACACGATCCACCTCAAGCTCGGGGAAGATGGTGTGTTCCTTAATTCCCAACGTAAAATTTCCACGACCATCAAAACCACGGTCAGGAATGCCACGGAAGTCACGGACGCGGGGCAGGGCAAAATTCATCAGCTTGTCGAGGAAATCCCACATACGATCCTTGCGCAGGGTCACGCGGCAACCAATGGGCATGCCTTCGCGCACCTTAAAGGCGGCAATGGATTTGTGAGCACGTGTCACCACAGCCTTCTGTCCGGCGATGGCCGAAAGCTCGGCAACAGCCTCTTCCACAGCTTTATTATTCTCTTTGAGGGCACCCAGTCCGATGTTCAGAGAGATTTTCTCAATGCCGGGGAGCTGCATGGGTGAAGTATAATTAAACTCCTTCTGCAGGACCGGCGCGACTTTCTCTCTATAAATCTTTTCAAGGCGTGTCATTGCTTCACCCTATTCCATAACTTCGTTGCATTTTTTGCAGAAACGGACCTTGCGCTTTTTGCCGTCCTCTTCCACATATTTATAGCCTACGCGGGTCGCCTTGCCGCAGGCGGAACAAACCACCATGACATTGGAAACAGCAATGGGCATTTCCTTTTCAAAAATGCCACCCGGCTGATTTGTATAGGTATTGGGACGGGTATGCCGCTTGGCAAGATTGGCTTTTTCGACGATCACTGCGTCCTTTTTCTTCAGGATACGCAGCACCTTGCCGATCTTGCCGACGTCTTTGCCTGCGATGACCATGACCTTATCGTCCTTGCGGATACGAAATGCTTTCATACTTTTCTCTCCTACAGAACTTCAGGCGCGAGGGAGATGATCTTCATGAAATTCTGGGCCCTGAGTTCACGGGCCACAGGTCCGAAGATACGGGTGCCCACGGGCTCGCCCTGACCGGTCAGAAGCACGGCGGCATTGCCGTCAAACTTGATGTAACTGCCATCCATGCGGCGCACTTCCTTGGCAGTGCGCACGATAACGGCCTTCATGACATCGCCCTTTTTCACCTTGCTGTGCGGCATGGCGTCCTTGACGGAAACAACGATGATGTCACCCACCGAGGCATAGCGGCGATGAGAACCGCCCAAAACCTTGATGCAGGCGACAAGCTTAGCACCGGAATTATCTGCAACCTGCAGTGTGGATTCTACCTGAATCATGGATATACCTATATAGCCTTTTCTAAGATGGAGACCAGGTGCCAGCGTTTATTCCGCGACAGGGGACGGTACTCCATAATTTTCACTTTATCGCCAATGCCGCACTCATTGTTGGGATCATGCGCTGTAAACTTGCTGCGGCGCCTGACATATTTCTTGAGCAGAGGATGTTTGACCAGTGTCTCGACGCGCACAACAATGGTCTTGTCATTCTTGTCGCTGATCACAAAACCAGTCAGCACTCTGCCTTTTTTCTTTGCTAACGCTTCCATACTAGGCCCTCTGCTGCTTTTCGGTCAAAATGGTTTCAATACGCGCAATCTGACGGCGTCTGGCCTTGAGCATACTCGTTTTCTCAAGGCGTGCTGTGGCAAACTCCATACGTGCCAGCATAAGAGCGTCACGCTCTTCACCCAGTTTGCTACGCAGTTCTTCAACAGAGAGATCCCTGAGTTCCTTGGCAGAAGGGAATTTTTCTTTCTTTTCGTTTGCGGCCATTAGACGCCCTCCTTCTGCACAATAATGGTTTTAATGGGCAGTTTGTGGGCGGCAAGTCTCAGCGCTTCACGCGCCAAGTCAAATTCAACGCCGCGGATTTCATAAAGAATACGCCCTGGCTTAACCGGAGCCGCCCAGCCCACCGGAGCGCCTTTACCGGAACCCTGACGAGTTTCCAGAGGTTTCGCGGTAACAGGACGGTCAGGGAAAATACGGATCCAGACCTTACCGCCACGGCGGATATGGCGCATCATGGCAATACGGGCGGCTTCAATCTGCTCACTGGAAAGCTGTCCGTGCTGAATCGCTTTCAGACCGATATCACCAAACGCAAGTGTTGCCCCGCGCGTGGCCAGTCCACGCAAACGGCCTTTCTGCCATTTGCGAAATTTCACTTTTTTTGGCGCAAGCATTATTGTCCAACCTCGTTATCCAGGATTTCACCCTTATAGATCCAGACCTTGATGCCGATGGCCCCGTAGGTGGTGCGGGCTTCGGCAAAACCGTAGTCAATATCGGCTCGCAGGGTCTGCAGCGGCACGCGGCCGTCACGGTACCATTCAGTACGGGCAATCTCTGCTCCAGCCAGACGGCCGGCGCAGGTCACTTTAATGCCCTCGCCCCCGCTCTTTCTGGCCAGGGAAACCGTACGTTTCATAGCACGACGGAAAGCCACGCGGCGTTCCAGCTGCTGGGCAATATTCTCGGCCACAAGCTGAGCTTCCACTTCAGGACGACGAATTTCGTTGACCTCAATGGAAAACTCGCGTTTAAACTTGTTCAGAAGGTCCTGACGCAGCTTCTCAATTTCAATGCCCTTACGTCCAATGACAATGCCAGGACGTGCTGTGGACAGAATCAAACGCACCTTGCCACCGGCCCGCTCAATTTCAATGCGGGAAAGACCCGCCTGAAAGAGACGCTTTTTGACATAGGAACGGATCTTGCTGTCTTCATAGACAAAGGCCGGGTATTCTTTGTCGCTGAACCAGCGAGACTGCCAGTTTTTATTGTACCCGAGCCTGAACCCAAACGGATGTACTTTCTGACCCATAGCCTAATCCTGCCCTTGTGCGAGTATTACGGTGATGTGGCTGGTGTGTTTGTGAATCTTCGTTGCTCTGCCCTGTGCGCGAGGCATAAAACGCTTCCACGCGGGGCCTTCATTCACCACAACTTCCTTGACGATCAGTGTGTCCTCGTCGACGCCGTTGTTGGCCTGTGCGGCATTGGCAAAGGCGCTCTTCAAGACTTTGTAAATCACCCCGGCCGGCTTGTTGGGGGTGAACTTAAGCACGTTCAAGGCATCTTCCACACCCAGGCCGATGACATTTTGCGCTACAAGCCGGGCCTTGCGGGGGGAGACGCGCTGAAACTTCGCTACTGCTTTCATATCCCTACCCTACTTTTTGCCTGCTTTCGCCTTGGAGTCAGCTGAGTGTCCATGGAAGGTGCGGGTCGGCGAAAATTCGCCAAGCTTATGGCCCACCATGTTCTCTGTCACAAAAACAGGAATGAATTTCTTGCCGTTATGCACGGCAAAGGTCAGTCCAACCATCTCCGGAAGAATTGTCGAACGGCGCGACCAGGTCTTCAGGACGCGGCGGTCACCATTGGCCACAGCATTATCAACTTTCTTCATCAGGTGTCCGTCAACAAAAGGACCCTTTTTCAATGATCTTGGCATCGCCTACTCCTACTTCTGACCGCTGCGTTTGATGATCATGCGCGTCGACGCTTTATTGGGATCACGCGTCTTGAAGCCCTTGGCCGGCATACCCCACGGTGAAACAGGATGTCTGCCACCGGAGCTTCTGCCTTCGCCACCACCCAATGGATGGTCGATGGGGTTCATGGCCACGCCACGAACCTTGGGGCGACGACCAAGCCAACGGTTTCTTCCGGCCTTGCCGAGGGACACGGTCTCATGCTGTACATTGCCAACCTGGCCAACCGTTGCCATGCAGGTTGCCAGCACACGGCGCACTTCACCCGAAGGCAGGCGCAAAAGCGCAAGTTTGCCTTCCTTGGCCACTAACTGAGCATAGGCCCCGGCTGAACGGCAAAGCTGGCCACCCTTTCCAGGAAAGAGCTCAATATTGTGCAGCACGGTACCCACGGGAATCTTGGAAAGCTGCAAGGCATTGCCGGGTTTGATATCGGCCGTCACACCATTTCTGGTATCAACGCCGCTCATCACGGTGTCGCCCTGCTTCAGGCCCACGGGAGCCAGAATATAACGCTTTTCTCCATCGACATAGTGGAGCAAAGCAATGCGTGCTGTTCTGTTTGGATCGTATTCAATCTGCGCCACTTTGGCAGGAATGCCCTGCTTATCGCGCTTAAAATCGATGATCCGGTAGAGACGCTTAACACCACCGCCGCGTCTGCGGCTGGTAACCCGACCAAGATTATTGCGTCCGGCCTTTTTGGGAAGACCCACTGTCAGGGACTTCTCAGGGACTGCGCGGGTGATCTCTTCAAAATCGGAGACCGTCTGAAAACGCCGTCCGGCAGACGTTGGTTTCAATTTACGCACACCCATGACTACGCTCCCTCAAAGAAGTCTATTTTATCGCCTTCAGCAAGTTTGACATAGGCCTTTTTCCAGCCGGACTTACGGCCTACCACGCGGCCTTGACGCTTAAAAGCGGCGGGACGTTTGCGCACGACGTTAACGCCTTCCACTTTCACATCAAAAAATGCTTCCACAGCCTGCTTGATTTCTACCTTATTGGCATCAGGATGCACCAGAAAGGCCACGCGATTGCTGTTATCCAACAGCTCAGTAACCTTTTCGGAAATCAGCGGCTTGATGATCACATAGCTTTTGTCCATCTTACGCCTCCTTGCCGGTGAAGCGCTTTGTCACTGGCGCAACGGATCCTTCAAGAAGGACAAGCTGCCTGTGCGCAAGCACATCCAAAACATTGAGCTGTTCCACGGTGAGCAGCTTAATGCCCGGAATATTCCGGGAACTGCGTCCGAGCTCGGCATTATCTTCAGGCAGAACGATCAGGGCCTTGGTCAGACCCAAATCCTGCACAACTTTGGCAAAGTGCTTAGTCTTGACTTCAGGCAGCTCAATGCTCTTAACAACCAAAAGATTCTCATCGGCCAAACGGCTCGAAAGCGCCATGCGCAAAGCTAAAGCGCGTACTTTGCGGTTGACTTTGAAGCTGTAGTCACGCGGCTGTGGTCCAAAAATAATGGCACCGCCACGCCAAACGGGGCTTCTATTGGATCCGGAACGCGCCCGGCCAGTCCCCTTCTGCTTCCAAGGTTTGACACCACCGCCCGAAACCAATGCGCGGGTTTTTGCCGCATGGGTGCCGGCGCGACGTGCGGCCTGCTGGGCACGCACCACAAAGTGCAGGATCTCGGGCTTGACCTCGACCTCAAAGACTTCAGGAGCCAACGTGATTTCGCCGCTCTCCTGTTTATTCTGATCATATACTTTTACGGTAGCCATCTTTTCACCTATTGCCTTTGCCTACTGCTTACGAACAAACACAAGGCCATTCTTGGGGCCAGGCACGGAGCCTCTCACCAGAATAACATTGTCTTCAGGACGTACGCCGACGATCAGCAACCCTTCCTGCGTCACTGTTTCATTGCCCCAGTGACCGGCCATTTTCCGTCCTTTGAAGACGTGACCGGGAAAGGTATTGTTACCCACTGAACCATTGTTGCGGTGTACTTTTTCGCAGCCGTGGGTGTCTTTAGAACCGGCAAAGTTCCAGCGACGCATCCGTCCCTGAAAACCTTTACCGATGCTCTTGCCCGTGACCTTGATGACTTCGCCTGTTGTGAACATGGCCACTGTCAGCTCTTCGCCAGCTTTTTGCTCAGGCGCCGCTGTCAGGCGAATTTCACGTGTGTGCCGGAAAAGGCCGGTACCCGCTTTCTTAAAATGGCCCTGCATGGGTTTGCTTACATGCTTTTCCTTGGCAGCTTCATAGGCGATCTGCAAGGCATTGTACCCGTCGTGTTCTTCGGTCTTGACCTGAGTTACGGGGCAGGGACCCGCTTCAATGACAGTAACCGCCATAGCCGCGCCGTCACCGGCAAAAATACGGGTCATACCGAGTTTACGACCCAAAATTCCCATTTTTTCAGCCATGACTGTCCTCACTAAAGCTTGATTTCAACATCCACGCCGGCCGGCAAGGAAAGCTTGCCCAGAGCATCTACGGTCTGCTGCGTGGGTTCAAGGATATCCATCAGGCGTTTATGAATTCGCATTTCAAACTGTTCACGTGATTTTTTGTTGACATGCACAGAACGCTGAATGGTGTACTTATGAATATTGGTCGGCAGTGGAATGGGCCCTGCCACACCTGCTCCGGTATTGCGCGCAGTATCTACGATTTCACCGACAGCCTTATCAAGGATACGGTAATCATAGGCCCTGAGTTTAATGCGAATACGATCGCTGCCTACTGTTGTCATTGTGCCTACTCCGTTTGCAAAAAAATCCCTACTGGCCTGGAAAAAAGGCCATAGGTGGCCAGTCAGTCCCGACGGGTTGGGCTGACTTGATGACTGCGTTGCATCTAAAAGGTTTGGCTGCACAAACGTGCATAAGATCTGCGGGCAGAAATTCGGAGGGTCCGGACTTGCCGAAAAAGATCCAAAGCACTGCGGCAGGCCCAGACAGAACCATCGCTGAAGGATGGCTGTGATGGTCTCGCAGAGTCACCAAACAATGAGGGCAATCCCCAACCTTACAGCCCAGGGGCATGGGTATGATCCCATGGGAACCTTGTGCGGGCTGGAACGGCTCGACAATTCCGGCATCTGGTAACGCCTGCGAATGTCAATCCCGGATGTTTCTTCCGGGCGCAATAGGACAAGCTCAACCTGTCCTTCCCTGCCGTCCAGGGAACTGCAGAAAATACGGGGATAATCCCCTGAGCTTTTCTGCGCAGGTTTGTATAAGCCCATTACGATTGTCTTGTCAAGAATTTTCCTCAGATTCTGTTGCTTTTCCTAAACTGCCAATCAGGGCGTCGGCAAAATCCTTGCCACTGAAGGGTCTGAGATCCTCAAGTTTTTCACCCAAGCCGATAAAGGAAAAGGGCAAATGATACTGTAGGGCCAAAGCAATGGCGAAGCCGCCTTTGGCGGTACCGTCGAGCTTGGTGAGAATCAATTCATCCACTCCGCTCGCTTCGCGGAAAAGCTTGACCTGTGAAAGAGCGTTCTGGCCTGTGGTGGCATCGATCACAAGCACGGTTCTGTGCGGTGAGCCGGGATGCTTTTTGCCTATGACATTTCTGATCTTACTGAGCTCTTCCATCAGATTGGTCTTCGTCTGCAAACGCCCCGCCGTATCGATAAAAAGCAGATCCACACCCTGCTGCATAGCCTGATCAAGAGCCTCATAAGCAACGGATGCCGGATCCGCCCCTTGCTGTTTGGCGTGAAAAAGTGCTCCAGCCCGTTCAGCCCAGACTTTAAGCTGTTCGATGGCCGCGGCCCTGAATGTGTCAGCGGCACAGATCATCACTTTACGGCCGCGCAGACGAGCCCTATGGGCCAGTTTGCCGATGGTTGTGGTCTTACCCACACCATTGACGCCGACCATCAGCACTACTTCTGGCGCTGTATAGGCTGTGATATGCGGAGGAATGTGAAAAATTTCCTCAAGCTCCTGCCTCAGCAAAATTCCGATCTGAGAGGCATCGGTGATACCTTGGCTTTGCGCGCGCTGTCTGAGACGCGAGACGAGTTCTAGGCTAGCCTCGTAACCAAGATCGGCCGTAATAAATATTTCCTCAAGATGTTCGTAAAAAGACTCATCCAGACTGCCGTGACTGGAAAGCAGGCTATTCAGCTTGCGCTGCAGCTGTTCACGGGTTTTGGCCAAACCGTCATGAATCTTCAGGAAGAGGCGGTTGCGCTCGTCTTCCTCATCTTCGAGCTCAAGAGCAAGAGCCAGTCTGTACTGCAGCTCGGAACGGAATTCATCCAAATAGGTGTATTCCATATCCTCAAGCCAGGCTGCAAAGTCTCCCACAAAGCTTTCAATTTCATCTTCCGGCGCTTCCAGGGAACGCAAAAGGAAACGCAGACGATCAAAAAGGAGATCCCCCGCTTCCTCAACGCCATCGAGCACAATGGCCAGCCAAGCCGAAAGTTTGGGCTCGGCCTCACGCAAACGCACCACAAGCTTTGCTTCTTCAGGATTGCGCGCCGTTTGCAAGACCTGCTCAGACGACGCCTCAGCCAGATCCGCTTTGCTTGCTGTCTCAACGGGAAGCGTGTCGTTGTCTAAGCCTGTCGCCTGTGCTTCGGCTGCCGGGGCCTGATCTTGAGAGGGAAGAGGCTCAGGCTTTGCAGCTCGATCTTCTCGCGCGCTGTCCTGATCCACTTGTGCTTTCTGAGTGTCAGAAGCCTGAAGAGAAGTTTTAGGCGAGACCGCTTCTGTCTGCTCGGGGAATACTGTCTCAGAAGTCGATTCTTGTTCCGCAGCCTGAACGTTCAGGTCAGAGGCACTTTCCAGAGCTTCTGACTGTGCCTTTTCGCTTGTGCTGGCCTGAGCAGATTCTTCTGAACTTTGCGACCTTCCCCAGCCAAAAAAAGAAAACCAACCAGAGGATTCACGTTTTTTTTCACTGGCAGGTTCTGACTGATCCTTTGTGAGCGTTTCGCCTAGGCTGCCTTTTTCGTCCTCTTCACTCGTGCTTTCTTTCGAAGGACTTGCTTCTGCCGCCGGCTCCTCGCTTTGGGCTGCAAAAGATGTGCTCTCAGCTGCCTGCACCTTTTCACTGGCAGGTTCTGGCAAATCCTTTGAGAGCGCTTCGCGTGGGCTGCCCTTCTCGTCCTCTTCGCTCGTGCTTTCTTTCGAAGGACTTGCTTCTGCCGCCGCCTCTTCTCGTTGGGCTGCAAAAGATGTGCTCTCAGCTGCCTGCGCCTTTTCACTGGCAGGTTCTGACTGATCCTTTGTGAGCGCTTCGTCTAGGCTGCCCTTCTCGTCTTCTTTGTTTGCTGGACTTGATAGGGGGGTAGGCACTTCTGCCGGCTCTTGCGCCGTAAAAGCTTCAGAGCCAGTTTGAGAATCCTTCTGCGGCTCAAAGGCTGGCGCCTTGGTCTCTGCAGCAGACGAGGTTACAAGCAGTTCTTCACGTTGTTTTGTTTCTTCATCAGGCTGAGAGCCAAAAATTTTTTTCAGGCGTGAAAAAAAGCCCATGGCTTTCCTCCTAGCGTTGGCTTTGCAGAGCCTTCAGCACGTTTTCAAGAGCTAAGATGCACGCTTCCACTTCACAGCAAAAGAGATTTTCGCCACGCTCTATGGCCTGGCATGCCGCATGAGCTGCTTTTTGCAAAGCAAAAGCACCCACACAGGGAGCGGCTTGCTCAAGGAGACCCACAAGATGCTGCAAAGCCTCTGTGTTTTCCTCAGCCACAAGCCGAGTGAGGATCTGTGGAGTATGAGCAAAAACATGAAAAAAAAGCACTGCTGTCACATTGGGGTTCAAAACTTCGGCTTTTTGCAGAATACGGGCCGCTTCAAGATCAATTGCCAAACCCTGATCAGATTGTGGCGAAACGTTCCCAGGTTCCTGACTCGGCTTTGCACCAAACTTATTTATCCAGCCTACCAGGCTTTGCCCGAGATGGCGCATACTTTGGGAAAAAGTGGCCAGTTCCCCAATGGAGCAAAGGTAGAGCAGATAACAGCCCGTTGAAAAAAAGAGGCTCAGCAAAAAACGCGTCATTTCCTGCACATTGGCCGCATGCACAAAATCCAGGGTTTGATCCACGCGTAAGTAAACTTCCACCGTACCCACTGGACCGGAATCGCTCTCAATGGGTCGGATAGCCTGCACCGTGCGTTCGTTCAGTACCCCATCCCAGGGTTCCAACGCTCCATGGATCCCTCGGCGTTGACCTTCAAGCAATGAATCGCCCTGCGCCACCTTCACCGCATACAGCTCTGGATCACGCATGGCAGCAAAGACAAGCGCCCGAGCCACCGTGACATCGAGATTTCCGCCAACTATGGAGGGCAGCGAAGAGAGCTCTTCAGCGACGACGGAGACGCGTTGTGCGAGGATCTGTTCGGAACGGGCATGTACATCATGCATGCGCCAAGAACTGCAAGCAAAGACGAGCAGTATTGAACAGAGCCAAAGAGCGAGGGCAATAAAACGTCGAACATCACCTTGTGACATGAAAATCTTCAGCGTCTACCGACTGGGCAGATACGCCGACTCCTGCGTTATTGTTTGCGTGAGATCAGGATAAAACAGCAATGTCAACTCTAAGGGGACCTGACACTGAAGGCAAGCAAAACTTAGTTTTTTTCGCTTCGACATTTTTGCCTCAAAAGCGTTTGTAAACGCACAAAATCACGTTTACGCAAAAGTCGCAGTGCCACAAGCCATGCAGCAAGACCGGCCAACATGGCACAAAGCACCTGCACAGCCGGTGAAGCCCCAAGAGCTGCCGCAAGACAAAGCAGTCCCTTGGCACAACAACCGCAGAGCAAAGCACAAAGCAAAGCGGAAAGGAGAAAGGCCGGGGCAAAGCGCAGTCTTGCTCTCTGCTGCTTAAGCGATCTGGCCAGCCACAGCCAAAGGATCGCTGCATGCCCTGCTAGCCCAAAGATCACGGCTTGGGCTGGATGCACAGCACAAAGACTCAAAGCCAGAAGCACAATCAGGGCAAGCAACGTGTTGAGGCAGGCCACACGCTCTCCGCCAAGCGCCGTACAGGCTGCCAGTAACACCCTTCCCACAGCCTGGACCGGAAGAAGCGGCAAAAGGAGTATGAGCATCTCAGCCACCCGCGGAAGATCGTCAGCCGCAAAATGGCCGTGCCCAAAAAGCAGGCTTGTCAGGGCAAAAGCCAGGGACCAAAGACCGGTCATGGCCGGCAGAATCAATAACACGGTCATATGGAGAGCGCGGCTGAGCTTGCGTGCAAAGCGGCCAAAATGCTTGCGACTGGCCGCAAGGCTCAATGACGGAAGCGAAGCCATTCCTAGGCAGACGCCGATGAGCCCAAGTGGAAGTTCCAGGAGACGCTCAGCATAAAAAAATGCGCTGACCTGTCCTGGACCATAGCCTGCCAAAAAGATCATAGCGCAGAGCATGGCAAGATGCGGCGCTGCCGCTGCGAAAAGACTTGGGGGTACAGTGGAAAGAATCTGACGAGCTTGAGAGCTGCAGGACGGCGTCGTGTTCTGATTTTTTACCTGGCAGTACCTGCGCAGGGGCCAGGTCTGCCAAAGCCATTGCCCAAATCCTGCCAGACTCATCCCCAAGACAATCAAAGCCACAGCCCTGTCAGACCAAAGACAGGCTGGCAACAGCATAAGCAACACAATGCCATTAAAGACAAGCGGGGAACAGGCCGGCAGTGTGAAAAAGCCTCTGGCGTGCAGATAGCTCATGGATAGCGCGGCCATGCCAGCAAAAACACAATAGGGCAAAGCCAAAGCCAAAAGAGGCACAAGTTGCTCAGCCTGCTGCGCATTGGCACTCAACAGAGCGGCCAGTGGCTGGGAAAAAAGAAGAGCCAAGGCCAAAAGCAGAGTCAAGAAGCAAAATAGCCGTCTGTGCAACGCCCTGAACAGAGCGCGGCCCTGCTGCTGACCGTGACGAACAAAAGCCGATGTCAAGGCAAGGGAAAGACTGCCTTCAGCTAAAAGACGCCGAAAAATATGTGGCAAACGCAATGCCTGGGCAAGAAGATCAGCCGCAGGACCGACACCGACAAGCCAGGCTATGGCGAGATCGCGCACAAGGCCCAAGAGACGCGAAAGCAAAGAAAACGCAAAGAGCTTTCGGCAAAGAGCAAGAAACGATTGGCAAGCAGACATGGCAAGTATGGGGCGCAAAAGCGGTTCAGGTGAAGGCTCAGTCATAGCCAATTCACACTGTGCAGGCAATATCCCGTCACCTGGACCCTGACTGACTCCCACTGTCTTGCCCAAAAACCTCCCCCAAAAAAGCAGCCCCGGCTCTTCCTAAACCGGGGCTCATCTCTTCCGCACACAAGTCCTGATCAGCAGACCTGAAGGGCATTCCTTGCAAAAGCACACTCAAATCAGAAAATTATACTTTTTCGTAATAGCGCTCAATCTGTCTGTCCATACGATACTGTGCCACAACATCCTTCACGGCGGCCTCCTCTTTACCGGATAATTCAGCAAATTTCTCAGCAAAGACATTGATCCGAACGCCGCCACGCGGGGCGAATAGCCCTTGTACACGACACCAGAAGGGCTGCATAATCATCCACAAATCATCAAGAATGGTATTGGTTACTGTTTCCATGAACGAGTGATGATTGCGAAAAGCAAACATATACTGCTTAAAACTTTTAGATTCGACACAAAGCTTGCTGGGAAGATATTCCACAAAAATGCGGCCAAAATCGGGCTGACCGGTCACAGGACAGAGCGAGGTGAACTCTGGGAAATCAAACGTAATCACATAGAAACGACCTTCATAGCAATTGGGAAACGCTTCGAGAAGATGGACGCCAGGCCCTTCGTCAGCGTGCGTCAGATGTCCTCCCGGCAAAATCCGTAAATTTTCAGTCTGATCTTGGCTTCTACTCATAATCCCCCCATACACCAAAACCTCGTCGCAGGGTAATCCTGGCCGTTGCGCACAAGCTCCTTTGGCGGCACAGTTGCCAAACAGGGCAACAGAGCTTACGTTGGGCGCACGCTTTGGGCAAGAGCTATTTCACAACGCCATACAGGTCAAGCCAATAAGGATACCTATGATCATAAGCATAAAAACGCAGGCGTGCGCAGCGCAAGAAATTCTGCCGCTTCTGCCCGTACAAATCAAGCCGGCTTATCCCTCGCTTCCCGCTCACCAGCACGAGAGCTTTCGCTTGCCACCGTTAGCTGTTGGCACGCAGTTGCGCACAGACCCCAAGGGGCCAGCCGTTTTTATCGTCGTCGGACAGATCCTTCTGCCTTCAACAGGAAACCCTCCACACGCACCGCTCTGTCCACTGCTCAAAGCCCAAAAGGCCATTGAAGACAGCACATCGCAAAACTTCTCCTTGGTCAAAGAGGGGCTAAGCCTTGCCTGGATCACCCTTTCCGACAAAGGCGCTCTTGGTCAGCGTAAGGATACGGCAGGCCCGCTCATCGCTGAAATACTTGGCTCAGCGCTACCGCTCTGTCACAGTCAGGGCTTTCTGCTTCCCGATGACGCTTTTGAACTGCGTTCGGCACTGACCTATCTTTCTCTCACCGAACGTTACGATATCATCTGCACAAGTGGCGGCACAGGCTTGACCGAACGCGATATCACACCGGAGACCACAGAACGTCTTCTCGATCGCTCTCTTCCCGGCTTTACCCAGGCAATGATGGCCAAAAGTCTTGAAAAGACGCCCAATGCCATCCTTTCACGAGCCTGCGCCGGCATCATCGGTCAGACCCTGGTACTTAATCTGCCAGGCAGCGCCAAAGCGGTCAGGGAAAATCTCGAAGCCATTCTGCCTGCCCTCGACCATACCCTAAAAAAAATGCACAATGATCCTTCTGACTGCGGAGGCTAACCCACCTGTAGGAAACGCCAGACAGGCATCAGGCAATCAAAGAAGACAGGGGCTATTTTTCACAACTTTTCAAAACGAAGCATCGACCCTTTAGGGGGCGAAAGAATTGACTGCCTCGGGAAAAGGGAAGATCTGAGGTCACACGCCATAAAACAGATCCCTGAACATCCAGACCAACGACGAATCCCGAGGGTATCCTAGCGATACAGCCGCCTGATCAAAAGGTCCGACGGCAACATACTGAGAAAACAGCGGAGGCGGCGTTTCCTCCTCGGACTCCCGACCGAGGTCTCCACGCCGAAAAAGTGATGAACACACCCTTTGGAACATTCGGCAATATCTGCCGCATGGTTAAAATTGAGCATTCGGTTTTTGCCCTACCCTATGCCTGGGCCGGCATGTGCCTCGCGGCCAAAGGACTGCCCCCTTTGGCCTCTTTCCTCTGGCTGACCCTAGCCATGGTGGCCGTACGCTCCTTTGCCATGGCCTTCAACCGTCTGGCTGATCTGCCTTATGACAAAGCCAATGAACGGACAAAAAATCGTCCGCTGGTCACAGGCGTAATCACAGTCCCTCAGACCATCGCCTTCTGCGTGATCATGGCAGCCATTTTTCTTGTCTGCTGTGCTGCGTTAAATCAGATCTGCCTTTTGCTCGCACTGCCCGCTCTGCTTGTGGTCATCATTTACAGTTATCTTAAGCGCTTTACCCCTCTCTGCCATTTCTGGCTAGGGGCAACCTTGGGTCTGGCCCCTCTGGCCGGCTGGCTGAGCGTCAATCCACAGAGTATGAGTCTTTCACCCGTCATGCTTTTCCTGGCCGTTGTCTTTTGGGTTGGGGCTTTTGACATCTATTATGCCTTTCAGGATATCGACTTTGACAGGCGTTTTGGTTTACACTCCATGCCGGCTGACAAAGGGCCAGGCACGGCCTTGGCCATAGCCGGCTTTGCCCATGCCATGACAGTTATTTTTCTTCTGCTTTTGGGGCTTGCCGCAAATCTATCAATATGGTGGTACGGGATTTGCCTTGCCATTGCGCTTCTCCTTTTCCTTGAGCACAGGATCATGCTGACGCGCGATCTCAGCAAGGTCAATATGGCCTTCTTTACCGTCAATGGCATCGTATCCCCCGTGATGCTCATAGGCATCCTTCTGGGACTCTTTTATTAACGCCTTCGATATGAGTCATGAGCAAAAAACACTTTCAATGGCTCGCTGACGCCACAGACGAAAATTCCCTTGCCAGCGAAAAGCCCAGCCGTTCGGAAAAAAAACGCCGAGCTCTTGATCTCCAAAAACTCGGTGAAAAACTGGCCAAAAATCAGATGCTCTGGGATACCCTCGCGCTGCCGGATGCCCTAAGCTCGGCACTGAGGGACAATCTGCGACTCACAAGTCATGAGGCCCAAAGAAGACAGCTGCAATATATTGGAAGACTGATGCGCGAATTACCCGAAGAAACTCTCACCAAAATCAAAAACATAATTCGCCATGGCGAACAAAAATTTTCTTGACAAAGAATGGCAAGCCAGATAGTTTCCTCGCTGTCGTTACGATCAATTACGCCCATGTAGCTCAGTCGGTAGAGTGCATCCTTGGTAAGGATGAGGTCATCAGTTCAATCCTGATCATGGGCTCCAGATATTAGGCCACCTTTTCGGTGGCCTTTTTTGCTAGGGCAACTTCTGGCCTCTCGCAAGACCTCAGGCCTGAACATGAGGGGCGCATTATGCAAATTCTCCTGCTCAACTGTGATCTTCCATCTCTGCCAGGTCACACGCTCTACCACATCAAAGCTCCCCAGGGCGGCGTCGTCTCCATCCGAAAGCTTCTCAAACGCCAGAGCGAATTTCCAGAGCATCTCGCCTTTGATCTTTTCTTGCAGCAAGAACGCCTGGGCAGCCGTGTCATTGTCCGCGATCTGACAGCGCTCCCCTGCCCCAAAATATTCTGGTCCATAGACAGCCATCTTAATCTCTTCTGGCAGCACTGGTATTGCCAGCTCTTCGACCTTGTGCTCACCCCGCATCCCAGTCTTTTTCGCAAGCTTCCCAAGGAATGGGCGCCAACAGCGCTGCAAGGTTTTACCTTTCCTGGATGCGCACGCAGTTTCCGCTCACATCGTGAACGCCCAAGAGATGCTGTTTTTGTCGGTGTCATTGACAAACATCGCGAGCAACGGCAACGCTTTGCCAGTTTTCTTCGCACCAGATTTGGCATCTGCGCCCAAAAAATGCCCTATGGGCAGATGCTCGACCTCTATGAGACAAGCCGGCTGCTCCCCAATGAATCCATCTGCCGCGAATTCAATTTTCGCATCATGGAGGGAGCCTCTTGCGGCTGTTGTGTTCTCACCGAGGCTATTGGCGAAGACCTTGAGGCCAATTTTACCGTTGACAAGGAAGTGCTCACCTATCGCCATGCCCGAGAACTGAGTGAGCTTTTCACGTTTTTGCAAAGCCGGCCAAACCTTTCGGAAAAAATCGGTCACGCTGCCTGGCAACGCGTGCAAAAAGAACATCTGCCGGAGCAACGCTGGCAAAGACTTGACCAGCTCGGTCAAAAACTGACGGCTAAAGCCCTTGATGGGCAAAGTTGTGAGAGATTCGCCCTCCTCAGCGCCATTCAGGCCGCCAGAGGTGACGGGACAGACGCCAAGACACTGACTCAGCTCACAGAGCTGCTCAAGACACTTGACCCACACCCCGATGTCCTAGCCATGCGTCTGCGCCTGGCGTGCGAAGCCAATGATTGGGAGAACCTGCACAAGCAGCTTTGCGACCTTCAACAACAAGCCTTTTCTCGGAAAGAAGCTTGTCCTCTTGATCTGGCCATTGCCGCCTATTGCGCAAGCCTGCGCCTGAACGAGGAAACCTTGCTGCACACAGCCCAGGACCTGCTTTCAGCACACCTGAACCAGCAACAAGACCTTGCCCAGCAGCCGTTCCCCCTTGCTCTGGCTGAGCTCCTCATACGGAACAAAAGAATCTGTCAGCCGGGCTTTCGCTTTGATCCCAGCCGACACTGCCCGGAAACTGCCCTTGAATTGCTTCTGATGCTAGAGACAAGGGCAAGCCAGGAGCAAAAACGCCTTCTGCATGAAAAACTGGCAGAACTCAGCCACGTCATTCCCTTCATCTCCCTGAACAAACGCTATTGCCAGCGTTGGGCCGAAGAACAGCCTGATTCATGGTCTGCGGCCTTTGACGCCAGTCTTCGGTCTTTTGAAGCCTTCTGCCCCGAAGAGGGACAACATTACCTGCAAACAGCCCAAAAACTTGCCAAAGCGCAGGGGCAGGAAGAGGCCTTAGCCCAAGCCCTGGCACACGTCGGTCTTTCAAAATCCTAGACCTCAACGCTTGGCCTGACTGGCTAACAGAGCCCGAATCCTCGCGTAAGAAGTGGCGATACGCTCATGGGAAATACGCCCTTCACTGACCAGTTTGTGCAAAGACGCATAGGCCCTCTGTGGAAGATCCTCCTGCCAGTTCAGATTATTGCCAAAAAGCAAGATATCAGCACCTGCCTGCACAGCCAAAAAGATACTCTCTTCAAGAGAATAGGCGTCAGTGATGGCATGCATCTGGAGATCATCGGTAATGACTACGCCCTGCCAGCCAAGCGTTTGCCTGAGCAGCTCGTTGATCACTTTCGGAGAAAGAGAGGCCGGGCGAGCCGGATCCAGAGAACTCTTGGCGTGACCAACCATAATCATGCCAGGCCAACCGGCGCGTATGGCAAAGGTAAAGGGCAAGAGATCTCGTTTGTTGTCAAAGCAACGGCCAATATCCGCACTTTGAAAATGTGTATCGGCGGCGGCACAACCGATGCCAGGAAAATGCTTGAGCGTCGGAATAATCCCTCTGTCCCAAAGCCCCTGACCAAAGGCGGCAACATGCTGGGCACAGTTTTGGGCATTGGGACCAAAACTGCGCTCATGACGACCAATGACGCTTTGTCTGTCGGCGACATCGGCCACAGGTGCAAAATCGAGATTTATACCGAGTTCCCGCATTTCTGCGGCACTTCTCTGAGCCCAGCTTCTGGTGCTCATGGGATTGCCCTGACCGAGCTGTCTGGCTGGCGGCAGAGACAGAAAACCCAGTCTGGGGCTGAGCCGACTGACCTTTCCACCTTCCTGATCAACGGCAACGAACATCGGACGAGCTGAAGCCTGCCTAACCGTGGCAATGAGTTTTGTCAGCTGCGTACGTGAAAGAATATTGCGGCTTTTGCCGGTTTGCACATCGCGGTCAAAAAGAATCACATGGCCCACATGCCCCTGAGCAACAAGCTGCAAAAACGGATCATTGCTCGCAAGTTCAGAGCCTCGGAAGCCACACATCAGCATGGCTCCAAGCATGGTTTCAAGAGAAGGCGGATCCTGCCGCGACCCTACTGCCCAGCCTGAGCCAGGGCACAAAAGCGTTAGAGAAAGCAAAAGGATACCGAGGACAACAATGCGTTGCATGACAACTCCTTTTTGTACAGCCATCTGCCTAAACTGAGCTCTATACGGCACATTTGGGTCTGAATTTTCAGCGGGTCTCACGAGATGATACGCTGTATCGAGCGTCTCTTGCGCAAGAAAACGTAGACAGAAATCCAGGAGAGACGGCGAAGCCGTCCGTAACACTGCCCCTTACAGGGAACAGGATTGGAAAATGTCCGTATTTGTCCTTGATAGACATAAAAAAACCCTTCATGCCATGTTCTGAGAAACGGGCAAGACAACTGTGAGAACGTGGCCGTGCCCGCATGCAGAAGATGTTTCCGTTTACCATTCGTCTTGTGGACCGGCTTGTCGAAAACAGCGTTGTTTCCGACATCGTCGTCAAAATTGATCCGGGAAGCAAGGAAGGAGGTGTCACCGTTGCAAGAAGAGTCAACTGTACGCTATACGTGCTTCAGTTTTTTGACCTGATTCACCGCGCAACGCAGATGCATAAAAATAATGCAGCAGCGGGCTGCATACCGTCGTCGGAGTGGTCGGACAAAATACAACAGAATCCGTCTTGGACTTCCTAAGGAACATTGGATTGATGCTCTTGGTGTAGGCGATGTTGACAAGGTCTATGGCGTTCATAAGCGTCCGTTGTTCATCAAGTGCATGGGACGGGGCTCTCATCAGCGGACGAAATTTGCTAAAAACGGATTCCCACGTAGATACATGCTTAAGGAAAAACAGATCCATGGTTTTTCTACCGCTGACATGGTCGAAGCCAATGTAACACAAGGCAAAAAACAAGGACGTTACAAAGGTCGTGTCACCATCAGAAAACGTGGTTCATCTCCTATTCAGACTGTCAATGGCGTAGTTCAAGGAATATCGTGGAAATACGTCGTCTTTTGGCAGCGCTGACGGGTATTCTTATCAATACAAGAAAAAATAGTGGAGGCGGTGCTTTCTCCTCGGCCTGAAGACCGGGGTTTCCACGCCGAATATCTGATGAAAAGACGTATCTTTGCCTCTCTCCACAATTTTCTTGAAGGCGGTCAGGTCCTGGGACGCAATGTTGCCAGCGAAGGCTTTTTCCGAGCCCTTTTGCAGGAAGACCCCTTTGAGACCTATGCCTTTTATTTACACAATCCCCAAGAGATGGCCTGTAAACTTGAGAACTTCGCAGATCTTCAAGCGCTAAAACGGGGAGCCGTACATCTTTATCCGCGTCAAAACTTTGTTTCAAATATGCGTACTGAAGGCTTCTATTGCCTGCATTTAGCAGATCCCGTAAGCGATCAACCTCAGGCAGCCTATTTACGCAATCATTTTTCCAAAGAACTTTTTCCCATCACCAGTATACCACATAGCCTGAACTATCTCGACTATCCGGGCCATTTTCTGCGCCAAATCTGGCCTGGAGCTACACGTCGCGACATCATCTGTGCCACTTCTCGAGCTGCGATGGCTGTGCTTCAGGGCTATTTTCGTATGCTGCGTGAAAACTACAGTCTTCCATCTGCCTGGGGGCAACCGGATCTTCGACTTCTGCCTCTCGGCGTCGACACTCAACGCTTCAGACCTACCACGCAAGAAGAACGACAGCACGCACGAAGGCAACTCAATCTTTCTGACTCCACCGTATCGTGCCTCTGCCACGGCCGCCTGGCCGTTGACGATAAGATGGATCTTCTGCCCCTACTCTATGCGGTACGACGCGTGCTTGATGAAAAAAAGGCTCCCTCTCTACACATCCTGGTTTCCGGCCGAAAACGCGTCAACGACAACTATCCTGAAGTTCTCACGCAGGTGGCCAAGAGTCTGCATATTCCCTTGACAATCATCATAGATCCAAACGCAGAAAAAATGCAGCAATTGCTTCACTGCGCGGATCTCTTTCTTTCATTGTCGGACAATGTCCAAGAAACGTTTGGGCTGACCCTTCTGGAAGCAGGTGCCAGCGGACTTGCCTCTATCACCTCCGATTGGGACGGCTACCGCGATATTGTGGAAGACGGTGCAAGCGGGCTTTTAGTACCCACCCTGGCTCCAAAATCAACACCCTATCTCAACACTTTGGCCTACGGGCTTCCTGAAAATATCCACGAACTGCTACGTGCCCAACAAACCGTGATTGATGTACCCTATCTGGCCCAGGCCATTTCTCGCCTGGCCCGTGATCAGGGCTTGCGCACAGCAATGGGAGCAAAAGCCCGTCAGCGCGTAACATCATTCTATGACTGGTCTGTTATCATCAAACGGTGGCTGCAGATTCTGGAAGAAGCCTATGCTTGCCCGATTTCTGCCGAGGAAGGAGCAAGACTGGCTTTAGCAGAACATCCGGCCTTCCTCAATTTTGCAGAGCTGTTTGCGCAGCATCCAAGTTTTTGCCCGGATTTCACGGAATTTGGCCAATGTCAGGTTGTTCTCAGTACCCGTGGCAGACAAGTGTTGCAAAAACAAGCGGTGACGGTCACATGGAACAATCTAGACATTTACTTGCGTAATCTCAATATCCGAAAACTTTTGACACTCGCAAGACATCCCATAGCTCTGACCAGCCTCTTGCACAAACTCTGTGCACAGGAGATCCCCAAAGAATCAGGCCAATTTGCTGTGCTCTGGGCCCTCAAACATGATCTTTTGGAACTTATCCAAGTACCATTTGCGTCAACAATCTGAAAAAAAAGTTACTATTCACAGCCATCTTACGTCGGCCTTGTGATTCATACCCGTTGACGGTGTACTAATCCAGTTCTTCACACTGTTCATCCCCTCCTCATCCGCTCTATTCATCGTTAGCTTCGAATCAGTCTCCACAATCAAGAG
>JAILPJ010000095.1 GCA_024699605.1 Desulfovibrio sp. | reverse complement strand
GCTCTCACCTCCCGAAGGTATATTGTATCAAGTCTCCGAGAGATGTCAATTTTTTAGATTTTTTGTTGAATTCTTTTTTTGGCAAAAAAATTTGCTTTACTACGTGCGTTTCCTAAATGAGAAAATGCAAAAAAACTCTAGAGAATTTTGTTTAAAATTTTAGTCCTTTGTTGAGGTATAAAACCTCAAAAAGTTCGGGAATAAATATAATTTTATACAAAATAGATCTTTGCATACAGTGCTCCAAAGGCAGGATCAAAACGGGATAAAATGACTGAAGGCCCGAACGTCAGCGAAAAGAACGAACGACTCTTCACGGCATGACCAAGGACGCGGACAAGAAATGGACAATCTTTTCATCGGCCAGAAAAGGCAAAACTTTACCAATAAAAGCCCCAGCGTCCCTCAAGGCGGCCTCTGCGATCATCCCCATTTTTTGTCCAGATGAAGGTCAAGAGGGCTCTGCACGGGCTTTCCGTGGCACACAGCTCAGACACAGGCCAGCTGCCTGGCTCGACGCGCTCGTGCAACCCGATCCTGCATCAAAAAGGAACCGGTCACGGAGTTGGGATCAGCCACAAGAAATTCAGGTGTGCCCTGTGAGACAATCTGGCCGCCATGCTCTCCTCCACCTGGACCGAGATCCAAAACATAGTCAGAGGCCAGAATCATATCCGCATTGTGTTCAATGACCACAACGGTTGCTCCTTTTTCCACCAATGCGTGCAGAACCGTAATAAGCTTGCCCACTTCGTGCATATGCAGACCCGTTGTTGGTTCATCAAGGATGTAGAGTGTCCTTGCCAGGGAGAGCTTGCCCAGCTCGCGCGAAATTTTGATACGCTGTGCCTCACCACCCGAAAGCGTCGTAGCTGGCTGGCCCAGCCTGATATAGCCAAGACCCACATCTTCGAGAATGGCCAGCTTACGTTCCAATGAGGGGTAATTGGCAAAAAAGCTCCGCGCCTGCTGCACGGTGAGATTGAGCACTTCGGCAATATTCAGACCTTTATAGCGCACCTCAAGGGTTTCATGGTTGTAGCGGCTGCCGCCACAGACATCGCATTTGACAAAAATATCGGGCAAAAAATGCATTTCCACGCGAATTTGCCCCTCGCCACGGCAGGCTTCGCAGCGTCCTCCTGAAACATTAAAACTGAAACGGCCAGCGCTATAGCCGTGTTTTTTGGCGTCAGCGGTCATGGCAAAAATGGCGCGGATCTCATCAAAAATCTTGGTATAGGTCGCTGGATTGGAACGGGGTGTTCGACCAATGGGAGTCTGATCAATGGCTATGACCCGTTCAAAAGGCTGACCAGACTCCTCATAGGCCAGTCCGTCAATGCTGCCGGGCTGTTCAACTTTCAGGCCAAGGGACAAGGCCACATGCTTGTATAAGGTCTCAACGACCAGGGAGCTTTTGCCAGAGCCGGAAACGCCCGTAACACAAGTCAAAAGCTGCAAGGGGATTCGGCAATCAATACCCGCGAGATTATTGGTTGTGACATGTTTTAAGACGAGCCAGCCAGAGGGGCTTCTGCGCGCATCGGGAATGGGCACACCCTCTTCACCTCGCAAGTAGCGCGCCGTAAGGGTCTCGGCTTTGAGCAGTTCATCCACCGACCCCGTGAACATCACCTGCCCGCCCTGCTCCCCGCTTGCCGGCCCCATTTCAATAACGGTATCGGCGGCACAGATGGTTGCCGCATCGTGTTCCACCACCAGCACACTGTTGCCCCGTTCTTTCAGGGTGTGCAAGGTCGCCAAAAGCCTGGCATTGTCTCTGGGATGCAGGCCTATGGAGGGTTCGTCTAACACATAGGTCACACCCACCAGTCCTGAGCCCAGTTGCGAAGCCAGACGGATGCGCTGGGCCTCTCCTCCTGAAAGCGTCATCATGGAACGCGAGAGGGTCAGATACTCGAGGCCGACTTCTTGGAGAAACTGCAGTCGTGCGTGCAATTCTTTGAAGATGGGGGCAAAGATCTGCTGCCGCCTGCCGCTGAAAGAGCGGGCAGAAAGCCACGCCAATTCCCGCTGCACGGATAGGCCGCAGAACTGAGCTATATTCAAATCATCAACTCGGATTGCCAAGGCCTCAGGCCGCAAACGATCGCCCCCACAGTCAGGACAAAGTCGGGCGTTGCGGTAACGCCCCAATTCTTCCCGCCATCTGTCTCCGTACTGCATGCCCTGTTCCAGAATAGGCACAACACCGGGCCAGCGGCTAAGGCTGACCGTAAGGTTTTTCTGTGCCGACTGGGCTTCAAGAAAGTGGGCGCTCTGCAGATCACCGCTTGCCCCCAGAGCGATATTGCCACCCAGCCAATTGCGCCGCAGCCCCAAGGAGGATTGGACAACCTGGCCATGCTCGTCTTCTCCGTAAAAGAGCGCTGCTAAGGCTTCTGGACTCATGGCATCCAGAGGGGTTGTCAGCGTAAAAGCAAAACGCTGACCCAAGGCCTCAAGCGCCGGGAGATACCGCGCCAGGGACTCCTTGCGGGCAAAGGGCAAAAGAGCCCCTTGGGACAAAGAAAGCCCCCGATTTGGGGCAATCAGCAGTGGTTCAAAATACTCCACGCTGCCAAGCCCCACACAGCGCGGACAGGCGCCCTGAGGGCCATTGAAGGAAAACAGCTGTGGACTGGGAGTGGGCATGGAAATATGGCAGGTTGGACAAGAGGCCGTTGTGGAAAAAAAGATATCCTGGCCACCTGTTTGCTGCAAAACATGGACAATCAGTCGACCCTCGCCAAAACGCAGCGCCAGTTCCACTGAATCGGCCAAACGACTACGCAGTCCTTCCTTCAGCACCAGGCGATCCACCACAAGATCCAATGAGTGCTTACGGTTTTTGTCCAGTTCAGGGACGTCATCAATCAGAGAGACTGTGCCGTCGATGCGCACACGCGTGAAGCCCTGCGCTTTGAGCTTCTTTAACCGCTCCTGCTGACTGCCCTTGGCCTGCTCCACCAACGGTGCCATGAGCAGAAATCGCGTTCCCAGCGGTTTGTCCAAAATATCAGAAATGATCTCATCCACAGTGAGACTGGTAATGGCTTTTCCACAGCGAGGACAATAGTAGACGCCAAGACGGGCAAAAAGCACACGCAAAAAATCGTAGATTTCTGTGACAGTGGCCACGGTGGAACGGGGATTGTGAGAAGCTCCTTGTTGCTCAAGAGAAATGGACGGAGAGAGTCCCTCGATTTTTTCCACATCGGGTTTGTCCATCTGCGGGAGAAACTGTCTGGCATAGGCCGACAGGGACTCCATATAGCGACGCTGACCTTCGGCATAGACGATGTCAAAGGCCAGCGTTGATTTTCCCGAACCCGACGGTCCGCAAATCACCACAAGCTCATCGCGCGGAATATCAAGCGTCAGATCGCAGAGATTGTGATGACGGGCATGTTCGATATGAATTGCTGAATGGGCCACGTCTTCCTCCTGACCCGGCGCAAGGCCAGGATCGCAGAATTTTTGCCCAAAAGCTAAAAAAAATATGCCGTTTCTTCAAGGTCCGCTCAACCCCAAAAGAAACGGCTATGAACTCCAGGATTGCGAGCCATCACGAGGCCTCGCGCATTCTCTGCACGGAACGCAACAATCGTTCAGCCACCAGGCCAGGCGCCAGCTGTTTTTTGCTGTCAGCCGAAGCCTTGAGCGTCTGTTCTTCTGCCATGGGTTGACTGGCGTAGGCGCGTGCCAGTTCTTCCTCAAAAGCACTCCGCAAGTGAACAAAACTTTCTTCCACTTCAGGATAACAATTGTCCACACGCCAGGGCAAACGCAGACTCTGCTCGCCATGCCGTCCTTGATGAGAGGGGATGTCGAGACTATATGGTTTGCCCAGCATCGGCGGCTCAGCGCGTTCAAACTGGCCAGGCCAACAATGTTCCTGCCAGGAATCCAAAGGTTCTGGAATACTCGAGGTGACACGCATGGCCGGAAGACAAAGGGCTTTTTCATGTTCTTCCAGCTCAATATGATACGTTAAGGTAGGCCGCACATAGCCCCGTTTTTTGGTGATTGTCCAGGTAATTTTCATGATCACTCCTTGGCCGGCTCAGTTCATCACAATCCACTCGCCAAAAGGCGGCGGATTATCCTTTCTGCCCGCAGTAATCCAAAGTACGGGATAGTCCGGCTCCTCAGGAAACGAAGAGCATTCAAGATCCGTAAACCATAAGAGACAGGAAGGGGACATCCCCTCCCGTTCAAGCCAGCGGCAGACAGGGCGATAATCAGTACCACCGCCGCCTTTGGGAGAAAGCGTCAACGGTAAATCCGCCCGTCCAAAGGTATGGTATTCTTGCACTTCACTGTCATGAAAAATGACAGTCAAGGTCGTATCATAGGCCTCAAGCAAAGAAGAAAGTTCCGCACAAAAACGTGCCAGCTTTGCTTCCTCAATGGAGCCTGAAGCATCCACAGCCAAACAAATGCTGGGGATATTGGGTTCACTGCGCGACGGCAGATAGAGGCCCTGATGCAGGTAACGTCTGTTGGGCACAGTCCAAGTGCTGTCGCAGTCCACACACTGTTCAAGAAAACGTTGCAACAGGCCTCGCCAGTCGAGTTTGGGGTGCACGAGATTCTTGAGCATGCGCCGGAAACGACCGGGCATGTCACCCTGATTGAAGGCCCGCTGCATGGCCATGAGCAAGGCAATTCTGGCATCCTGCTCAGCCGCTTTTTGCCCCTGACGTTCCTCGCTGTCCCCGCCCAGCAATGGGTGATCACGGACTTCACCCACAAAGGCAGCCCCTTCACTGCCCTGTCCCTGTTCTCCGTCCTGTCCGGACTGACCGGACTTTTTCTGCCCCTTGCCTTGACTTTTCTTGCCTGCGGCATCGGCTTTACCGTGCTCACTGGTCTTGGCAGAGCTGGCAGCCCCTCCCAGATCTTGACCTGCGCCATCCACAAAACGGCTACTCTCACGCTCCTGCAGGGCGCGTTTGGCACCGCCATGGGGATCCTGATCCTGCAACGTGGGCAGAACAGCAAAAATCTCATCGGCCGACAGGTCGAGATAACGCTCGTCATACTCAAAGCCCTTCGGCAGAGTAAAACCCGCTTCTTTGAGCAAAAGATTGACGGCAAAATCACAGGCTTTATTCCAGCGCTCGGCATCTCGCCCCTTGCGGCGTACGTGATGACCGCAGGCCAGATGTAACATTTCATGAGCCTGTGCGGCTTCAAGAGACTGACGACTCTGGACAGCGACCCAGGCAGGATTAAAACCCAGCTCTCGGCCGTTGGTCCAAAGATCACGACAGCTCGGGTCAACCTGCAAATGCAGGCGCAAAGCCAGAGCCCCAAAAAATGGGTGTTCCGTCACAAGGGCAATGCGGGCTTGCGTCATGGCCTGCTTGGCAAGCTCCAAAGCCTGCGCTTGCTTCTGATCAGACGAGGACATGGGCATTGGCTTGGGCCCAGACAGCAAAAGCTGGGTGATTGCTCAGAGAAGCGTCCACAGCCAAAGCATCGCGCATCAGCAAAACCCCGAATTCCGCAGGCAAACGCTGAGCATAGGTCGCAAGCGGCTCGAAAGTTGCTGGCTGGGCTTTCAGTGCCAGGGCCTCACAGATGGCGTAACAGGCCGCAGGCTCTTCGGGAATCACTGCTGACTTCGGTGAGCGCAAAATTTCTTCGACTGTGGGCAGCTCCCGCCAGACATTCAGAAAGCCCAAAAATTCAGCGGCAGCGCCAGGTCCCACGGTGCCTGCCAGGACTTCCTCCAAGGCATCTTGCCGAGGGCCGGCATCAAGGATGCGAGCAACAAATTCCCAGGAACGCGGTGAAGCAAAGGCCTTGGCTCGTGAAGTGGGATCAAAATCGTGTAAGAGTTTGGGGCGATATCTCAAAAAAGCACAGACCTCGGCTCGGATTTTCGCCCCATGCGCCCAAACTAACCAATCATCGAGATTGGCTTCACATTCAAGGTGTACCAGGCGATTGGCAAGAGCTGTCGGCATACGATGCGTGACACTGCGATCACGTTCGCGATTGCCAGCGGCAATCACCGTCCAGCCATCCGGCAGACGGTACTCGCCAATACGCCTGTCAAGAATCAACTGATAGCAAGCTGCCTGAACCAAGGGAGGTGCAGCGTTAAGCTCATCGAGGAAGAGCAATCCCCGGCTTGTTTCGTCAGCATGGGGAAGAAAGGAGGGAGGACACCAGATGGCCAAACCGTCAGCACTAATGCGCGGCAAACCTCTGAGATCAACAGGATCAAGAAGAATGGCTCTGATGTCCACAAGAGCCAGATCAAGAGCCTTGGCCGTCTGGGCAACAAGCTGACTTTTGCCCACGCCAGGTGGCCCCCAAAGGAAAACTGGCTGTCTGATGGAGATCAAGGTCTGCAGTACAGAACATATCTGCGAAGGAATCATGGAAACCTCAAACGAAAACGATCTGTCGGTCAAGACAAGGCAAAACCAAGGCAAAACTTTAAGAAAAATGAATTTTAATGTCAATATCATCGTTTTCCAACGCTTTTCCCTTTTGTCGGAAAAGAGTTGTGCAGCAAGCTCAAGACACGGATCGCCTTCCTGGCCGGCTCCGAAGACCAAAAATGTCCAAACTGAGCAGTAGAAAAAACAAGAACTCTGGTGTAAGGTAGAAGAGAATATGTCTCCTTCCCATTCAGCCAATTCCAGCCAGAGATCCAATCCTCAAGCTTCCGAGGCAACGTCTGAAGCGTACTCAGCCATGGAAAAGCGACAAAAAATTATAAATTTTTATCGTTCAGTCCCTTTTCTTCTTATCTCTGAGGTTTTGCATCCGCTTTTGCCGTAGCTAGGTTCGTTTGCTGCAACCTTCCCAGGGCTTTACTTCCTCACATGACGAACCTTTTCTTCGTGCCAACATACATTTATGTTCATAACGTAGTGATACTTCTTTAGTATGGCTATATCAACAGATTTTTTCCAACATAAAAAATTTAAATATTTTCAAATTTTAAAGAGACTGCCCTTCCCCCTAAGTACTCAGAAGCCTTTCCCATTCGGCAGCATGTGCCCAAGCCTATTTCTTCCATGAACTTTTTACCAACCCTACAAAGCCATGAAAATTAACGATTTTCGTCTTCTCCTTGCCAAGGCTGATCATCAGGTTATCATCAAGATTGCCTCAGAAATATACAAATGCCTCCCCAAAGCAGTCAAAGAAGGCTACGACGGTATAGATATGAAAATCAAGACGCTTTTGGGGCAGCAAGTTGAAACTAAAAATGATCCACCACAATCTTTAGATTTTGACTTGTTACATGATGAAATAAGTACTTTTCTTAGCAATGCAGATGACGGATATTACCTTTCACCTAATAGAGTTGTTCCAAAAGCGCAACGCTCAAAATGGCGATTTGTAGTTATGCGTTTTCTCAAAGATTTATGTAAAATCAAAAGTAGCGATGAAAATTATGATGATAGTAACCAGGACTTAATAGATATATATGAAATTCTTTCAAGAAGCTGTGGGTACTACGTATTTAGAACAGAAGACCCATTTGCCGCTATCGGAAAAGTACAATCAGATTTTTACAAACTTATATGCCAGAGAGTTTTTGCCAATGGCTACAGCGATGTCTTCATTTCTCAAGTAATAGATGATGCTACAAAAGTTTATTTAGATAGGAACACATTGTATATAGAACTAATTTGCACTTTAATTGATTACATCAATGATGAACAAGATATTACAAACACACTACAAATTATCGAAGAAAAGATTGAAGATTCTAGTCCCGAAATACCTGCTGGCGCCTGGGCTGGAGACATCTCACTAGCATATAGTCATAACAAAACAAGAATAGAGAATCTTGCTACTTTAGCTATGGGGTTATACTTTAAGATTAAAGAATATAACAATGGCTGTAGTTACTATTGGAAAATATGTAACAAATACGACATTAAGATATATAATAATAGACCAGCAGAAGAGAAGAAAGAAGTAGCTTTTTATTGTCTGCTTGGCAATGCAAAGTGTTTTGGAGCGACTCCTAAGCTCTGGCTTGAAATTTATGACAAATACAAAGAAGACACAAAACCGCGCGAAAGTTTACTTGAAAAATATAATGAAATCAAAAGTTCGCTTGGCCTTTAGCCAGCCTCATGGGAATATGACACGAAAAAAGGTAACCGCTCACGTGGGTGAAGAAGGCGCCGTTTTTTAGACGCTTTCTGTGGCTTCATTTGCAATTTTTTTGATAGAATTTTCTCAGACTTTCTGTCGTGATGTGGCAAAAATTTTGCATTTGTTTTTTCATGGAAAATT
>JAILPJ010000094.1 GCA_024699605.1 Desulfovibrio sp. | reverse complement strand
GCTCTCACCTCCCGAAGGTATATTGTATCAAGTCTCCGAGAGATGTCAATTTTTTAGATTTTTTGTTGAATTCTTTTTTTGGCAAAAAAATTTGCTTTACTACGTGCGTTTCCTAAATGAGAAAATGCAAAAAAACTCTAGGGAATTTTGTTTAAAATTTTAGTCCTTTGTTGAGGTATAAAACCTCAAAAAGTTCGGGACATAATGGGCAAAAAAAATTTTTGCTCACTTCTTTTTTATCTTCAGACATAGACTTATAGCCTTCTACTATTTTTAATATGATTTAACGAGTAAAATAACTTACCATATATTTATTAAAAGATTTAATGCGTATAGACGCTAAGAATGCAATAAGAAGTATCTACATCAAAAAAGTCGGTAGGTGTCTAGATAGTTGTCACCTTTTGCCTAAACCGGTTGAGTAATCTCTGTATGAAGAAATCTTATTCCGTATTGGCTTGCCGGTATAACATCAACATCCGCAGTAAGGCCCCTAGAAGGCTCTAGAATCGCTTTTTATTACTTTTACGTGAGGAGGTTATCAAGATTTGGTTTGAGCCATTCTGGGGCAAATAAACGCATTCTAGAGCTATATCTGGTTCTAGGCCCCAGTAGAGATAGTTGCTGGACAGATATCCGACTTTACCGGATTCAAAAACACGATCTCTGGTGCTGACCAATTGCGTACATTTCTACCGTTCCAACGCTCAGGGTGGGCAGCCTTGGCGGCTTCATAGACAGCAGTCCTCTGCTCAACGACACCTCTCCATACGCCAGTATGACGCTGTGCAGGAGTCAGATAGCTTATGCCACTGTGATGGTGCTCGTTATTGTACCAGCAGGTAAACGTTGAGACCCATTCTCTAGCCGCTTCAAGGCTTTCAAAGCCATTGTCCTTGAAGCCAGATCTGCTCTTGAGCGTATTGAACAAGCTCTCTGCAAAGGCGTTGTCGTTGCTCACTCTGGGCCTGCTGAAGGAAGGCGTAATGCCAAGCGACTGCAAGGTGGCAAGCATGGTAGAGCCCTTCATGGGTGACCCGTTGTCACTGTGTAAAACAAGGAGGTCACCGGGCTTGATATGTCCTGCAAGCGTGGCCTTACGTATCAGTTCACTTGAGTGTTCAGCGGTCTGTTCCGGCCAGATTTCCCAGCCTACAATAAACCGGCTGAACAGGTCAGAAATGAGATACAGGTAAAAGAACGCACCCCTGATAGCTCCGGGAAGATAGGTGATATCCCACATCCACACCTGATTGGGCGCAGTAGCCGAATGCGTGGGAACTTCGCGATGAGTTGGCACCGCCCCCTTTCTTCGATGGTGACACATGTCATGCTTGTGCAGGACCCGATAAACGGTTGATTCGGATCCAACGTAAATGCCTTTGTCGGCTAATGCCGGCACCATCTGTTTGGGGGATGCATCAGCAAATTCAGGGCTATTAACCTGATCCAAAATAGCTTGTTCTTCTTCCAGGAAAAGCTTGTTTGCAGGAGTCGGGCGCTCAGCAGAGGGCCGCAGATCATCGAGGGTTCCAGTTTCTTTCAGTTTCTTTTTCCAGCGACGATACGTGCGTTTGCAGATGCCAAGTTCTTTGCAGGCATTGTCCAAATGGGCCCCCTTAGTCTTGGCCTCATCGATCAGCTCAAGAGCTTGACGGCGATCTGCGGCGCTGATCATTCGCCCTCTGGCTCCCCCCAGATCGCCTGTGCTTTTTTTCGTAGGATTTCGAGCGCTGTTACCTCAGCAAGAGCCTTGTCTTTTTTGTCCAAATCGGCCTGTATGGCTTTGATTTGCTTGTCTTTTTCTTTGATGACTTTGTTGAGATGTACCGTTTCAATGGCATGATTGCCATTGGCGTTTTCGCAAATTTCACGCCACTGACGCAGTTGCTCGACAAAGACGCCCTTGGAGCGGGCATACTCGGCGAGCTCTGTCTCGTTTAAGGCCTCTGACTCAACAACCATGCGGAATTTTTCTTTCGATGACAATTTTTCCGTCTCAGTCTCTTCC
>JAILPJ010000086.1 GCA_024699605.1 Desulfovibrio sp. | reverse complement strand
ATTGTAGATACGAAATGACTGTAAAAAGTCCCAAGGGACAATCGCGTTGGGCGTCAGAGATCACAGCGCGAGACAACTTTTTCCTTGAAAGGCTGGGAGTAACCAGCTGTAACTAGTTAATATTTTCCAGCTTTCAGGGTGGAGCAAATGAAGCAGGCCTAACGCCTTAGGCCAACGAGAAAAAAAGAGGCCCGTGGATTCGGGCCTCTTTTTTTTTCTGCAAAAGTCAGCTTGAGTCTGGCGTTGTTATTCGGCCAAGGTGATTTTCTTCATATTTTCTTCAATGCCGGCACAAGACTGCTCGTAACGATTGGTGTAGTGGGTATGGAGCAGGTGATGGGCCAGCTCTGAATTGGGTTTTTCAAGATAATTGTCGTAGAGCGCCTTAATCTGGGGATTGTTGTGCGACTGGCGGTAAACCATATTGCTATCCATTTCATAAAGCGACTGTTGCCGGCGTACGCGGCCAGGATGGTACTGGCCTTTGACGCGGCTTGAGCCACCACCGTCGATACAGCCGCCCGGACAGGCCATGACTTCAATGAAGGTATACGGCGATTTGCCGCTGAGCACTTCTTCGGCAAGAATACGGGCATTTCGCAGACCATGGCAGATGGCGAGCTTTACCTTGCCGACCTTGGGGCCAAGATCGAGTTCGGCTGTGCGTACACCGTCAAGACCGCGCAAGGGCGCTGTGGCAATGCCCTGCAGTTCCTTGCCGTTCAAGACCGCGTAGACAGTACGTACGGCGGCTTCCATGACACCGCCGGTGGTTCCGAAAATCACGGCCGCACCTGTTGAGGCGCTCATGAAGGGATTGTCAAAAGGCTCAGGCGGAATATTGAGCAGATCAACCCCTAGCCTGCGCAGTAATCTGGCAAATTCTCTGACGGAAATAACGACATCAACATCCGGAACCCCGTCGCGTGCCAGTTGTGCCCTGGCAGCTTCATCTTTCTTGGCGATGCAGGGCATGATGGAGATCGTTTTGATACGGGCAGGATCCATCTGCATCTGTTTGGGCAGGTACGTCTTCGCCAGAGCCCCTAAGACCGCTTGGGGTGAACGGGTGGTGGAGATGTGCGGAAGAATTTCGGGAAGATGTTTTTCGGCAAAATTGATCCAGCCGGGACAGCAGGAGGTGAACATGGGCAGAGTGCCACCATTGCTCACACGTCCCAAAAGTTCCGTACCTTCTTCCATGATGACCACGTCAGCGGCAAAATCCGTATCAATGATCACATCGGCACCTATGGCGCGTAAGGCGGCGACAATTTTTCCTTCAACATTGCTGCCGGCAGGAAAACCGAATTCGTCGCCCATCAGCACACGCACCGAAGGCGCAAAGCTGAAGACTGTGGTGACATCAGGATTGGTGAGATAGTCGAGGACCGTATCGTTTTCATCGCGTTCAGCCAAGGCCCCAGTGGGACAGACGAGGGTGCACTGCCCGCATTGGATACAGGCCGAGGAGTGATGATCCGGCGCCATACCCACACCGATGGCTGTCCCAAGGCCTTTGCCGTCAACCGTCAAGGCCGCAACACCCTGGATGCTGCGGCAGACTGTGACGCAGCGCAGACAGCGGATGCATTTGGTCATGTCACGCAGCATGGCGCGTGCCGACTGATCAACGGTACGGCTTGCGGCAGGTTTCTGCAAAAGATCGGCAAAGCGATTGCGGGAAAGTCCCACAGCTTCGGCTAAATCCTGCAGCTCGCAGTCTCCGTGTCGGGCACAGGCCGCACAGTCCTGATGGTGGTCGGCCAGAATCATTTCCACCTGCATACGCTGCATGTCGCGGACTTTTTTGGAGAAGGTATCCACGATCAGACCATCACGTAAGGGCGTATCACAGGCTGTGGTCATTCGCGTACCTTGGCTGTCAGTGACCTGGACAAGACAGACTCGACAGGTGGCTGGGCGATGGTGCAGTGGTTGAAAATGACAGAGGGAGGGAATGAAAATTCCGTTTCTGCGGGCTACGGTCAGGATGCTTTCGCCCTCTTCAAAATCGTAGGCTTTTTTGTTGATATACGCTTTCATGACCAGATCCTTAAATTATTCCCCGCCGGGAATGTGTTTGGCTGTCACAACGGAATAGATGCGGTAACAGCGCATGCAGCGTGCGGCTTCACTCCAGGCCTCCTCCTGCGTCATGGTCTGTTCGACCTCGGCAAAATTCTGGCTGCGATCTTCAGGGGTGAGTTCTTTGAGTGCCACACGCGGGGTGGGGATTTTAGCTGCTACTACTGGCTCATCCTTCGGCATGAGTTTGCCCTGCGCGATGAGCTCGGTCATGCGCCA
The DNA here is from genome assembly GCA_024699605.1 of Desulfovibrio sp. Taxonomy (GTDB): domain Bacteria; phylum Desulfobacterota; class Desulfovibrionia; order Desulfovibrionales; family Desulfovibrionaceae; genus Desulfovibrio. Next base: position 38,425 of record JAILPJ010000086.1, on the reverse strand, counting down.
GCGAGAGTCAAACGAGACCTCTCCCTTGGAGAGATAGCGTTCAATGGAGCGCGCCGCAAAATAGGCCTGACCCATTCCCATGATCATGGTCGTAGGACCTTTGGCGCGTGGACCGGATGTGCAGTCTCCGGCGGCAAAGACGCCCGGGCGGCTCGTTTCCTGTGCGGAATTGACCACAATGCAGTTTTTGCGGTCACGGTTGATCTGGTCGTTTTCCACAAGCGCATCTTTTTCTGTCTGCTGACCAATGGCCGCAATAACGTGTGCACAGGGGAGAATATGTTCACTCCCCTCAATGGCGCGTACACCACGGCGTCCACTGGCATCGGGCTCTGTGCGCTCCATGTCTTGGATTTTGAGCCCCGTGATTTTGCCCTGCTCACAAATCAGGCTGTGCTGGCCTGTGAGAAAATGGAATTGTACGCCTTCGGCCTTGGCTGCGGCAATTTCCTCAGGATCTGCGGGCGCGTCTTCTTCAGTGCGTCGGTAGATGACGTGCACCTTGCCGTTGGAGATTCTCTGTGCGGCCCGGCAGCAGTCCATGGCCACATTGCCGCCGCCGACCACAACCACGTCGCCTTCCAGAACAGGGGCTTGTCCTTTGTTCACGCCTTCATAGACACGCTCGAGAAAATCAATGCCGTTTTCGTAGTCGGCAAGACTGGTGTCTTCGTCGGGCATTCCCAAGTAGCTGCCCTTGGGACAGCCCATAGCCAGAAATACGGCGTTGTAGCCCTTGGCAAAGAGATCGTCCACATGGAAGTCGCGGCCAAGCTTTTGTCCAAAAGCGATCTTCCCGCCCATGGAGGTGACAATGGCTATTTCCTCCTGCAGGGTATCCTTGGGCAGGCGGTAGATAGGAATGCCGTAGCGGATCATGCCGCCGGCTTCATTTTTTGCCTCAAAAATGTCCACAGGATAGCCGCGACGAAGCAGATGATACGCGCAGGCAATGCCGACGGGACCGGCGCCAACCACAGCGACTTTTTCCTTTTTGTCCAGAGGCACTGCTGCGGGTTTGAGCAGACCACTGGCTAAGGCCTTGTCAGCGGCAAAACGTTTGAGATTGCGAATGGAAATCGGGGCGTCGATTTTGCCGCGACGACAGGCGCTTTCACAGCTGCGGACACAGACGCGACCACAGCTGCCGACGAGCGGATAGTGACGGAGAACAAGATTGGCGGAAAGATCGATATGGCCGTCCTTGATATAGTCAATGTAGCGCGGAATGTTGACTAGACCCGGACAGGCCTCGATACATGGGCTGGTCAAGGTCGCGTAGAAGCCATGTTTCATATCCTGCGGTGTCGCCCGTAATTCCTTGGGGAAAAAGGTCAGGGCGGCAAGGAGTGGTTGGGGGCCGGTTTGCCCGACACCGCATAGGGATGTGTTTGTCATCTGCTGGGCGATTTCTTCAAGCAGGGGGAAAACGTCTGCGGCGTCGCCGTTCATGGCTTTATTCAGGAGATTGCAGATCAGCGGGGCGCCGGTGCGGCAGGGAGAGCATTTGCCGCAGGATTCCGAAGCAACTTTCATGAAGTGTTTTTGTAAAGCCCAGAGCAGAGGAACAGATTCGTCAAAAACGAGAAAGCCGCGATCGCTCATCAGCACAGACACGGCATTGTCGTCGTTAAACCTGTCGAGAGCGTCAAGCTGGATACTCGCTGGAGTCGAAGGCGATGTTGATTTTCGGTTGTCGTAGGGCACACCATCCCATACGCCGTAGACAAGTTCTGGCATGCAGATTTCTCCTGAGTTAAGAGCCAGTCGACAGAAGGGCAGACAATGGTCTTGGCTGTGGGGATTTTCTGCCGGCGGCATGACGTCTAAGAAAAAAAGCGAACCGTGCTGGAAAAAATGAGGAAAACCAACTTTTTTTTATCAAGAGATAAGAATGTGTCAAGGCGGAACGGGCAGGATCAAGGGGCAGCGCTGAGATTCGGACTATGCGATGTATGTTATAGTTCTCAAAAGGTGCCTTGATTTTTAGAGGGAAAACGTGTAGTAATATATATCTTTGACATGAAAAACCCTAAATGGGCCCGGCTTTGCGGCAGGAAACAAGGCGTTTTTTTCGTTCTTTTCCGCTGCAAAGAGCGACGGGCTTCCCCTTTTTTCAAAAAAACGTCTCCCTCTTCTCTTATGCACGTCAAAAGCCTTTTCGCTGAGTGCGAGCAGGCATCTGTCAGGTGAGAGGAACCGTTTTTCTTGAGAATACCGGCGCGGCTTGAACGCTTTCTTCGTCGGTAGCGGCAGTTGAGCGGGGAGCAACAAAAGGAAGTCTGATGCGTTATTTTTGGCTTATGATCGTGGCTTTTTCTCTGTTTTTCCTAGAACCCTTGAACGTTGATACGGCCAATGCCCGTAGTTCCAAGGCCTCACAACAATACAAACAGCAGCAAGCGCAGAAAAAACGTCAATCCTTGGCCAGTTATCGCTCCTCACGCAAGGGGACAAAACAGAGCAGATCCGGGCAAGAGCGGCCCCAGCGCCGTGAGCAAAGGTCAGATGAGGCCTGGGTTGAACACGCCAAGCAGGGCCAGTTAGCTGGCAAAGCTTCGTGGTATGGTACGAATTTTCATGGCGGTCCCACAGCCAGTGGACTGCGTTACGATATGTACAGTTTTACGGCGGCCCACAGAACACTGCCCATTGGCACTGTGGTCAAAGTGACAAGGCAAGACAGCGGAAAGAGCGTGATGGTTTGTGTGACCGACCGCGGTCCCTTTGTCAGAGGCAGAATTATTGATCTTTCCTACGCTGCGGCTGATCAGATCGGTCTGCGTAAGAAAGGAGTGGGCGATGTGAATCTTGAAGTGGTCTGCAATCCTGACGGTCGTCCCCTGCAGGAAAAACAGGCCTTTTTTGTGCAGTTTAATGCCGCCAAGGGGAAGGAAAAGGCTGGCCCCTTCAAAGAATTTGCCGATGCCTGTGCCATGCAGGAAGCGTTGCGACAGGCCCATCCCGAAGCGACGGTGATTTTGGACCAGCTGCCGTCTAGTGACCGGTAATACCGTATTTTTTCAGCTTGTACTGTAAAAGACTTTTGGAAATGGCCAGGGATTCTGCGGCCTTAACCTGTACCAGCTCGCAGCGTACCAAGGCCCGTCTGATCAGGGCTGCCTCGATTTTTTCCAGTGTATCGGCCAAATCCAGGGGAAAGGGCAGGAGGTCAACGGCGCTTTTGAATTGGGCCTCCTCGTCCTGAATAGCCGCCGGCAGGTCATCGACGTCAATGACCTGCCCTGAGCCGAGCACCAGGCAGCTTTCCACCACATTTTCCAGTTGCCGCATATTACCCGGCCATTCGTAGCCTGTGAGATAATTCAGGGCCTTGGTACTAAAGCTTTTGGGCGGCATATTGTTTTCTTCGAAAACCTTGCGCGCAAAGTGGGTCACCAGCAAGGGGATGTCCTCACGGCGTTCACGTAACGGTGGCAGTTTGATTTCGACGACATTCAGTCTGTAATAGAGATCATTGCGAAAGGTTCCCTCCTCCACAAGGCGACTGAGATCTTTGTCCGTCGCGGCTACGAGACGGATATCTGCCTGCAAAACTTCACTTCCTCCCACGCGCTCGAAACAGCGCTCCTGCAACAGTCTGAGTAATTTGACCTGCAGATCGAGCGAGAGTTCCGAGACCTCATCCAGAAAGAGCGTTCCTCCGTTGGCCTGTTCCACGCGTCCTCGGCGTAGGGCAATGGCTCCGGCCTGTGACTGCTCCTGTTCACAGCCAAACAGCTCACTTTCCAGCTGATCTGCCGAAAGGGCACGGCAGTTTACGGTGACAAAGGGTTTGTCCTTGCGCGGACTGGCGTAATGGATGGCTTTGGCCGTAAGCTCTTTGCCTGTGCCGTTTTCTCCGCAAATGAGAATGCTCGAACGCATGGGCGCTGCCCTGTCGACCATTTCCTTGACGCTGCGGATGGCACGACTGCTGCCAACGATTTTGTGGATGTCATAGCGCTCTTCCATTTCCTGTTGCAGCAGTTGATACTGCTGATGGGCATAGGAGAGCTCAACGGCATTGTTGATGGAGAGCAAGAGTTCGTCGTTGGAAAAGGGCTTGGTGATGTAGTCAAAGGCACCTGATTTCATCACTTCCACAGCGCTTTCGATTGAGCCGAAGGCTGTCATGATCAAAACGGGCAGATGCGGCCAGCTTTTTTTGATTTCCTGTAAGACTTCGCTGCCGCTGATCTTGGGCATTTTCATGTCGGTCACAACGACGTCGACTTCACTTTCCTGCAGAAAGGCGAGCGCCATTTCTGGATCATTGAGGGCTGTGACCTGATAGCCTTCGTCCTCGAGCAGGGTCTGCAAAACGAGGAGATAGCCTTTCTCATCGTCCAGGATGAGAATGTGCGCGTGTTTTTTCATTAATGTCTGTCTCAGCGTGAAAACCCCGTTGTCATCGACGGGGAGGAAACGCTGCCTCCATGGTTACAATCGTGAACAGACGTTTTGCCGTGACGAGGAAAAGCTTGGTGCGCTTGGGCTGTCGCTTGCGTCTATTTGGACGTTTGCTCACTTGGTTGCTGATGTTCTGGTACGCATTCCGGTAAAAGCACCCGAATTCTGGCTCCGCCCGAGGGGGCGTTGTCGAGATGGATGCTGCCTGCGTGGCTTGTGATGATGGATTGGACAATGGGCAGGCCCAGTCCTGTGCCACCGTCCTTGGTGGTGAAAAAGGGATCGAGAATGTGATCAATGGTCGACTGGTCAAAGCCAGGGCCTGAATCCGTAAAGATCAGCTCAAGCTGTCTTGTCTCGTCATTACGGCAAAGATTGGCCGTGATTTCAATCTGTCCGGGCCCCGCCATGGCCTGCTGAGCATTGATCAGAATATTGTAGAAGGCCCGGTAGAGCAGATCTTTGTCTCCCTGCGTCAGAAGTGTGACTTCGCGCGTTCTCCGCTCAACAACGACGGAACATTTGGCAAATTCCCCTTCCAGAAAAGCCAGGACTTGATCGAGGATCAGATTGACGTCGATGAGATCCTGTCTGGGTTTGCGGGGGCGGGCATAATCGAGGAAATCGTTCACGGTTTGAGAAAGGCGCACGGATTCGTCATAGATGGCGCCAAGAAGACGGGCTGTACCGGTATCGGTCTTTTCCGTGCGACGCTGCAGCAGTTCCGCACTGGAACGGATAATGCCCAGGGGATTGCGAATTTCATGGGCAATACTGGCGACCACACGCCCCATACTGGCCAGCCGTTCATTGCTGTGCAGCTCATTTTCAAGCAGGCGGTTTTTGTACATACGCTCGGCTATGACGCGTTCCGAGCGATGAATGAGGACGAGCAGCAAGGCAAAGAGAATGACCGAGGATAAGAGGCAGAGCACCACGATAATGCCCTGAAAAGCCAGCACGCGTTCGTAGTCTTCCGTAATGTCCTGCGTGAGCTCGAGCGCCCCCATGATGGGAATGTCATCACGTCCAGGCAGTGGCTCTCCGCGCAGTGGGGCTAAGACTCTCAGCACAAAGGTGCCTGGTTTCAGAGGCAGACGGAAGGGGGCTTGCCAGGCGGGAAAACTGGCGATGATTTCGGAGACGCTTTCACCGCCATGCAGAATGCTGTCGAGCTTGGGGCTGGCCAGACCTGCGCGGCCGAGATCTTCAATGGCTGTGGAAAAGGCCACGAGATAGGAGAAATCGTAGATGCGCAGGCGCGCCACCGGCAAGCCCTGTATCACCGATTGCACGACACGATTGAGATGTTCGTACTGGGTGGGCTGTCTCAGGGCAATGCGTCCGCGTGCCAGGATGGTGGGCAGGGCAAAACGTCTGAAGATCTGATTGTTGAGATTTTCCACGAGGAGATTGGCGAATTCTTTCTGCTTGGTGAGCAGCGTTTCGCGCGCTGAATTGGAAATAAAGAAGGAAAGGACAAGGTTGGTGAGCAGAATGAAAACCAGAGAAAGCCAGGAGAGCGTACGGGCATAACTGAAGGGCAGTTCCTGACCCGGCGCTCCCCTGTCGACATGATGCTCCTCGAAAAACATCGTTACCTAGGATCCGTTAAAAGGCCTGTTCATCACGAGGCAACTCCAGGAAGGCTTTCAGATCCTGTTCCTCCTGGGTATAGCCTGTGGCGCCAAGGCGTGTATTGGCCAAGCGTTTGCCAAGTTCCACAGCCGGCTGATCAAGGGGATTGATATCCATCAACCAGCCGGTGAACACCGTGGCCGCTTCCAGAAGCATCATCATGGCACCGGCCGACTTTTCACCGCAGTCTTCGGTATCGATATGCACCAATGGCACCTGCGATTTGCACAGCGCCATGCGTGTTCCCAATGCTTCAGCCTCAAGCAGACTGCCAAATTTTTTGCCGCGCAGCCATGACCATTTTTCGGGAAGATCCTGCCCAAAGCTTCGGCCCTGGTCTTGCTTGCGGCTTGTGAGGAAAAGGCAGCCCTTGTCGCGCTGACCATCAAGAAACATCTGATTGATGGAATGTTGATCCGTCACGCCGGTGGCGGCAATGGGCTGACTGCCCTGACCGTCTTTGCCCAGGCTTTCTGCCCAGAGCTGCGCAAACCAGGGACCGTAGGTCGCCCATTGAGGGATATAACAAAAATAAATGAGCTGACTGTAGCCTTTGCTCATGAGGGCATGGGCCCAGCAGGCCAGGGCAAACGACGGATGCTCGGCAAGACGCGGAGCAGGCTGTGTGAGAGGGGCGGCAACATGCGCTGCGCCGTCCAGCAGTGCTTGCCAGTCGATGCCAAGATAGCCCGCAGGCAGAAGGCCCACGGCAGAAAGCGCCGAATAGCGTCCGCCAAGATTGTCCGGCACTTCCATGGAGGCGAGGTGAAAGTGCTCTGCTTCCTCACGCAGATAGCCTTTGGCGATGTCGGTAATGACAAGCATTTGTTGCTTCCAGTCATCACCCAGAGCGTTTTTCAGCCAGTCCTTGACCAGGAAATATTGGGAAATGGTTTCTATCGTGCCGCCCGATTTGCTGATGCAGACAACGACCGTGTCTTTGGGGTTCAGGCGAGTGAGCAGGGCTTCAAACTGTTCGGCGCAGACATTATCGGCAACCCAGACCGACGGGCCGGTATGGCCCGGGAGATCCTGTGAGGGCGCAAAGGCGCGCTGAATGGCACGACAGCCAAGGGCTGAGCCGCCGATGCCCAAAAGCAGCATGTGCTTGAAAGCTTTGACGCGTGGCAAAAGCGACTGCATATCCTCTTCAAGGCGTGCGCGATAGCCCATGCTCAGAAAGGGGAGTTTTCCAGCCGCAACTTCTGCTGCGAGACGCTGGGCCAAACTATCGGCTTTGGCAAAACGAGTTTTTTTGTCGTCTGCGCTGAGACGGCCGCCATAGGCTCTTGACCATTCCAGAAGATTTGCCATGTGAGACCTCCACAGGCTTTAGGTCTGATGTGTCGACGTGTTCAGAGGGAGAGACACGCGGCTGGACGTTAAGCGAAAAGCACCATAGCTATACCTACTCCAAAGTACACGAAAAAGCAAAAAAGGCCTTTGATGCCGGCATTTTTAAAGGTCAGCTTGGCGACTGTGCAGATCAACGAGACAGCCTGCGCTGACAGCCTGTTCTGGCTCCATACGCAGACAGAAAACCTGTTTTTCCTTGGAGACGATCGCGGCTTCTCCCAAGGACTTGCCTTCAGTGGAGAAAACGGCGACGTTTTCCCCAATACGCAGCTTTTCTCCTCCCTTGGCCGTACACCAGAGCAAAAGCTTCTGACCTTGGTCGCTCTCTTTACTCTGCACTCGGAACACTTCGGCAAGTCTAAGCTTTTGCAGAAGTTTGAGATTGTTCCGTCCCAGAGCATAGTTCACCAACGCTGGCAGCAGTGCTACCAGAGCAAGCACTCCCGCCACGACAAAGGCCTGAAGGCCGAAAAGGCGAAGAATGAAGGACGGGGTTTGAGCGCGCAGATCTTCTTCATTGGCAAAAACGTGAATGCGGAATTTTTGCCCCTTGGCAGTTCCTTTAAAGGCAACCACAAGACTGACATCAGAACTTGCCTGGTTTTCTGGGGCAATGAGACGACCGCGCCACATGCCGTTGCCGATCAGATACCCGGCAAAAAACCCCTCAAGTTCAAAGCGGAGCGTGGTATCCGCCGGCGTAAAACGGACTTCAAGATCTGTGCTCACGGGATTCTGCAGGGGGCAGGGACCTGAAATCCCATCGCTTTGACCAGCCATCAGCAGGATTTCGTCTGTATCAGTGCGTAGAAGCGTCTGCAAACCGTCGATTAAGGCGAGCAGGGCACATAAGAAGAAAAAGGCACAGATTTTTCCGGCCAGAAGCTGCTGTTTTCTTCTTGCTTGCCAAAGGGACAATGTCGGATGGGAAAAAGGCTCAGCCATGCGCACTCCTTGCTCAGAGCGTCTACGGTCTCAAAGGTTGACAGCCTGTCGAATGGATTGATAACAGAGAAGAATCGGATCTTTCAAGAAAAGGGAATTTGTTCAATGCTCAGGCGACGTTTGTCCTGAGTTGTTTTTTCTCAGACTTTTTTGCCACGAATTGCCATGATACGTTTGGTGGATATCTGTAAACGCTACAGAATAGGCAATCAGCAGAGAATTATTCTCGACCATCTCAATGCCGATTTTGTGCCCGGTGTGAATATGGGCATCCTTGGCCGCAATGGTGCTGGCAAATCCACGCTTGTGCGCATCATTGGAGGCGCGATTTATCCCGATTCAGGCTATGTTGAACGAACAAGCCGTATTTCCTGGCCCATTGGTTTTTCCGGCTGCTTCAACAATAAGCTCTCAGGTCGGGCCAATCTGCGCTTTGTCTGTCGCATTTACGGTGCCGACATTCGAGAGGTGACAGATTTTGTGGAGGATTTTTCGGAGCTGGGCAAGTACATGGATATGCCCATCAAAAATTATTCTTCGGGCATGGCCGCCAAGCTTGCCTTTGGTCTGAGTATGGCCATTGGCTTTGATTATTATCTGATAGATGAAGTTTCAGCGGTGGGAGATGCTGCTTTTCGGGAAAAATGTAACAGAGTTTTTGAACAAAGAAAGAAACAGGCGACCCTGATCGTGGTTTCGCATAATATTGGCACGATCAAAAAACACTGTAATGCTGCCGGCGTGTTAAATAACGGCACGTTGCTTTTTTATAAGGATGTGAACGACGCTATTGCCTCGTATGAGGAAATATGCCGTAAGCCACTGGAAATGCGTTTTGCCTGATGAAAAACGGCAGAATTCCTGAAGAGGGGAATTCTGCCGCTTTTGCTTATGGAAATCTATGCTCGGTGAAGCGAGAAGCCTGTGTTATACGATGGAGTTCGTTGCACAGGCTTTTTGTCTTCAGAATTTACTTAATAGCGTCTTTCAGAGCCTTGCCCGGTGTGAATTTGGCAACTTTGCGAGCAGGGATGGTGATGGGCTGATGTGACTGAGGATTGTGGCCCTTGCGTTCGGCGCGCGTTACGACCTTAAAGCTTCCAAAGCCGGTTAAGACTACGGATTCACCGGCGACCAAGGCTTCACGCAGAGAGTCGACAATGGCATTCAGCGCTTCTTCTGCTTTTGCCTTTGTCAGACGCTCCACCTTGGCACTGATTTTTTCCACAAGTTCAGCTTTTGTCATTTTTGAATCTCCCGATGGCTGCCGGATCGCGTAAATGACCACTTCAAGAACAACCGAAGGAAAGAAGAGTATGCGACAGCATGCCGCGCGATCCTGACCTGGACTATAAGTATTGCAAACTACTGTAGGGTTGCAAAAATACCCTGAACCGCCGCAACTCTAGGAATATCTGTATGTAATGTGCGCTGGCATGTCAACTAAAAAATGCCGAAAGATAAGCGCCGCAAGGATTTTTGAATACGGAAAACAACTCCGCATCAACGTAGTGACAAAACGCTGGAATCTGATCTGAAACCTATTTCTCAAGCCACAGGGCCAGACGTTCTGCCAGTTCAGTCTCTGTGTAACGCGGGTGGTCGTAGAAGCCGGCAGCATTGCGTTGCCTGGCTGCTTCAGCGAGGATGATGGCCGCTGCCACAGAAACATTAAAACTCTGAATCATGCCGTACATGGGAATATAGAGCTCGCCATGGGCCAGGTCAAGCAGTTCGCCGGCAACTCCGCTGTGTTCATTGCCCATGATCAGCGCCGTGGGCTTTGTGAAGTCGAAACTGCCCATGGCCCGGGAATTGGGAGAACACGAAGTGACAAGTATCTGCATGCCCTGCAGGGCCTGGGAGAGTTCCTGCTTATTGGCATGGCGCACGCTTTCCACCCATTTGCGGGCCGAAGCTGAAGTCTTGCGACTGAGGCTCGGAAAGGCGGTATCAGTATAATAAAGATGGACGCGTTCAAGACCAAAGGCATCGGCGGAACGGAAGATGGCTGAGACGTTGTGTGGATCATGAATATTGGCCAGTACGAGCGTGAGGTCAGGCTGACGTTGCGCCAGCACCTGCAGCAAGCGTTCACGGCGTCTGGCGGTACGCTCTCTGGCGTTTTGTGTTGGCATGGGAACCTCCGAAGAGAAATTGTAGCCATCATGTGGAGAAAGCTCAAGGCGTGGAGAACGGCACGGTCCCATTGCCATTGGGGGTATTTTTTTCTATCCTTAGCGCGAAAAATATGCCTACTGGCTGAGTGTTGAGGCTTTTTTTTTGGGCAAACTTCCCTCTATCCCCAAAAACACTTTCAGCTCTGACCGTTTTTTACACATTCTTTGGGGGATTTGTTAATGCATTTGATGGCTGGGGTGGAGCAAACGGTATCCCTCGCCTGCAAGAAGTCAAACAATACGAGACAATCGTGCTCCTGAAAAATACCGACGTGGATTGAACGGGATCGTCACCAATAAGGGGTACCTATGGGAAAGACACTTCCGCAAACACTCTTTACGCTCTTGTGTACCGCCCTGCTGGCTCTATGTGTTCCCTGCACAGTTCTAGCAAGTGGCGGACACGCATCTCTTCCGCAGAATTTGCCAATCTACTGGATCATTCCCTTTGTCTGCATGTTGTTGTCCATTGCCATTGCCCCACTGACCATCCCCCATTTCTGGGAACATCACTTTGGGAAAGTGGCCGTGTTCTGGGCTTTTGCCTTTCTCGTGCCGTGTACCATCAGTTTCGGTCCCATGGTGGCTTTGCATGAATTTTTGCACGCCATTTTGACAGACTACATGCCCTTCATTATTCTGCTCTTTTCACTGTTTACGGTGGCCGGCGGAGTCCGTCTCAAAGGCTCTATGGTGGGCACGCCTGTGGTCAATACGGCAATTTTGGGCGTGGGGACTGTTCTGGCCAGCTGGATGGGGACGACCGGTGCGGCCATGCTGCTTATCCGGCCCATTTTGCGTGCAAATGCCCATCGCCGTTATCGCGTGCATTCCGTTGTCTTTTTTATCTTTTTGGTGGCCAATATCGGCGGCTCGCTCACACCTCTGGGCGATCCGCCGCTTTTTCTCGGCTTTCTGAAGGGCGTGAGTTTCTTCTGGACAACCACCCATCTTTTTACCAAGACCTTATTGGTTGCCGGTATTCTGCTGGCCCTTTATTTCCTGCTCGATAGCATCCTCTACGCCCGCGAAGGCAAGCCCGTTCCCGTCAAAGACGAATCTGGCGAAAAGTTTGGGCTCGAAGGCAAGATTAATCTGCTTTTGCTCGCCTGTATCGTGATTTCGGTGCTGGCTAGCGGTATCCTTGATTTTGGCATCTGGATCTCTGTCATGGGCGTTGAGCTTGCCGGTCAGAATATTCTGCGCGATCTCTGTCTGCTTTTGATTGCCGCTCTTTCCTGGCAGTTGACGGACCGCCACAGCCGTGTGCTCAATGATTTTACCTGGGGCCCGATTCTGGAAGTAGCCAAGCTCTTCTTTGGTATCTTTTTGAGTATGATTCCGGCCATTGCCATCTTACGTGCCGGCACCAATGGTGCTCTGGCTTCCGTCATTGAGCTTGTCACGAGCAATGGGCAACCGGTCAATTCCATGTATTTCTGGCTGGCCGGAGCCCTGTCAAGCTTCCTGGACAATGCGCCGACCTACCTTGTCTTCTTCAATACGGCTGGCGGCGATCCCGTGCATCTCATGACGGACTACGCGGGCACCCTTGCCGCTATCTCTGCCGGTGCGGTTTTCATGGGTGCTAATACCTATATTGGTAATGCCCCCAACTTCATGGTGCGCTCCATCGCTGAAGAACAGGGTGTGCCGATGCCGAGCTTCTTCGGATACATGGTTTGGAGCTGCGGCATTCTTCTGCCGATCTTTGCTCTTTTGACCTGGCTTTTCTTTATCTAGAGCAAGTTCTTGGGAGCGTTTTCCCAATCCGTCTTTTTTCTGAACGTCAATCTGCGGCTTCACGGTTGTTTTACCGTGAAGCCGCTGTCGGCAAAGCATGAGCGGTATCTGCCGGGTAGTGCCCGAGTCCGCACTAAAGGAATAAAATATGCTGATTCCCAGTCAATGCGTTTTGTACAGTGGTGGTGCCGCAGGCACAGAACAGTTTTTTGGCTCTCTTGCGGAGAGCTGGGGTATTGAAGAAGTCAATTACAGTTTCGATGGTCATCAGATTGAACGCAAGCGCGGTGTGCGCGTGCTCACCAGTGAGGAATTGGCGGGCAAGGACGTTAGCTTAAGCTATGTCTCCAAACTGCTGAACCGGGAGTATACCAAGGCCCCCCTTTTCCGAAAGGTTCTGCAATCCATCTGCTGGCAAGTGACCAGTGGCGATCAAGTCATTGTGGTGGGCGCCATTCAGGAAGACAAAACCGTCAAGGGCGGAACCGGCTGGGGTGCCGAGTTTGCCAAAATTTGCAATAAGCCTCTGCTTGTCTTCGACCAACCCAGTGATGCCTGGTACACCTGGAAAGAGGATAGCTGGGGCAAAGTCGTTGATCCGGTCATCGAGGCCAGGCATTTTACGGCCACGGGGACCCGTTTTCTTGAAAACAATGGCCGTATCGCCATTCAGAACCTCTTTGCGCGTTCCTTTTCTCGCTAGACATGCTGTCCTTTACTGACCAGGAAAAGGCCATTCTGCACATTGTTCAGAGTAATATTCCTGAAAGCCTGACCCCCTATGCGGATATTGCAGCACGTGTAGGCGTGAGCGAAGAGGATGTCATTACTCTTTTGGCGCGCCTGAAGGCCAATGGCGGAATTCGGCGTTATGGAGCCATGATTCGTCATCAGAAGACGGACTGGGTGCACAATGCCATGGTTGCTTGGAAGGTCGAGGAGTCGCTTGTTGAACAGTGCGGGGAAATTGCGGCATCGGTTGAGAATATTTCCCATGTCTATTATCGACCCTCCAAGAACCCGGACTGGCCGTATACCTTGTATACGATGATCCATGGTCGTACGCCTGATGAATGGCGGTCAACCATCACACGGCTTCAGAGTATTTCTCCCCTTTCGGAACATGTGGTTTTGCGCACCTTGAAAGAATTAAAAAAGGTGTCCATGCGCTATTTTTAGGGCGTTTTTTTCAATCAGGCTGCAGTTTTCAGGAACAGGCATGGAAGATCGCTCCATTGAACTTTTTGCGCGCGCACGCAAGGTTATTCCCGGTGGCGTGAATAGCCCTGTGCGCGCTTGTCACAATGTGCAGAGCAGCCCACTCTTTATTCAACGGGGTTGCGCAAGCCATCTCTTTGATGTTGACGGTGGCGAGTACATCGATTTTGTGCTCTCCTGGGGGCCCATGATTTTGGGCCACAGCGACCCGGATGTGACGGCTGCCATAACTTGTGCCGCGGCCTGTGGCACAAGTTATGGTGCTCCCTGTGAAGCCGAGGTCGAACTTGCCTGCGAAGTGGTGAAGGCTATGCCTTCCCTGGAGATGGTCAGGATGGTCAATTCGGGAACCGAAGCGACCATGAGTGCGCTCAGATTGGCCAGAGCCTGTACCAAACGTGATAAAGTCATAAAGTTTATTGGCTGCTACCACGGACATGCCGATCCCTTCCTCGCAGCGGCAGGCTCAGGGCTGGCTACGTTTTCGATCCCGGGCACGCCGGGGGTGCCGGCGCATGTGGTTGGCGATACCCTGCTCGCCGCCTATAACGATCTTGAGCAGGTCAAGGCGATTTTTCAGCGTTTCCCGCAGGAGATCGCTTGTGTCATTGTGGAACCGGTTGCCTGTAATATGGGGCTTGTTTTGCCTGAAGAAGGCTTTTTGGCTGGCCTGCGTGAGCTGACCCGGGCGCACGGAGCTCTTTTGATTTTTGATGAAGTGATCACCGGTTTCCGCTGTGCTTTGGGGGGTGCCCAAAGTCGTTTTGGCATTGATCCCGATTTGACGACTATGGGGAAGATTATTGGCGGTGGCTTGCCTGTGGGCGCGTTTGGCGGCAAACGCTGTTATATGGAGCATATTGCGCCAGAGGGCGAGGTCTATCAGGCAGGGACTCTTTCGGGCAATCCCTTGGCTATGGCTGCAGGACTGGCCACGCTCAGAAAACTGCAGAATCAGGATTATGCGGCTCTAGAACGTCGCACCCAGAACTTTGCGCGAGAGCTTGCGTCCATCCTTGCGTCCAAACAGGTGCCTGTGCAAGTGCCTACTCTGGCTTCCATGTTCTCCGTCTTTTTTACGGCTGAACCACTTAAGGATTTTGCCTCGGTCAAGACCGCCGATCAGGCCCTGTTCACTACTTTCTACAAACAAATGCGTGCTCAGGGTATTTATCTGGCCCCGTCGAGCTTTGAAACGGGCATGGTTTCTTTTGTCCACAGTGACGAGGATTTTGCTCGTACTTTGGAAGCGGCCACGAAGGTTCATTTTTGAGTTCCGCTGAGCTCGCCGTGTGGGTAGCAAGCCGTGAGGGGCTTGCGTCTGCGCAGAAGCTTTGCGGTCTTTTGCCAGCGTTTTCCTGGCAGCATTGCGGACAGTGCATAGAACGCTGTGTGCTCTATGTGCCTGAGCGTTTGGCTTGCGCCAACGCGACGCTTTGCCGTTCCCTGGTCAAGACCTTTCGCGCGCGTTTTCGAGATTATAGCGCGCATGTTGTGTTTGGCGCGGCTGGTATTGCCGTGCGTTTTTTGGGCCCTGTCATCGCTCATAAAGAAAACGATCCTGCTGTTGTGGTCATCGATAGTGCTGCTCGCTATGTGATCAGTCTGCTTTCGGGGCACTGGGGTGGAGGCAACAGCCTTGCCCGGCATCTGGCAAGCCTCTTACAGGCCATGCCGGTGATCACCACGGCTTCAGACGGAGCGTGTGAACGTTTTGCCTTAGACCTTGCGGTGCAAAAGTCTGGCCTGCGCCTTTTAGACTGGCATGAACTGCCAGCTCTGCAGGGCAGACTGCTTGAAGGCCAGAGCCTTGCCCTTTATGACCCCTTTGGCGCTTTGGCTCATGATACGGATCTTTTGCGTGCATGCGGCAAAGAGTCGTTATCGACAAAGCTGCCGTTGATTACCGTGCATTGGCGAGATTTTCCCCCACAGGCAGGCAGACTCAGGATCGTGATTCCTCATTTTGTTTGTGGCGTGGGTTTTCGAAAAAACACGGAGCCAGAGCTTTTTGTACAGGCCTTTGCCGCGTTTTGCAGGAGATATGGCATTTCGCAAGAGGCCGTGACGGCCTTTGCAACTATTGACGCGAAGGCTCAGGATAGTGGTTTGCATGCTCTAGCGAGTTCCTTCCGGGTGCCAATCGATCACTTTCCCGCCGAGATCCTTGCTTGTGAGCAAAGTCCAAATCCTTCGGAACTGGCAGGAAAAGTCTTTCAGCAGCCAGCCTTCAGTGTTTGTGAAGCTTGCGCCCAAATTAGCGCCAAAAATAGGCATCCAAAGTCTGTCCTTTTTTTCCCGAAGACCCGTTTTTTTGGCAAAATCACCTTTGCAGCTGCTGGCTCGGCCGCTTTCGTGGACAGCGGATCCTAATCTTGTTTTTTTGCCATGCACACAACCCATTCTTCCTCTACGCCTTCTGCTGACCAAACGTTGCACGTCATTGGGCTTGGCCCGGGAGATCAGGCCTGTCTGACACCGATGGCTCGCCAGGCTTTGCAAGAGGCCCAGTGTATTGCCGGCTACTCTTTGTATCTTGATCTTCTGCCTGAGGACCTGCTTCGTGGGAAAAAGCTGATCAGTACGGGGATGCGCAGGGAAGAGGAACGCTGTCGTGAAGCCATTGCCGCTGCTTTGCAGGGCAGTAGCACAGCGCTCGTCTGTTCGGGGGATCCTGGTGTTTACGCCTTGGCCGGATTGGTTCTTGAAATCCTTGAGGCAGAGAAGCAACTAGAGGCCCTGAATCTGACGATTGTGCCAGGAGTGCCTGCGCTTTGTGCCTGTGCCGCGCTTCTGGGAGCCCCCCTGACACACGATTTTGCTTGTATCAGTCTGAGTGATCTTTTGACCCCGTGGTCGCTGATTGAAAAACGATTGCATGCGGCCGGGATGGCCGACTTTGTGCTTGTCATCTATAATCCCCGCTCCAGAGGTCGATCCCAGCACCTAGCTCGGGCTATGGATATTCTTAAAAAGTACCGATCAGCAGAGTGTCCGGTTGGTCTTGTGCGCAATGCCTACCGTTTGGGGCAGAGTACTACGATCTTTGCCCTTTCGGATTTTGATGTGGAGCAAGTCGATATGCTCTCTTTGGTCATTGTGGGAAATTCAGAAAGTTACCGGGCTGGCCGTTATATGCTGACACCACGCGGCTATCACCTCGAATCTGGAAAATGATATTGAATGGGCTTTCTGTCTAACGCAATATGGAGATCCTATGGCTAAGCAAAATGTGCAGGAAGAGATTATTGATCTTACTGAGCTCATAGAAAGAGGGCCGAATACCGAAGATCTCTCTTCTGCCCCCGCAGAGGCAGAGCCCGCTGTGGAAAGCAAAAAGAACGAGCCGGGTGAAGCCCGTAGCCAGGCACAGGCCTTGAATGATCCACCAACAGACGGAAATGACTCGGATCTTGATATTTTGCTCGCACAGATAGCCAAAACTCCTGAAGTGGATGCTGGCTCGAAGAAATCTCTCGTTGATGCCCAGGAAAAACTTGATATGTCCGGTCTCGATGAGGCTGATGATCTTCTTGGCGACTTAAAGATGCCTGAACGGGCAGCGGTCCAATCGGAAACTGAAGAGCATAACGCTATTGATGACTTGCTGAATAATGATGCACCGCAGGAAAGCTCCGCAGAAAAACCCAAAAATGATGAGATTACGAATTCCGTTGACAATGATCTCAATCAGTTGCTTGCAGACCTTGATAAAGAGACGGCTCCGCCCAGCGATTCTACTTCTGCGGCTCAGCCTGCAGCCAAAGAGGCTTCTGCGGTAGCGGCTGATGATATCGAGGCCTTGATGAGCCAACTTGATCAAACGCCAGAGCCAAAGAAAGCGCCTGCAGCGGACGATATTGATGCACTCTTGGGAGAAATGCAGGGTCAGGCAGAACCGGCTAAGGCTGCGCCTGCAGCGCCTAAGGAAGCCCAAGCTGCAGTTGCCGATGACCTCGAGGCCTTGATGAGCCAGCTTGATCAAACGCCAGAGCCAAAGAAAACGCCTGCAGCGGACGATATTGATGCACTCTTGGGAGAAATGCAGGGCCAGGCAGAACCAGCTAAGGCTGCGCCTGCAGCGCCTAAGGAGGCCCAAGCTGCAGTTGCTGATGACTTAGAAGCCTTGATGAGCCAGATGGATCAGAAGCCTGCGGCAGAAGCTCAGGCAGCACCAGCCGCACCAGCAACGGAAGATTTGGATGCGCTTTTGGGAGAGATGCAAGCCCAGGCAGAACCGGCCAAGGCTGCGCCTGCAGAGCCTAAGGAGGCCCCGGCTGCAGTTGCCGATGATTTAGAAGCCTTGATGAGCCAGATGGATCAAAAGCCTGCGGCAGAAGCTCAGGCAGCACCAGCCGCACCAGCAACAGAAGATTTAGATGCGCTTTTGGGAGAGATGCAAGCCCAGCCAGAACCGCCCAAGGCTGCACCTGCAGCGCCTAAGGAGGCCCAAGCTGCAGTTGCTGATGACCTAGAAGCCTTGATGAGCCAGATGGATCAAGAGCCTGCGGCAGAAGCTCAGGCCGCACCAGCAGCGCCAGCAACAGAAGATTTAGATGCGCTTTTGGGAGAAATGCAGGGTCAGGCAGAACCGCCCAAGGCTGCGCCTGCAGCGCCTAAGGAAGCCCAAGCTGCAGTTGCTGATGATCTCGAGGCCTTGATGAGCCAGATGGATCAGAAGCCTGCGGCAGAAGCGCCAGCAGCACCAGCAACAGAAGATTTAGATGCGCTTTTGGGAGAGATGCAGGGCCAGGCAGAACCGGCCAAGGCTGCGCCTGCAGCGCCTAAGGAAGCCCAAGCTGCAGTTGCTGATGACCTCGAGGCCTTGATGAGCCAGATGGATCAGAAGCCTGCGGCAGAAGCTCAGGCAGCGCCAGCAGCACCAGCAACAGAAAATTTGGATGCACTCTTAAGAGAAATGCAAGCCCAGGCAGAACCAGCCAAGGCTGCGCCTGCAGAGCCTAAGGAGACTCAAGCTGCAGTTGCTGATGACCTAGACGCCTTGATGAGCCAGATGGATCAAGAGCCTGCGGCAGAAGCTCAGGCAGCGCCAGCCGCACCAGCAACAGAAGATTTAGATGCGCTTTTGGGAGAAATGCCGGGTCAGGCAGAACCGGCCAAGGCTGCGCCTGCAGAGCCTACGGAGACTCAGGCTGCAGTTGCCGAGGACCTAGACGCCTTGATGAGCCAGATGGATCAAGAGCCTGCGAATGATGTTTCCGCAGTCCAAGAACAGGCGCCGAATGTTGCCTTACCTGGCGAAAGTACAATGCAGGAAGTTCAGTCTATGCCTAAGCCGGAAGCCGCAGAAACGGAGAAAGCGACTTTTGCCGCTCCAGAACTTGTGGCACGGGTACAAGAACTTGAGTTACGTTTGACTGAATACGCTGCGCAATTGGAGAAAACACAGGATAGTCTCACCGAACGTATGGAAATTTGTGAAACAACCCTTTCCGATGTGCAGCTTTCACTTGGTGGTTTGCGCGATGAACTGACGTCGCTGCTTGCCCCTGAAAAGCTTTTAGCCAAGGATTCTCCGTTAACTCAACACATTGGTCAGACCATTTCTGCCGCCCTAGAACAGGGTATGCAGAAGATTGTGCAGGAAGCTGAAGCCAGTAAAAGTTTGCAGCAGGATGTGACAAACCGTCTCGATGATCTGAATGCCAAGGTGCAGGGGCTCTTCGAAGAGCATACGAGCACGACACTTGAAGATATAGAGAAAATGTTGGACGAAAAAACAGCGCAGCTTTCTCCTGGGATTTCAGCTCAAGATTTTGAAAAGCGTCTCGAACCGATTGTCTTGGCCTCGGAAAAAAGCTCCGGTGACTTACTGGTACTTAGTCAGAAAATCGACGAGATGACCAAAGAGTTTGCCAAAAACAGTGAAGAGAGCTTGCAGCAGGTAGTGAGTAAGATCGAGGCTTGCGATTTTGAGGGGCTTAAGGGAAAAATTGCGGCCGTTGAACGGGAAAAGGAAGTGCTGACAGCTAGAGTTGACAGCCTTGAGAAACGAATCGACACGCTGGAGCCCACCTTCAATGCGCGCATTGATAAAGCCGCTGCTGGTGCTGCAGCACGTATTTTACGCGAGGAATTGCGCGTACTTCTTGAACAAGCCTAAAACTACCACGTCCCATCAAGGGATGAGGTTTTGCCGTCGCAAAATTATACAATCAACAAAAAGGGCGGGGGTACCCTTCCGTTCTTTTACCCGTCCAGGCTCAACCCGTGGTGGGTCGGCGCCATTCCCCGTGGACGGGTTTTCAATGCTCACAGGAGGAACACGACCAGTATGGACAAAGACCACAAGGAAGCGTTGCAGGTTGCCAAGGAACTGACAGCCAAATTTATAGAGACGAGGACCGTGTCTCCGGGAAATTTTGCGGAAATTTTTCCGGCAGTCTTCCGTGTAGTCTATCAGTCCATTCGGGAAGCGGAACAGGTCGATGCTGAAGGCAGTGACAAAGAGGCTGCTCTGTGAACAAAAAGTCTTTGCAGCCTTCTGCACATGATGCGGCCGTTGCTGGCATGTTTGGCGGGATTGCCCGCTTCTATGATCTTCTCAATCATCTCCTCAGTCTGGGCATTGATTATTACTGGCGGCATGAACTGGCGGCTGCGGTTCGACCAGGCGCCCAAGGCGTGGTGCTTGATCTTGCGGCGGGAACACTGGACGTTGCGTTGGCCATCAGGCGTCGTTTCCCCAATGTGACTGTGCCAGCTCTGGATTTTTGTCCACCCATGCTGCGCTTGGGGCTCCCCAAGCTTCAGGGAGACAATGCTCGCCGTATTCTTCCGGTAGCCGCCGATGCCAAAAAATTGCCCCTGCCTGATGCGAGCATCGACTGTCTGACTATTGCCTTTGGAATTCGCAATATCCAGCCTCGCAGTGCCGCTCTGGCCGAAATGCTGCGTGTGCTTAAACCCAAAGGCCGGGCCTGTATTCTGGAATTTGGTTCAGGCAAGGAACGCATTTTTGGCGGGCTCTACAATATCTACCTGAAGTACTTGCTTCCCGCTATTGGGCGCCTTTTTTCTCAGGACAAAGAGGCCTACGCCTATCTGGCACGAACTATTTGTGAATTTCCCAAAGCAGAGCTCTTTGAGCAGGAAATGCGGCAGGCCGGTTTTGTCAACACCTCATACCGTAAGTTAACGGGAGGTATTGTCTGTCTGCACCTTGGGGAGAAGGGCGTTTAGCTGCCAAAAAGCCAGATAATGAGCAGTCCTGCGATTATCCCAAGCACGCCCATATTTCTGAGCTCGTTATTGTTTTTTTCAAGGGCGAGTGTCATGACCTGACGCATACTCTGGGGAGAGATGGACCAGAAAAGGCTTTCAAGGACAATGGCGAGTCCCAGAGCCCGGAAGAAGAGAGAAAAATCGAAGTTCATGAGCGTATTTTTCTGCAAAATCACACGCATGTAAAGACGTTATCTTGCCGGCAGTAGCCGGGGGAGGCCTTATGGCGCTTTTGCTGGTGACAGCAACGGCAGAAGAACTGCTTGCTCTTTTTCCCGAAAAATATCGCCCAGCGGCAGAGACGTTGAAGGAACAGGTGCCTCAGCCTGTGCCTCGTGGTTTTTTTCCGGACAAATATCAAGTCTTTTCCTGTTTGACAGGCACAGGGCCTGTCAACGCGGCGTTAGCCACGGGGCTTGCTCTCGGTTTTTTGTCAAGCAATGGCATTCAGCTTGAGCAAGTGCTTTTGACTGGACTTGCCGGGGCCTATGATCTTGCTCGTATCCCCTTGTGTTCACTCTGTCTTGTGCGCGAAGAGATTTGGCCGGAGTATGGACTCAATGACGGCAATGCCGTCATTGCCCAGGCCTTCAAATGGCCGCAGTGGAAAACTGGTCCTTACGGGCCAGTCTTTGACAGGATCCCTCTGGACTGCGCGCAATCCTTTGCTCTGACGCCAAAGGTCATTGACAAGAATTTTTTGCTGTGTTCTTCCCTGACTGTGGCTGGTGTAAGTGCTAGCTTTGAGCGGGCGAGGACGCTTTGGGATAGGTATCACGCCGACCTGGAAAATATGGAAGGCTTTTCTGTAGCCTATGCCTGTGCTCGTTTAGGGATAGCCTGTACGGAGATTCGCTGTGTCTCCAATAAAACAGGTCCTCGCCGTCCCGAAGAAAAAGATTTTTCAGGTGCTCTTGGGCGGCTTGAAGAAGTATTTTCGCTTTTGCATCTCGTTTAGTTTCAATCAAATCCTTACGGAGAGGAGGAAAGCGCAGCTTTCTGGGCGTTTTTGGGAGCTGTGCTGCTAGAGTATGGCCTATCTACTTCTTAAGACCAGATTGGCACTGGAACTGCCGCGCATCAATGCCGCCCTGGAGGAGGCAGAGAATGCCTTGCCCGCCCCTGTTCAGCCAATAGCCCATCATATCTTTAGCTCAGGCGGTAAGCGGATTCGTCCCCTGCTTCTGGTGTTGACAGCCCGTCTTTTGGGTTGCCAAAGGGAGGATGTCTACCGTCTTGCCGTAACCTTAGAGATGCTGCACGCGGCTACCCTTTTGCACGATGACGTTTTAGACGATGCCGCTACACGGCGCGGTAAACCGGCAGCCCATACCCTTTTTTCACAAACTGAGACGATTTTGGCCGGAGATGCCTTGCTCGCCCAAGGCAATGCCTTTGTGGCGGATTTCGAGAATACGGCCCTTTCCCGCTGTTTTTCGGACGCCACGAGTGCGACCTGTGCCGGTGAAATTTTGGAAATTGCTTCACAGCGAGACCCACATCTCAGCCTTGAGCAGTATCTGACCATCATTTCAGGCAAAACGGCCAAGCTGATCAGTTGTGCCTGTGAGATGGGAGCCCTGTTGGCCGCAGGCTCTGCACAGCAGGTGGCAGCGGCAGCTGCCTTTGGCGAAAATATCGGTATTGCCTTTCAGCTTGTGGATGATGCGATTGATTTCGCCGAGACCAGTGTCACGGGAAAACCCAGTCTGGGTGATCTGAGAGAGGGCAAATTAACCTATCCTCTGCGTTGCTACCAAGAACAATTGGAGCCTCGTGAGCGAGAGCTCTTTGATGAGAAGTTTCGCAGTGGCACGTTTACGGGCGAAGAGTGTGCGGCTATCGGCGAAAGGGTGCGCAGCCAGGGCTTTGACCGCAGTACCCGGGATTTTGCCGACAGCTATCTGACGCGAGCAGAAAATGCGCTCATGGACCTGCCAGAAGGCAAGGAGCGTACGCTTTTGCGGGAAATGGCGGCATTTGTGCGAGAAAGAACAAAGTGAGGATCCCAATGCTCTACAGAATAGTCACCGGTCTGCATGCTGCCATGGAAGACATGCAGGGCAAACGAATTGCTACGCAGATGTCCAAGGCTCTCGGCATAGATGTCTCCAAGGTTCGTGTCTTTAAGGTCTTCACCGTTGACGGGCTGACCTATGAGCAGTGTCAGAAGCTCGTAGCTGAGGGTATTTGGCACGATCCTATTTTGCAGACAGCAGAACTTGGCGAGCTTGGGGAAGCCTCGGGTTTTGACTGGTTCATTGAAGTGGGTTTTCGTCCCGGCGTCACCGATAACGAAGGCCGCACGGCGCGTGAAGCGGCGGCTTTGGCCCTGGGCATTCCACGCTCAGCCCTTTCTGTCTACACTTCTGTACAGTACAGGCTTGCCAGTGCTGCGCAGGCGCCTTTGACCAAGGAACTCGTGGATAAATTGGCCAAGGATTTGCTCTGCAACACCTTGATTCAGCGCTATCGCGTCAAGGATGCCAGCGCCTGGCAGGCTGAGCCTGGTTTTGCCGCCCAGGCAGCCAGAGTGACTGGTGAAGCCAATGAGCGAGTGGATACGGTTCCCCTCTCAGCTATGGATGATGAGACGCTGCAAAAAACAAGTCGAGAAAATACCTGGGCCCTTTCTGTGCATGAATTGCATTGCATCAGAGACGCTTTTGCTACTGAGGCGGAACGGGCAAGACGTGGCGCTCTTCATCTTCCCAACGATCCCACAGATGTGGAAATGGAAATTCTGGCCCAGACGTGGTCAGAACACTGTAAGCATAAAATCTTCGCTTCGGCCATAGATTACCTGGATGCGGCCAGCGGCCGGCATGAGGCCGTGAATAATCTTTATAAAAGCTGCATTCGTGACACCACGGCCACCTTGCGTGCCCAGCGAGGCGACCACGATTATTGCAAGTCGGTTTTTAGTGACAATGCTGGTGTGATTGCCTTTATTAACGGCTATGATGCCTGCATCAAGGTGGAAACCCATAATAGCCCTTCGGCTCTTGATCCATATGGCGGAGCGCTCACAGGCATTGTGGGGGTCAATCGCGATCCCATGGGTACCGGCATGGGCGCTGAGCTTGTCTGCAATACGGATGTCTTCTGCTTTGCTTCGCCTTTTTATGACAAGGAAATGCCGCCTCGTCTTCTGCATCCCAGACGCGTGCTGGAAGGGGTGCGTGAAGGTGTCGAGCACGGGGGAAACAAAAGCGGTATTCCCACGGTTAACGGATCTCTCGTTTTTGACGAACGCTATCTGGGCAAGCCTTTAGTCTACTGCGGCACCGTGGGTATTTTGCCAACGGAAGTCAACGGCAAGCCCGGCTGGCAGAAAAAAGCCGGTATCGGCGACATCATTGTCATGGTCGGGGGGCGTATTGGCAAAGATGGCATTCACGGGGCCACCTTTTCCTCCGAGGAACTGCATGAAGGTTCTCCGGCCACGGCCGTACAAATCGGCGATCCCATCACCCAGCGCAAGATGTATGACTTTATCATGCGTGCACGCGATGCCGGTCTCTATACCGCCATTACCGATAACGGCGCAGGCGGACTATCCTCTTCAGTAGGAGAAATGGCCGAGGATACGGGTGGCTGTGATTTGGATATCTCGCGGGCGCCTCTTAAGTACGATGGCTTGCGGCCATGGGAAATCGTGCTTTCTGAGGCCCAAGAGCGCATGACATTGGCCGTCCCCAAGGACAAATTGGCGGCTTTCCTCGAGCTGGCCAAACACATGGATGTGGAAGCCACGGAGTTGGGTGTCTATACCGATTCCGGCTATTTTACCGTACGGTATCATGATCGGATTATCGCCTCTCTGCCTATGGACTTTATGCACCATGGCGTTCCGCAGCTTTCACTGGAAGCGATTTGGGAAAAACCCAAACATGGACACGATCGCCTTGAAGTGCAGAGTGTGGATGAAGGCGCTTTTTTGAAGCGTATGCTTGGGCGTTTGAACATCTGCTCCAAGGAATACATTGTTCGCCAGTACGACCATGAAGTGCGCGGCGGCAGCGTCATCAAGCCCTTGGTGGGCGCTTTGCAGGATGGACCTTCGGATGCCGGCGTGTTCAGGCCGATCGTTGAAGCGGATGCCGGCTTGGTGGTCAGTCATGGTATCTGTCCCAAGTACAGTGATTACGATACCTATTGGATGATGGCCAATGCCATGGATGAGGCTATTCGCAATGCCGTGGCTGTGGGTGGAGATCCCGATGCTCTGGCCGGTGTCGACAATTTCTGTTGGTGCGATCCTGTTTTTGCGCCCAATAATCCCGACGGCCGCTATAAACTGGCCCAACTTGTGCGGGCCTGCCGGGCTCTCAGACATTTCTCCCTGGCCTATGATTTGCCCTGCATTTCTGGCAAGGATTCTATGAAGAACGACTACACAAGCGGCGATGAACGTATTTCCATTCCGCCTACGGTCCTCTTCAGCGTGCTGGGTGTTGTGCCCAATGTGCTTTTTACGCAAACTTCGGACTTCAAAAAACCAGGAGACAAGATCTATCTGCTTGGTGCGACCTGGCGTGAGCTTGCGGGCAGTGAAGCCTGCGCGGAACTTGGCCTTGACAATGACCGCGTGCCTTTTGTGGATGCGTCAAGCGCCAAGGAACGCTACCGTATGGTCTATGCCTTGATACGCAAGCGCGTGCTCACAGCCTGTCATGACTTGTCAGACGGTGGTTTGGCCGTAGCGTTGGCCGAAATGTGTATTGGCGGGCGTCTGGGATGTGATGTCAATCTCGATCAGGTGGCTGCTATGGAGCCTATGAATCGCTCAGAGCTGCTCTATAGTGAATCGGCGAGCCGGCTTTTGGTCAGTGTGCGGCCAGAGACCGCCAATGTCTTGGAAGCTCTTGGGCTTTGGCAGACCTGCCGTTATCTTGGTACAGTCACTGACAATGGGCTCTTTACCGTGCGCAGCGGCGCAAGTGTGCTTGTTCAGGAAGACGTCCAAAGCCTGGCCCAAGCCTTTAAGCAGACCCTGGATTTTTAGGCAGAAAACAGTAGAACAAAAAAAAAGAGCCTCTCCTTGAGAGGCTCTTTCTGCTTTAGGCTACTATTTGATTGTGCGTGGTTTGGATTTGCAGTCTTTGCCGCAACCGCAACCGCAGTCGCATTGACCGCCGCGGACATTCGTAATGATGCGACGTACAAAAAAAATCACAGCACAAGCAACAATAACAACAACCAGTACACTGTCGAGAGACATGGTGCATCCTTCAACACCGGAAACAGGAGGGCGTGTTTTCGCGTGTGGTTAGAGTTGACGTTTGAGCTCCTCGCGACATTTATCACAGATACCGTAGAGATTGTGCACATGCCCTGTAAGCGAAAAACCATGCTCGGCCGCCACGTCTTTTTGCCACTTTTCGATGGTGGCATCATATATTTCTTCAATTTTACCGCATTGCAGGCAAATGAGATGATCGTGGTGACTGGTGGGATTGGCTACTTCATAACGGGTAATATCATCACTGAAGTGAATTTCTGTGGCAAAGCCGGCCTCACAGAGGAGCTTGAGGGTTCGATAGACCGTGGTCTGGCCAATACAGGGATCCTGCTTCGTGATGATCTGATAGAACTCTTCGAGGGAATGATGTCCAGGAAGATTGAAAAACGTCTCAGCAATGATGCGTCGTTGCATCGTCGTGTTCATGCCTTTGCGCTTCATGAAGGCCAAAAAGTTTTCAACAGTAGCCGTTTTTTCATTGGACATATCACGTACTCCGTACAGCACCTTAGTTCGCAGGTGATGTCAAAAAAGTTCGGGGCATATGCTGCAGCTTTGATCTGATAATGTCAAAAATCGCTGTGAAGGATGGAAAAAAAAGGCTCTTGTTCGGAAAAAGCGGAATGAGGCAGCGAAGCGAGCTTCGGAAAATATTCTGAACAATGCGAAGAAGAACGTATCACTAGCCAGTATAGGGCTTTTTGATGGAGGCGTCTATCATTGAGTAGAGCAATTTGTCTGAATGCGTGGATTTTTTTACGCCATGCCTGCGATCTTTTTTGGGAAGCCCGGCAACAAGCGACGTCCAACAGCCTATGAAATTCGAACTTCCTCTGAAACTGCAGGTCCTTCTGCATCTTTTTCTTGTCTACGTTTCGTGGGGCACGACCTTTCTTGGCTTCAGTCTTACGCTGCAGGTCGTGGGGCCGTTTTTTGCCTGCGGTTTTCGAATGGCAGCCGGAGGACTGATCCTTTGTCTGCTTTTTCTGATCACGGGCAAATGGCAGAAACTTTCCGCTGCTGATCTTCGCCATGCGGCGTTTTTCGGTTTGTTTCTGGTGGTCGCGGCCAGTGGCTTCTTAAGCTTTGGTCAGCAATACCTGCCAAGTGGTGCCGCTTCCGTGATCACAGGTTCAACCCCCATTACCATGATTGTGGCGGGCTGGCTTTTCGCCGGTGAGGAGCGACCCAGTCTGACGCAGATGCTGGGTCTTTTGGGGGGAAGCTGTGGTCTTCTGCTGCTGGCGTTTGAGCAGTCGATGCGCCAGACTGCAGGCAGTCATTCTTTGTACGGTGTTTTCTGGGTTCTTTGCGCGACCTTCGGTTGGGTCGCAGGTTCCTTGCTGCTGCGGAAGTATCCCAATGTCAGCAAACTGCCAGCCCTCCAGGATTGCGGATTGCTTCTGCTCTTGGGAGGCCTTGAATGCATTGCCATAGGCCTTTGGCAAGGAGAACAGTTCTGTCTGCACTTTGAGCGTCTGCGGCCGGCCATTGTGCTCGCTTTTGCCTGGATGGTGATAGGCGGAGCAATTATTGCCTATTCCAGCTATTTTTGGCTGCTGAGCCATGTGCCGATTTCGGTTGCTGTTTCCTACGAATATGTGGTGCCGATCATTGCCCTGGCTTTGGGCGCCTGGCTGCTCGATGAAGAGGTCTCATGGCGTATGCTCTGCGCCTCGTGTCTTTCCATTGGTTCCGTTTTTCTCATTCTTATGCACCGCTATCATCGGTAGCTGCTTCCACAAACAGGCCTGAGAATCGTTTTTTTGGTCTTGAATTTCATAACATCAAGAGATGACTTTTTGAGATCTTCTTTTTTTCATTATCTTTGCTCAGCCAAAACTCTTGCCAAGCCCTTGCTGAAAAAAACTATGATTGTTCAAAAAGTATACTTTTCACCGGAAAAAATAGCCAGTAGCAAGCTTTTTCTGTTGTGTAAGCAGAGTCCTGTTGATCATAGAGAGTGTTTTAACGATGCAAAGAAGTAGAGTATGCGGCTTGAAAACAAGAGAAAATTGATGCTATGAAGAGATAGGTGACGAAACGTCGGTTGCGCAAGGGCATAATTTCCGCTGCCAGGACACCACAATGCTTGCAAAGTCAACAGTGGCCGAGAGCTGATGATTTGCCTTGCGGGGCTAGTTGCGCTATTCTATCTGATCACTTTTTTTAGACGGAGAAAGGTATGGTCAAAAAAGCAAGCACCACGGCGAATGCTGACAATGCGCGCATGGATGCGTTAAATACGGCGCTGCTGACTATTCAGCGCAAATACGGCAAAGGCAGCGTCATGAAGCTGTCCGACGAGGCGCGTGAAGATATTGAAGTCATCCCCACAGGCTCGTTGGGACTTGATCTGGCGCTTGGGGTGGGAGGCATTCCCAGGGGACGTGTGACCGAAATCTTTGGGCCTGAATCGTCGGGTAAAACCACACTGACTCTGCATATCATCGCTGAATGTCAGAAACGGGGCGGCACCTGCGCCTTTATTGACGCCGAGCATGCCCTCGATGTCACCTACGCCGAAAAACTGGGAGTGAAGACCGCTGATCTGCTCATTTCCCAGCCTGACTATGGTGAGCAGGCTTTGGATATTGCCGATATGCTCGTGCGTTCCGGCGCAGTGGATCTTGTGGTCATCGACTCCGTGGCCGCCTTGATTCCCCAGGCCGAACTGGAAGGTGATATGGGGGAAACCCAGGTTGGCGGTCATGCCCGCCTCATGAGTCATGCCCTGCGTCGGCTGACCGGAACCATTCATCGCTCCAAAACTTCAGTTGTCTTTATCAACCAGATTCGCATGAAGATCGGCATGACCGGCTACGGCAGCCCTGAAACCACCACAGGTGGCAATGCCTTGAAATTCTACTCCTCTGTGCGTTTGGATATCCGTAGGATACAAACCCTGAAGGACAAGGAAGAATACATTGGTTCGCGCACCAAGGTGAAGGTCGTCAAAAACAAGGTCTCCCCGCCGTTCCGCAGCGCCACTTTTGATATTCTTTACGGACAGGGCATCTCACGGGCCGGGGAACTCATCGACTACGGTGTTGAGGGCAAGATCATAGAACAGAGCGGTGCCTGGTTTGCCTTTGGTTCGGAAAAGCTCGGTCAGGGTCGTGAAAAGGTCCGGGCCCTGCTTGAAGAAAACGAGGAACTGCGCAATGCCATTGAGGCGCGCGTCAAGGAATTCCTGGGTATGCATCCGCATGAATTCATTCCCACTGGAGAAGAAAGCGACGAAGGGGTTGACCCCGAGACGTTTGAATAGATTGGTCGTAAGGAGTTAACAAAGTCATGCTAAGCGCCAGCGAAATCCGTCAACGCTATCTGCAGTTTTTTCAGCGCCAGAGCCATGCCATTGTGGCGTCAGGACCATTGATCCCTCCTGACGACAAAACCCTGCTGTTTACCAACGCCGGTATGGTGCAGTTTAAAAAGCTCTTTCTGGGTGCTGAAAAGCGCTCCTACAGCAGAGCCACAAGCTGTCAGAAATGCCTGCGTGTCTCAGGAAAGCACAATGACCTGGAGAATGTGGGGCGCACGGCCAGGCATCATACGTTTTTTGAGATGCTCGGGAATTTTTCCTTCGGCGATTATTTCAAGAAGGAAGCCATCACCTGGGCCTGGCAGTTTGTGACGGAAGAGCTCGAGCTGCCGGCAGACAAACTCTGGGTGACGATTTTCCGGGAAGATGATGAAGCGTTCAAGCTCTGGCAGGAAATTGCCCATCTCCCCGAAGAGCGCATTGTGCGCATGGGCGAGAAGGATAATTTCTGGACGATGGGCGATACTGGTCCTTGCGGACCGTGTTCAGAGATTTACATTGATCAGGGCAGCGACATGGCCTGCGGACCTGATTGCGGTATCGGGCGTTGTGACTGTGACCGTTTCCTGGAGATCTGGAATCTCGTCTTTACCCAGTTCGATCAGGCGCAGGACGGTTCACGCAGTCTTTTGGCGGCACCGAATATTGACACCGGCATGGGCCTTGAGCGTATCGCCGCTGTCTGCCAGGGCAAACGCTCCAATTTTGACTGTGATCTGTTTCAAGATCTCATTCAATATGCGGCCAAACTGGCCAATGTCACCTACAGTTTCAGCGCTCCCGACACCAATGATGTGGACACGGCGCTCAGGGTGATTGCCGACCACAGTCGTGCTGCGGCCTTTCTTATCTCTGAAGGTGTTCTGCCCTCCAATGAAAGCCGCGGCTATGTCCTGCGCCGTTTAATCCGCAGAGCCCTGCGCTTTGCCCATCTTCTCGGTGTGCGCGACCCCTTCCTTTACAAGGTGGTGGGACGCGTGGTTGAAGTGATGGGCGACACCTATCAGGAGCTCTGTGAGCAGGCGGACTTCATTGCCAAAGTCGTGCATGAAGAGGAAGTGCGTTTTTCACAGACTCTGGAGAATGGTCTGCGCCTGCTTGAAGCGGAAATGGCCAAACTTGAGGCCAGGGGAGAACACTGCATCCCAGGCGATCTTTCGTTCCTTCTGCACGATACCCATGGCTTCCCCTTGGATATTGTCAATGATGTGGCCGGCAAACGCGGCTTTACGGTGGATGCGGCTGGCTTTGAAGCCAATATGGCCAAACAGCGTGAACGTGCCCGAGCCAGCCAGAAACAGGCCGGTGTGTTTGGCAGTGCCGGTGATATCGAGGAAGTGTTCAAGCGTCTGGCGGCCAAGGGCCTTGCATCGCGTTTCACAGGCTATAGTCACCTGTCGGAAACAGCGCGGGTCCTTCTGCTCTTAGATGGGCAGGGGCAAGAATGTTCTCATCTTGAAGAAGGCAGCAGAGGCTTTCTGATCTGTGATGTGACCCCCTGTTACGGTGAAAGCGGCGGACAGACCGGCGATCAGGGCAGCATCCGTTCTTTTTCAGCCCAGGCGAAGATTCTCACCTGCTCCAAGCCCGTACCCACCTTGATTGTGCACTCTGTGGAGGTTGAGCGCGGCGAGCTGCATGTGGGCGACAGCGTAAGCATTGATGTGGCCAGGGAAGAGCGGCTGGCCTGTGCGCGCAACCATTCCTGCACGCATCTGTTACATGCTGCTCTGCGTAAGGTTTTGGGCAGCCACGTACATCAGATGGGCTCCCTTGTGGATGGAGAGCGGCTGCGTTTTGACTTTTCGCATTTTGCGGCCATGACCGAAGAGGAATTGGC
This sequence comes from Desulfovibrio sp., assembly GCA_024699605.1. Classification (GTDB taxonomy): domain Bacteria; phylum Desulfobacterota; class Desulfovibrionia; order Desulfovibrionales; family Desulfovibrionaceae; genus Desulfovibrio. The sequence goes on along the minus strand of JAILPJ010000086.1, from coordinate 7,274 downwards.
CAAGGTCGAAGCCTCTGTCAACGAGGCCATTTTGTCCGACTGGCCCGTGACCACAGAGGAGATGGACCGCGAAAAAGCCAAGGCCTCAGGTGCCATGGCACTCTTTGATGAAAAATATGGAGATACGGTGCGCGTTGTGTCCATAGGCTCTGACGAGCATCTGGAATCGCGGGAATTGTGCGGTGGCACGCATCTGGGCCGGACCGGTGAAGCCGGACTTTTTCTGATCGTTTCGGAGTCCGGTGTGGCCAGTGGCACACGACGGATTGAGGCTGTGACAGGCAAGAAAGCCTATGCCCTCTGTGTCAAACAGAGAAAGGTGCTGCATGAGGCGCAGGGGCTTTTGAAGGCCGATAGCGCAGAGAAAGTCTGTGAGCGCATCGAAAATCTCAAAAGCGATGTCAAAAAATTGCGGAAGGCCACCAGTGAGGGCAAAGCCCAGGCCATTGACGTGCCGAGTTTGCTTGCGAGAAAAAAGCAGATCGGTGCCATTGCCTGCCTTTGTGTCCAACTGCCAGACGTGCCTGTACCGGCTCTGCGTAAGCTGATGGATGATCTGCGCTCCCATCTCGATCAGAGTGCCTGCGTCTGTCTGGCCAGTGTGCAGGGAGAAAAGGTCAATTTGCTTGTCTATGTCTCACGTGATCTGCACAAGACCTTGACGGCACCCGCCCTGATCAGCCAAGCAGCAGCGTGTATCGGCGGTAAGGGTGGCGGACGCCCCGATCTGGCTCAGGCCGGCGGCACAAATCCTGCCGGGCTGGCTGAATGCTTTGCCAAGGTTGAACAACTTCTCGCCAAGTAAGGCGTGGAGACTGAAATGATCGGTATATCAAAACTGTACTGCGGTCAGGTAGAGCCCTCGGATTTCTTGCGTTACGGTCGCCATTCAGGCTCTTTGCCTTCACATCTTCTGCAGTTTTCAGAAGATAAGAAGCCTGTGGTGGTCTGGAATATGACCAGGCGCTGCAATTTGCGCTGCGTGCACTGTTATGCGCATGCCGAAACCCTCGAAGGTGTGGACGATATCTCAACCGAGCAGGCTTTGTCCATGATCGATGATCTGGCGGCCTACGGCGCGCCGGTGATGCTTTTTTCTGGCGGCGAGCCCTTGGTGCGCAAAGATCTGGTCGATCTCGCCCGGCATGCCACGGAAAAAGGGATGCGTGCGGTGATTTCCACCAATGGCACCTTGATTACGCAAGCCAAGGCCAAGGAACTCAAGAGTGTTGGTCTTTCCTATGTGGGCATTTCCCTGGATGGCTTGGAAGCGGTGCACGATCACTTCCGCGGTGTCTCAGGCGCCTTTGCCAAGGCGCTGGAGGGTATTGCCAACTGTCAGGCTGAAGGTCTTAAAGTTGGCCTGCGTTTCACCATGAATAAGCGCAATGTGGCAGAAATCCCCGGGATCTTCCGGCTTCTGCGGGATCTTGAAGTGCCGCGCGCCTGTTTTTACCATTTGGTCTATTCAGGCCGGGGTTCGGCCATGATTCAGGAAGATCTCTCGCATGCGGAGACGCGCGCGGTGCTGGACCTGATAATGGATGAGACCCGCAAGCTTTTTGATGCCGGCCATCCCAAGGAAATTCTCACGGTCGACAATCACGCCGACGGTCCCTATGTCTGGCTGAGACTTACGCGAGAAGATCCCAAGCGCGCCGAAGAAGTCTATGAACTGCTTCAGTACAATGAAGGCAATAATTCAGGTCGCGGTTTCGGCTGTATTTCCTGGGACGGCAAGGTCCATGCCGATCAGTTCTGGCGTGAACACGTTTTTGGCAATGTCCTGGAGCGGCCCTTCTCCCAGATTTGGGATGACCCTACGATTGAACTTCTGCACAAGCTGAAGCACAAGCAAGCCTATGTGGGTGGGCGCTGTGCCAAATGTCGGTATCTGAAGATCTGCGGCGGCAATTTCCGGGCCAGAGCTGAAGCGGTCTACGGCGATGTCTGGGCTGAAGATCCGGCCTGCTATCTCAGTGACGAGGAAATTGGTCTTTGAGGTTCAGACAGCGGACCAGGATTTTTTTCCTCCTGACGTGTTGCGCGTATTTTTAACCCCGCCTTGCGCGGGCAGGCTAAGGATGGCTGCATGAGTTTGCCGTTTTACCGTGGTCGGCGTTTGCGTAAAACGCCCCAGCTGCGAGCACTGGTGCGTGAGACTGCGCCGCTGTGTGTGGAAGATCTGATCATGCCCTATTTTGTGGTGGAGACGAAGGATAGTCAGTTTGCCAAACCTGTGCCTTCCATGCCCGGGCAGTATCAGCTTTCACTGGCCATGCTCGAAAGGCGCGTGGAAAAAGCCTATGATCTTGGTCTGACCAGCATCCTGCTTTTTGGTCTGCCCGCCCACAAGGACGAACGGGCCTCGGCCGCCTATGATAAAAACGGCATTGTGCAGCAGGCGGTCAGGCGCCTGAAGAAACGTTGTCCCAATCTTTGCGTGATTACCGATGTCTGTCTCTGTGAATATATGAGTCACGGCCATTGTGGCATTTTGGACAGTGAAGGCAATGTGCAGAATGATCCGACCCTGCCATTGCTTACGCAGACCGCTGTGAGTCATGCCCTGGCCGGAGCCGATATGGTGGCGCCTTCGGACATGATGGATGGCCGGGTCGCAGCCATTCGCCAGGGCCTGGACGAGCAGGGTCTTTCTGATGTGCCCATTCTTTCCTATGCCGTAAAATACGCCTCCGCCTATTATGGTCCTTTTCGGGATGCCGCGCAGTCGGCGCCGGCCCATGGTGACCGTAAGGCCTATCAGATGGATGCGGGCAATGGCCGTGAAGCCTTGCTGGAAGCCCGAGCTGATGTGGCTGAAGGCTGTGACGCCCTGATTGTCAAGCCGGCAGGTCCCTACAGCGATATTCTCTGGCGCGTTCAGGAGGCTGTGGATGTGCCTGTGATGGCCTATCAGGTCAGCGGTGAATACGCCATGATCTGTGCTGCGGCCCAAAACGGCTGGATCGATCAGGAACGCATTGTGCTGGAGAGTTTGCAGGGCATCAAACGCGCCGGCGCCCGCAGTATTATCACCTATTTTTCCGAATATCTGCTTGAGCAAAGGCTCGTGCGATGAACGGAAGCCAGTCTGCACCTACTGCTGGCAGAGCAAAGACTTTGCCAGACGGAAGTCCCTTCTGTCGTCTGATTGCCTGGGAAGTGACCCGTTCCTGCAATCTGGCCTGTCGGCACTGCCGCGCCGAGGCCCATCCTGAGCCCTATGCCGGCGAACTTTCCACAGAAGAGGCGTTGCAGCTGATTAAGACGTTTCCTGAGGTGGGTCGCCCCATTGTGATTTTTACCGGCGGTGAGCCCACCTTGCGCAGTGACCTCTATGAATTGATCCGCGCAACCCATGCTCTGGGGTTGACCTGCGCCTGCGCACCAAATGGCACAAGACTTACGCCCGAGATCGCAAGCCAGCTCAAGGAGAGCGGCGTGGAACGCTGTTCCATTTCTCTTGACGGCGCAGACGCGGCCTCTCACGATGCCTTTCGTGGCGTGCCGGGTGCTTTTGACGCTGCTTTGCGAGGGATTCAATATCTCAAGGACGCGGGCTTGCCGTTTCAGATCAATACCACTGTCACAAGGAACAATCTGTCCAGCTTCCGGCAAATTTTTGCTCTCTGTGAACGTCTGGGAGCCCAGGCCTGGCATATTTTTTTGCTTGTGCCCATGGGGCGGGCGGCTGGCCTCAGGGATCAGGTCATCAGCGCCCAGGAATACGAAGAGGTCCTGCACTGGTTATACGATTTTCGCAAGACCACCAGTATGCATCTTAAGGCCACCTGTGCCCCGCACTATTATCGTATCATGCGTCAGAGAGCCCATGCGGAGGGCCTTGCCGTCTCCATGGAAACCTTTGGCATGGACGCCATGACCAGGGGCTGCCTCGGCGGTACGGGCTTTTGTTTTATCAGCCACACAGGTCAAGTGCAGCCGTGCGGCTATCTGGAGCTGGATTGCGGTCAGGTGCGCAATACGCCATTTCCGGAAATCTGGCGTAAAAGTGCCTATTTTCAAGCGTTCAGAGATCAGAGCCGCTATCAGGGCAAGTGCGGAATCTGTGAATACCACCGTTTTTGCGGCGGTTGCCGAGCTCGCGCATACAGCATGAGTGGCAATCCTCTGGCGCCTGAACCTCTGTGTACGTATCAGCCCAAAAAACTGAGCGCAGGAGGGACGCATGGACAGCCTTGATCGGGCGATTCTCGACATCATTCAGACCGATTTTCCCCTGGTATCCCGTCCCTATGCGGAACTCGCCAAGCGCCTGGGCAGCAGTGAAAGCGAAGTTTTTGAACATGTCTGTGAACTGCGCCGGCAAGGGGTGATTCGGCAGCTCAGTGCCAATTTCTGGGCCGACCGTCTGGGCTATGTCTCAACGCTGTGCGCGGCCAAGGTCCCGCAGGAGCAGGTTGCGGCCTTTGTGGAAGTGGTCAATGCGACCAAGGGGGTTACCCACAATTATCTGCGCGATCATGTCTACAATATCTGGTTCACCCTGATAGCGTCTTCAGCCGAAACCGCTCAGGCCATTTTGACGGATATTTCCCAAAAAACCGGCATCCCCATTCTCAATCTTCCGGCCAAGAAGATTTTCAAGATTGCGGTCAATTTTCAAATGCAGTGAGGCGGTCATGATGACCGCCTCTTTTTGTTAGCTGCTTTTGATCCTTTTGCCTCTGTACGGCAGAGGCCGGATTCTTTCCCGTCTTTTGCTGCCAATGCTAAGGCTTTTGCCGTTTGTGGGTTTTAGGTGCACATCAAGCTGCGGGAAAGCGATCTCAATATGCTTTTTGGCAAATTCTCTGTCGATGGCTAGGCGTATTTCCGTGCAGATGCGCAGGCGGTCATCGAATTTGTTTACCCAGAAATAGACTGTGAAATCCAGGGTGTTGTCGCCAAAGTTTTGGAAGAGGACTGACGGTTCGGGATAGCGGAGAATACCCGCATGTTTGGTGACAATATTTTTCATGGTATGCACCACAAGATCGGTGTCTGAGCCGTAGGCTACGCCGACGGAAACACTGGTGCGCACCGAGGAATCATTGTGTGTCCAATTGATCAGGTGGCCTGAGATAAATTCGGAATTCGGCACATAGATAAAGGCATTGTCGTAGGTCTGAACCAGTGTGTCACGGACACTGATGCGGGCAACACGGCCGGTAATGCCCGCCACTTCAATGACATCGCCAACTTGCAGCATGCGTCCAAAAATCAGAAGCAGGCCTGAGAAAAAATTGTTGACAATGCTTTGTAAGCCCATACCAATACCCACGGAAAGACCCGTCATGACCATGGCCGCGTTCTTGAGGTCAATGTCCAGAATGTGCATGACAAAGAGCGCGAAAAAGATCCAAACAATATAGGTATAGGCAGTTTGGGCTGGTGTGACGAGAGTTGCATCAATATTGTTTTTGCTGTTGGTGATAATTTTTGAGAGATAGCGCGAGCCTGTGACCACCACGGCTTTGGTCAGGAAGAAGGCGCTGATGATGATCAAAATGTGCAGAAGATTGAATTCTGTCGAGCCGATGCTGAAGTTTTTGAAAAGATACTGTTCCATGAGAACGCGACCACCTGGCAGCGTGGCCACCCAGAGCAGCACGCTGGAGATGGTGATGATCATGATAATCGGAACAGCTAACGCCACGGCGATATTGGAGAGAATGGCCCTGAGGCCTTCCTGGGGCTGATTTTCATTGAGATAGGTGAATTGCGAGATGCCGCCCAGACACAGTTCAAAGGCCAGGGACAGGGAGACGCAGAACAGATAGGCGATCATGCTGTAGAGATGCAGACCACAGAGCGTGAGAATCAGGCAGAGCCAGAGCACAAAACCATCGAAGGAGCGGATATTGCTTTCCAGGCGCAGTTCGCCGATGTTCAGTTCCGGCCAGAAACGCCGCCAAATGAGCACGCCAATGACAGACGTCAGCCAGAGGATGAGGATCACGCCCCGCAAGAGCGGCAGATAGAGCAGGGTATAGGCGATACAGGTTAAGGGAAAGAGACGCAGCAGGGGGGCTGTCTGGTGGGGAATATCCGGTGCCGAGAGCATGCGCAGATCCCAAGCCAGCAGCATTTGCCCAAAAATGATAATGAGATTGCCGATGGCCATGAAGAGGCCGAAATTTTCACCCTGCGGCGAGAAGGAACTGACAAAGAAGCAGACGCCCAGGCAGATGGTGGGCAGACTGATTTTAAAGACGTGGTTGACGACGGGATTGGTGTCTGTGGGCAGCCATTTTTGCCGGTGCAGAACCGTGATGGCCAAAAAACTGAGTACAGCACAGATCAGGAAGCGCAAGCCCATTTTCCGCCAGTCGTTTGTGTCGCTGGGCAGTTCCAGAGACCTGCGCATTTCCAGACCATTGGCCAGAACGTCAAATTGTTTGGAGAGATAGATCCAGGTGCTGGCATCAAGCCAGGGCAGGGGCTTTTGCAGATAGTAATCCTTCCAGAGCGTGGGAAGATTCTGCGTAATTTCGTCGCGAATTTTTTTGATTTCCTCTTTGAGGGCGTCTGCGGGTGCCAGTTCATTGTTTTGGATGCGCAACAGGTTTTCGAGAAAGATGTGCGCTTCTTTGAGATCGCGCTGATAGGCGATGAGCTCGGGATCGTCGCCCTGCAGATTGACAGAAGAGGAAGAGAACGATTTGATGGTTTCCAGTTGTTTTTCCGTGACCCGTTTGATCTCGTAGAGAGGTCTGAGTTCACGCATAAGATCGCGTTCAATGAGAAAGAGACGGCTTCTGACCGCTTCCATGAGGCTGGCCCATTTGTTGAAGCGGTTCACACTGGGCATCAATTGGCTGAGATTGCGTTCGGCCTGGCTGATGTAGAGCAGAAGCCCGTGTTTATCGGCAAAATCCTTCTGCAGTTCTTGACCTTTTTGACGGATCATTTTGATGCGCACTTGGGCTTCGTGCCATTTCTGACGCCAGGGTTCGGCCAGTCGATGTCGGTCCACGAGCTCAGTGAAAAGGCTCTGCAGAATCTGATAGCAATCATTGATCAGTTTGGAGCGGTCGGGCTCGTCTTCTTTGGCCTTGTCATTTTCCGCTTTCCGTCCTTCCCCCTCAGACTTGCCCTGGCTGGCAGGCACGCTGGCCTTGGTATTCTCTTTCTGGGCTGCTGTGGCGTTTTTGGACGACGCTTTTTCAGCACTCTGGCCCGGCTGCTCCGGGGCAGCCAGAGAGTAGGTGGCAAGGCTTGTGAGCAGAAGCAGGGAGAGGATGATGAGCAGTTGGGGAACAATGTTG
>JAILPJ010000075.1 GCA_024699605.1 Desulfovibrio sp. | reverse complement strand
CTACAGATACATGCTTTAACAGGCCGACTCTTCTTATATAAATTATATTTATATATAAAGTTAACAAATATATTTAGTTAGACTACATCAGCTTACTTTCACCAGACTCTTTGCTGACCATCCCATTGAAAACCTGCATTTTTCAATGCACCTTTGATTGGCAGAGTGTTTCCAGTGGCGATCACACATTCACGACCATCATCGGTAGCTACCAATTTGTAGGCAACAAAAAAAGGCCTACGGTGTTGATACGTAGGCCCAATATCTCACAAGGTCTAGTGGAGTGTTTCGTCAGTTTCTGCTTACAGGAACATTGCCAACGATGCTATTTTTCCCGCCAAAGTTCTGGGGCATTGAGCATCTGCCAGAAACGTTCGCTATCCACCCGGGTGACAATACGCGCTTTCTGCGTTCCCAGCGGGGCAAGCTCGGGATAGCTGAGAGATTGGCCATACGACAGACCAAGCTGATCATTGACATCAATATAGCCTTCCACCGACTCCGTAATCAGACTGGGATCAATAATGACCGCGGAAACGAGCACATCCCAGACATAGAAGGTAAAATCAGGATTTTTTCAAAGGACTGCCCGGCAAAAGAATTCCGCAACATTTTGCTCATGGGATGATTGCCCATGCTTTTTACGAGTCTATCGTAGTGTTCTCGCTTAAAGATCACGTTCTCGCAAACATCCAAGCCCAAAACGATCTGCTCTTTAATGGGGCTACGGACAACGATGCGGGCGGCTTCAGGATCAAAATACCAGTTGAACTCAGCAGCCGGCGTTGTATTGCCAGGCTGAAAAAAGGCTCCGCCCATATAGACCACACGTTTAATGAGCGGCACGATGTCAGGGGCCATGCGTATGGCCATGGCCAGATTGCCGCAAGGTCCAATGGCAGCAATGGTGATCTTACCGGGATTGGCTCGTATGGTATCGATAATAAAATTCACGGCATGCTTATCCACCGGCTTCAGCTTTGGCTTACAGCCATAGGCTTTTTCGTATGCCGCTTGCCAGCTGGCCGGCTTCTCGAGGCCAAAGGAACCGGTCCAAAGATCATGGCCGCGTCCAAGAAATTTCCGTTCCAGGGCAAAAAGTTCATGGCGATTTGGCCGCAATGGATATTCAAGTCCAGCTGCCACAGGCACAGAAGCGCAGCCAGCATCCTCAAGCTGGCGCAAAGCCCAAGCTGTTCCCTGCTCAACCCATGAATTACCAGAAAGCGTGGTCACGCCCACAAGTTCAATGTTTGGCGACTTGGCTAGCAAGAGCATGGCAAAGCCATCGTCAAAAGCTTCCACCATATCTGAATCGAGAAGCACTTTTTCCCGTTCCGCTGCCTGAACAGGTCCAGCCATGACACAAAGCAGTGCGAGCAAAAGGGGCAGAAGACATTGCAAACGAACAGCATTCACAGAGAAACTCCCTTGGCAAACTGAGGTTGTACCTTGAAGATCTTGGAGCTTGCCTCCATGGGCAGATGGTATTCACCCAAGACTTTTTCTAGCACAGAGACCGCACGCAGCACAAGAAAACGCTGCTCTTACGAACATACTCTGACCTTGGGGCTTGCCAGGTATTTCTCTGTACTAATTTCTTGCATTGCGCTACACTTCTTCGTAAGATTATTTTCTGAAAATTACGGATCGCTGGGCTTTTTCTCCATTGCGTTGTGTTCTTCCCCTGAGCCAAAGGAATACACTGTGAAAACATCAGAATTTCCTGTTGATCGCGCCAAATGGAAACACATCTCACGAACGACGCGTGCTCCCGTTCCCAAGTTTGAAGAAATTTGCAAACCGGGAATGAACCCCTACGAGGGCACCGTTTATTATGTCCTGTTTCAGAACGAGCCCTACTGCATTTTTGAAGGGGCCGTCTATTCCATGCTGCCTGTGCAAGAGCCAAGCCTTGGCTACAAATTGATTTCAGCTTCAATTGATCGGTCCACTATCTTAGCCCGCTCAGACGGAATCACGGAAGATCAAGCCATGGAGATGCTCTTCGCTCTGCTCGGTGCGAAAAACGCCAAAGAAGCATAAGCCTTTTTCCGTTGCTTACCAAAAAAAGAACACTGCCCTGCAACAGTGTTCTTTTTTTTTGCCATCTTACGCCGCAAAAGCGAGAGCGCAGCCAGCCCTAAAAGAACTGGCCCATACTAAATTCAAGACGACCGTTTTCCATTTCGGCATCATAGTCCTGCACAAGGGGGATGCCATAGGCAATACGCAAATCACCCATAGGTGAACGCCAGCGTAATTCCAATCCGGCCGATGCTGCCCAGTATTTGTCAAAATCCTGGGCCATGGTCTTGCTGTCGATATTGAAACCAGCATCAAAGAATGGCACAAGGGCTAGGCCCATATCCTTCTGGAACATCCAGATATACTCAAGATTCAGCACGCCCATGCGATCGCCGCCGATCTGATCATTATTATACTTATAGTCTCTGGGAGAAAGGTCTGAATAGGAATAGCCACGAATAGTATCCATTCCGCCAACCCAGAAACGTTCGAAAACGGGAATCTCGTCCTCGGAGTTCTCAAAAATCGCGCCAAGACGGGTACGCACATGGAAGGTATGCTCGGGAGTAATGGAGGCGAAGCCCTGCCAGTCTCCCACAATTTTGAAGAAATTGTCTGTACCCCCCAGGATATTGCCACCATATTCAGACCAGAGGCGAGTAATGGTGCCCTTTGTGGGACGTTCGCGACTGTCGGTGGTGTCACGCGTGATGCGGGCCGACAAGGCGCTTGTCCAGTTGATGCCCTTGTATTTGCGAATATAGGGAGAGGCTCCTTCGTAAACGTCTGAGAGATAGTAGCGTTCAAGTCTGTAGGCGGCACCCACCGTAGTGTACTCGCCAATGGGATAGGCCACACGCACGGTGTCACCGACAGTTTCCTTCTTGAAATTATCCCAGTATTGACGGGTATAGTAGAGGTCATTGCCCACGGACAGATCGGTATCGTAGAGCCTGGGGTTGGTGAAGGAAAGCACACCAGAAGAAATACGCCAGGAGAAGAAACCCTGCAGCTGCAACCAGTAGCCGCGGCCAAAAAGGTTGCGTTCCATAATTGAGGCCGTCACACCCACATCATAATAGGTGGAATAACCAATGCCGCCCATCAGGGCACCGGTATTGCTTTCTTTGACTTTGACCTTCAAATCAACTTCATCGTCATTGCCTGTAGGTACAAGTTCTGTTTCCACAGCCGAAAAATAGCGCAGACGATTCAAACGCTCTGTGGAACGGCGCAATTTTGCCCCGTCGTACATATCGCCATCACCAAGACGCATTTCCCGTAAAATGACGTTGTCTCGAGTCTTGACATTGCCTTCTACGGTCAGGCGGCGAATAAAAACACGCTGCTTCTTGGTGATAAAATACTCAATGTCAACCTGTGAAGAACCATCGTCTGCCTTATTCACACGCGTATCGACTTCAGCAAAGGCATAACCAAAAGTCGTATAATACTCGGTGAGCTTTTTGGAATCCTCCTGCATGACAGAAATGGAGAAATGGTCGTGTTTCTCGGCCACGCTATCCATCTCCACGATCTCAGCCATGGCTTCATCATTGTCAATGACATCTCCACTGAAGCTGACTGAGCGGACATTGTACTGTGGTCCTTCATGCACCGTAAAATTGACGTAAATGCCGTCATCTTTATAGCTCACTTCAGGTGCAGAGACTTGTATATCCACAAAGCCTTCATTGAGCCCATAGGCGGCAATGGCATTGGTGTCACGCTCCAGATATTCATCCTTGAGCACACCTGTGCCGGTGAAGAAGGAAAAAAGGCCACGTGGCTTCAGGGCCATATATTTGTCGAGATCGCCCCGGTTAATTTCCTTAAGGCCTTCGACATTAACTTCCTTGATATAGAGTTTGTTGCCTTCCTTAACATTGACGATCAAGACCGCGCCCTTGGCCGATGGACGGTTTTCCAGATGATAGTCCACCTTAGCCAGATAATAGCCTTCCTTATGATAGAGTTCGGCAATTTTCTGCATATCGTCGGCAATCATCTGCTCATTGAGCACCGTTCCGGTCTTGGTCCCCATGGCGCCTAAGATATCGTCTTCATCGAGATCATCGCAGCCTTCCACACGGATCTTGTCAATTCTGGGCTTCTCAACCACCGTAAAGACCAGGGTCCGCCCCTCCATGGAAGCCTGCACATCGCTGAAATAGCCCATTTCCCAAACGCGCTTCACCTCTTCATTGATGGCATTGGCATCGGGAGTGTCACCCTTTCTGATGGTCAGACGCATCAGCACGGTATCGGGATCCATGACGTTCATGCCACGAATCTGAATATCCTGAATACCGCCAAGCGCGGGATTCATCTTGCCCATGGGCACAAAGTCCTGCACACCAATGGTCGACTGCGCCTTGGGCTCTGCAACGGGGCTTTGCGTCTTCAAGACATCCTGGGCCCGATTGGCAATAGCCTGGGTACACTCATTGAGAGCCACCAGAGAATTCCGTTCAAAGCCCACGGGCAGGGGACTGCCTTCGTGCACTGGCACAAGACGTGTCTCCAGCGTAAAGCCTTCGCCCAATTGATTGAACGAGCCATAAATCACGAGATCGGCAGCGGCTTCTTGGCCCATGGCGCGAGCTCTGGCCAGATCAATAGTCGGCGTCTGACTCGATCTGAGCAGATTCAGCGACTGCGTCATCGGCACTACTTCAAAATTTTTCGCCTTAAGAGCAGAAATAATCTGCTCTGGGATAGTCGAAGTCGCATTGGGCATTTCAGGTCCGGCAACGGCCTGAAAAGGCAGAACCAGAACTCGTTTGCCCTGTGGAGCCGCCAAGCTTTCTCCCGCCTGAAGCACCACAAGACAAAGCGTCAGAAGCACCATCCGTACACAGAGTTTCAGAAAGACATGTTTCATCAATGTCGTCTTCGGCAATCCCCGTACAGAACAGGGAATAATGCCGCCTCCAAAAGGTCTTCTTTCTACGGCCGTGAGCCGTTGCCTCTCACCAAAATATCGAGGCTCTTTGCGTCTACAGAACCTGCGCAAACCACAAAGAGCAACTAACTCAAAAACTCTCGTTTTACCCGATTGGACCTGCTTGGCAAGCCCGTTTCCCACAGCAGTCGCGCATCTCAGCCTTTTCTGCCAATTTAGCGCTCACAAGTCAGAGGTGTTAACGCACCTGCACTCAGCTCAAGGCATCGGTCCATGCGGGCAGCAAGCTGGAGATTATGGGTAACTATGACCAAGGTCGTCCCCATTTCGCGATTCAGTTCGAGCAAAAGATCTTCAATCTGTGTTCCCGTTGACGAGTCGAGATTCCCCGTGGGCTCGTCGGCCAAAACGACCCTGGGCTTTGCCAAAAGCGCACGGGCAATGGCTACTCTCTGCCTCTCCCCGCCCGAAAGGGTGGAGATTTTCGACTGCATGCGAGCTGCTAAGCCCACCCGCTCCAGCAGTTCTCGGGCCGTGGGCAGAATGGTTGCCAAGGGGCTGCCAGCAATCAGCCTGGGCATGGCCACATTTTCTTCAGCAGAAAACTCAGGCAAAAGATGGTGGAATTGAAAAACAAAGCCCAGTTCACGATTTCGAAAATTGGCTCGTTCACTCGGGCTCATGGCCGCCAGATCTTTGCCGTCAAAAAAAATAGTTCCAGAAGTCGGGCTATCCAGGGCTCCCATGAGATGCAGAAGGGTTGATTTGCCTGAACCACTCGCTCCGACGATGGTCAACGCTTCACCGCTCTCGACGCTGAAAGAAAGCTCCCGAAGAATCTGCAGCTGTTCACCGGGTCCTACGAATGAGCGACTGACCTTGGAAAATTCATAAATGGCTGTCATGGCGATCACTCATAACGCAGGGCTTCCGTGGGCACGAGACGAGCTGCCTGACGCGAGGGATAGAGCGTTGCCAAAAAACAAAGCAGCATAGCGCTGGCACCAATAATCAGCACATCTTGCACAGTGATAATAATGGGCAAATGGTCCAGTGTGTAAACATTTTCCGGCAGTTTGATGAACTGATAGCGTTTCAGCAGATAGCCCACGGTCAATCCCAGAACATAGCCGAGAAGCGTGCCGAAAAAGCCGATAATTGTCCCCTGCAGCATGAAAATTTTGCGAATCATGGCCGGTGTGGCGCCCATGCTCATCATGATGGCGATATCCTTGGTCTTTTCCATGACCAGCATGACGAGCGTCGCCACAATGGAAAACGAGCCGATGAGTACCACCATGGCCAGAAGAATGAACATGCCGATTTTTTCCAGCTTGAGAGCGGCAAAAAGATTGGCGTTCATTTCCGTCCAGGTTCGCACATAAAAGGGCGCTTCCAGATTCTGCGTCAATCTTGCTGCGATCTCGTCCACGGCAAAGACATCGTTGACCGTAAACTCAATGCCCGAAAGAAAGTCTGCGGGCAGTCCCATAACCTTGCGGGCAGAAGCCAAGGTCACAAAAGCCAGGGATGTGTCATACTCAAACATCCCTGTCTTGAAAATCCCCGCAACAGTGAAGGCCTGAATCTGTGGGCTGTAGCCAGCAGCACTTTTCTGACCCGAAGGCGAAAGGAGGTTGACGCGACTGCCAAGCTCAAGGCGCAGCCTTTTGGCAAGTTCAGCCCCCACAATGATGCCATTTGTCTCTTGCGCCTGAAGATTGTCCAGGCTGCCTTCCTTGAGATTGCGCAGCATGGTGATCACCGAAGCCGCGGAAGCAGGATCAATGCCCCTCACCACTATGCCCTTGGCGTTGTTGCCAGGGGAGGAAAGCATACCCTCAGAATAAATAAAGGGCGTTGTACCGGTGATGCCGGGAACGCGTTGAACGCGCTGCTGCAAATCCTGATTTTCCGCAAAAGCCCGCTGATGATAGCTCAAAACGACACCGTGGGCATTGGCTCCCAGAATTTTGTCGCGCATATCTGTGGTCATGCCGTTGTAGACACCAAGGACGATCACCAAGGCTGCGACGCCAAGCGCAACCCCCAAAACCGCCATCACAGAAATGACATAAATGAAGGCCTGTTTGCGCTTGGCAAAGAGGTAGCGCGAAGCCACGAAAAGTTCGAAAGACATTTCTCTAGTATGACCTAAAGCACGCCTGCTTTCAAGAATTTTTTCAGTTTTTTCAGAAAAAGTATACGCTCAACCTCGATCAGCTGAAAGGAAATGCCCCGGAAAAAGCTCGTGGCTGAGGGGCAAAAACGTTTGACGGTCAGCATAAAAAAGCATAAAAAATTTTCTTGTCGTATTGTTTTTTTAGACCCTGTGATCCAAGCACGGGGTCTCCCTTTTGAGGAGACTAGAGTGGAAACCCGGGAAAAAGACAAAAAACCGCAGGTTAAGCTGGCGAGCAAATCGCCATACGTTTCCTATTTCATGCCGATGCTCGAAAACTTTGCCCTGCGTGACGAACTCAACGAAGTTATTAAGAACAGAGCCAATAAAGCCTGTGATCTGCTCGACGCCGGCGTCAAGCTCTTTCCCAATAGCTTCAAAAAGGAACACGAGATTTCCTGGGTTCTGGCCAATTACGGCGATCTGGACGAACAAGCGCTGAGTGCTGCTGAACCGCTATCTGGTATTGCCGGCCGCATTATTGCCCTGCGTTCTTTTGGCAAAGCCGCCTTTATGACCATTCAGGATCAGAGCGGACGCATTCAGTGTCACGTTTCCAGAGATACACTGGGTGACGAATGCTACAAGATCGTCAAAAAATTCGACATAGGTGACATTATTGGTCTGGCCGGAACAGCGTTTCGTACCAAGACCGGAGAGCTGACCATTTCCTGTACCCAGATCTGTCTCGTCACACGCTCCATGCGTACCCTGCCCGAAAAATACCACGGGCTCAAGGACATGGAAACTCGCTATCGTCAGCGATATGTCGACCTCATCGTCTCTCCCAAAACGCGTGAAATCTTTCGCAAGCGCAGCCTGATCGTCCATGAGTTTCGCGTCTTCATGGAAGGGAAGGGTTTCATGGAAGTGGAAACACCCATGATGCAGCCTCTCGCCGGCGGAGCTCAGGCCAAGCCGTTTGTGACCTATCACAACACCCTGGACATGCAGCTCTTCATGCGCATTGCGCCGGAACTCTATCTCAAACGCCTCCTGGTGGGCGGTTTTGAAAAAGTTTTTGAACTCAACCGCTGCTTCCGCAACGAAGGCATTGACACCCGCCACAATCCTGAATTCACCACCTGTGAATTCTACTGGGCCTATGCCAATTTCACCCACCTCATGGATCTCACCGAAGAACTTTTCGGTCATCTGGCCACCAAGGTCGTTGGCTCAACCAAGGTCACCTACCAGGGCACGGAAATCGATCTGACGCCCGGCACCTGGAAACGCATGACCTTCTACGACTCACTGGAACAGATCGGCGGCCACAAGCCTGAATTCTATAATGATTACGGCAAGGTGCGTGAATACATCAAAAAGCGCGGCGAAAAAGCCACGGAAACCGAAAACCTGCAAAAGCTGCAGGCCAAACTCTTTGACCTGGATGTGGAAGAAAAGCTCATTCAGCCACATTTCATCTATCATTATCCAGCAGCTATTTCGCCCCTTTCACGCCGCAACGATGAGAATCCCCTGCTTACGGATCGTTTTGAACTGTTCATCACGGGCCGTGAACTGGCCAATGCTTTTTCAGAACTGAACGATCCCATTGATCAGCGGGCGCGTTTTGAAGATCAGATGCGCGAACGCGAAGCTGGTGACGAAGAAGCCCATAGTATGGACGAAGACTATCTGCGTGCCCTGGAATACGGCATGCCGCCAGCTGCGGGCGAAGGTATCGGCATCGACCGACTGGTGATGCTGCTCACTGATGCGCCCTCTATTCGTGAAGTGATTCTCTTCCCTCTCCTCAGACCGGAACAGGGCTAACCTAAAGTTTTTTGTCAAAACAGCGTTGAGACTATTGACTGGGAGGTTTTGCCAAAAACAAAAAAAGGCTGTCCAAGCCTTGTCTACATTGAAGGAGGCAGCAGGTTCTATTAGGCATTGGCCTGCTGATGGACTATGAAAATATCTCACCTGAGCTCTGAAACGCGATCCCTGCTACTACGCAATATTCTGCCACCCTTTTGTTTTCTTGTGGCCATCTGCCTTCTTGTGGTGACGTTTCAGGATCTTGGCCACAGCGCCCTGCCGCCAACGCCGCAGCGCTACTCCCAGGCCAAGACGGAACTGCTCAGGCTGGCTAGTGATTCCAAACTGGCCAAATATCGTTCCTCATGGGAAGCACTCGCTTCAAAATTCCTCGCCATCTACAATGACGACACCAGCTGGCCGAATCGACCGGCTGCCCTCTTCCGTTCTGCCGAAGCCCTCGAGGGCCTTGCCAAAAATTCTTTTTCCAATGCCGATGTCAAGCGTGCCACGGCCTGTTACGAAAAAGTGGCATCCAATCATCCAGCAAGTCCCCTGGCTGACGATGCGCTCTACCGTGCGGCCAAGCTTCACGCCGCATGGCTTCGAGACGACACAAAGGCGCTGGAACTGCTCGGCCGCATCAGAACGCAGTATCCCTCCGGCGATATGCTTACTGATGCCAAGGCACTGGAAAAGACACTGATCGCGGCCAGAAATGGCAAGCCCACGCAGGCTGCGCAAGCTGTCGTCCGCTCAGAGAACAAGCCAGCCAATGAACAGGATCAGCGTCCTGCCAACACCAACAACAGAGCCAAGCAACACTACGCACAAGCCCTGAAGCGCATGCACGATCTTCTGGCGGACAGCAATCGTTCCTGCTGGCGGCAGCCCTGGGAAAATCTCGAAGCCGACTTTTTGGCCATCCACAGACAAAGCCAGGATCAAGCCCTGGCCGCTCAGGCACTTTTCTCAGCGGCAGAAAGCCGTCACAATCTCGCCAAGTGTTCCCATGTCAATGCGGATTTCCGTGGTGCCCAGGAGATCTATCAATCCCTGCCACAGTACTTTGCCGCTTCGCCGTTGGCTGACGATGCTCTTTTGCAGGCGGCAAACATTCTCTCAGGCCCTCTGCATGATGAACGCGAAGCCCGCAGAGTCTTAACGGATCTGCTCAAGCGCTATCCCGCGGCTGACAGGGCTCCTCAGGCGCGCAAACTGCTGGCGCAGGTAACGCACGATGACGGCAATGATGGACCTGTTTTGCTTGAGACCGTCACCTGGACATCGCCTGATAAGCAGCATGTGCGCATTAGCCTTGAACTGACCGGAGCCACAGAATTCCAGGCCAAGCTCGTCCCACAGGGTAAGGGTTCTGCCAAGCGCCTCTTTTTGACTCTCGGCAAGACGGAAGTGGCCCAATCCATCACCAGGGGCGTGAAGATTCAAGGCAGCCTTTTGACCGCAATTTCTGTGGATAAAAAGACTTCGCAGTTACGTTTTGATCTGCGCGATGCCAAGCGTTTTGACATCAATCGTGAAAACGGCTCCCACACGCTCATCATCCTCGTGGATGCGAGCCAGAAGGCCCAGCCCAAAAGCAGTCAGAGCGGCACAAACTACGCTGAAAAGCCCGCCCCCCCCAAGCCCCTGAAAAATCAAAAGGTTCTCGATGCCTGCGGACTCGCCAGACAACTCGGTCTTTCCGTGGAAACGGTCTTTATTGATGCCGGTCACGGCGGCAAGGATCCTGGCACCTATCACAACAATATCGTAGAAAAGCTCGTCGTCATGGATGTCGCCAAAACCCTGGGGCGTCTGCTTGAACGCAACGGACTCAGAGTCATTTATTCGCGCACATCCGATACGTTCCTTTCTCTCAGTCAACGCACGGCCCTGGCCAATGCGCAGGGAGCGGACTTATTCATCTCCATCCACATCAATGCCTGCGACAGCGAGCAAATCCAAGGCCTTGAGACCTATTACCTCAATCTCGCCAGAACGCCTGAAGCAGCACGGGTAGCGGCTTTTGAAAACGTGGGCAGTGACCGCCGTTTGAAGGATATGCAAAAGGTCCTGACCGATATCATGCTCACGGCCAAGGTCGATGAATCAGCCAGTCTCGCTCAGGATATCCAGCGCGTGACCATTTCACGCCTGAAGCGCAACGGTCTTGAAGTCCGCAACAATGGGACCAAGTCCGCGCCCTTCCACGTTCTCATTGGAGCCAGAATGCCGGCAGTCCTTGTGGAACTGGGCTACTGCACCAATACCCAAGAAGCCAAAAGGCTCGCCAGCAACCGCTACCGTGAACTCTTGGCGCAGGGCCTGGCCGAAGGCATACTCGCCTACCGCACCAAGCTCAACGAAAAGCACACCGTACAAAATACCTTGACACCATCAGCGAACGGCGCTATGTAAGTCCACCTTTTCATAGCACAAAACCGTTCAAGACGGAGGATGTTTTTCATGCGTAGTGTATTGCTGGCCTGTATGCTCATGGTAGGATTGCTCAGTTACGGTACGGTGAACGCCGCAGAGCTGAAAATCGGCATCGTCGATGTACAGACTGTAGTCATGGAAAGCGACATGGCCAAGGCGATCAAGGATCACATGCAGAAGAAGTACGGTGATGAGCAAAAAAAGCTGGAAAAACAGGGAGAAGCCCTGAAAAAACGAGCTGAAGAACTCAAGAATCCCAAGATCGGAGAAAAGAAACGCGTTGAATTTATTCGTGAAAAACAGACTCTTGATCAGAAGTTCAGAACACTGATGCAAAAGGCCGAGCAGGAACAGGTTCAATACAATCAGAAGATGGTTTCACACATTTTTGCCGCCTCGAAAAAGGTCGCTGAAGCCAAAGGCTTCAATCTGATCCTCGATGTGGGCCAGGGCGGCGTGCTCTTTGCCGACACGGCCATGAATCTGACGGATGATGTTCTCAAGGAAATCAATCAGCTCTACAAAGACAATAAGATTGACTTGAAAAAATAAGAGTTCTTTTGTGTAAAGCCTCCTGCGCCGGCAGGAGGCTTTTTTCATGATTTCGGAGTCGTTCATGTCACAAAACACCCAAGCTCTCTCTCTGCAGCAGATTATGCAAATGCTGCCTCACCGTTACCCTTTTCTGCTTGTGGATCGCGTTGTGGAATGCGTACCAGGCTCACACATCCACGCTTATAAAAATGTCACGTATAATGAGCCATTTTTTCAGGGGCATTTCCCTGGTATTCCCATCATGCCTGGCGTCCTGATTCTCGAGGCCATGGCTCAGGCCGGCGGTATTTTGGGCATTGCCGGCGAAACTGATGTCACTGGCAAACTTTTTCTCTTTCGAGGCGTGGACGGGGCAAAATTCCGCAGGCAAGTGGTGCCCGGAGATCGGCTGGATCTTTTCTGCGACAACCTGCGACTCAAAATGGGGGTCTGCAAGATGCACGCGCGCGCCATGGTCGACGGCAAAATTGCCTGTGAAGCAGAACTTTCAGCGGCAATCGCCGATCAACCCAAGGACCAGGCCTAAGGCCAGCAGGGTCCGCTAAAGCGCATGAGCAACGACTCTCTTGTCACAGGAGAGCTCTTATGCTAGAGACTATTTGCTCAAGTTGCCCTAAAAAACTCAGGTCGGCCTTCTGGCCCTTGTTCAGCAAACGTTTTTTCTGGAGGCAGCGTCGCTTTGGCCTTTGACAAGCACGCTGAAAATTTGATGAAAAAAATTCTTCTTTTCCTTGCCTGCGCTCTCTACTTCGCTCTCCCCGCTCAAAGCCAAGCCAAAAGTTACATCAACGGTATTGATCCCAACTATCCCCCCTTTGCCTATGTCGATGAAAAAACAGGCCAACCTGCTGGTTTCGATGTTGACGCCATGAATTGGATTGCCCAGAAAATGGGCTTTACCGTTTCTCATAAACCCATGGCCTGGGATGGAATCATTCCTGCCCTGAATGCCGGTGAAATCGACATGATCTGCTCGGGCATGAGCATCACCGAGGAACGGGCCAAGGTTGTGCAGTTCTCCAATCCCTACTGGAAAGTCTGGCGCGTTTTTGTGACCAAGGACAATTCCAAACTGACCCCCAAGGACATACTCACAGGCAAAATTCAACTGGGCGTGCAGCGTGGCACCTCGGAAGCGGCTGCCTTGAAAAAGGAACAGAAGGAAAAAGGCTATCCCTTTACCTTCCGCTACTATGACAGTGCCCCTCTCGCCATTGAAGACGTGCTCAACGGACGCATTGAAGCAGCCTTCATGGACGAGTTGCCAGCCGATGACGCCATTGCCAAAAATCGCAAGATCAAAAAAGTGGGTACCCACGGTGATCCTGACAATTTTGGTGTCGCCATGCGTAAGGATGCCGACGAGCTGCGCAAGCTGGTGGATGAAGGTTTTGTGCAACTGATGAGAGATCCTTACTGGAAAGAATTGCAGAAAAAATACATGAATAAGTAATGGGCGTTCTGGGAAGGTGTCTTACACCTTCCCATCCTTTTTTCTCTCCCTGCGATTGCTATGCACTCCCTCTCCGTCGTCATCGGCGCTCTGCCGTCCATTCTCTCCGGTTCCCTCGTCACCCTTGGCATTGTCTTTGCTGCCCTTGCCATTGGCCTTGTACTGGGCCTTTTTTTTGCCATTCTGCAGGTCTATGGGCGTTCTTGGCAGCGCGCTCTGATCCATATTTATATCTGGTTTTTCAGGGGTTTTCCCATCCTTGTACTGCTCTTTCTCGGCTATGGTCTCTTTGTGGCGCTCTCCCTGCCCGTACAACCCTTTCTGATCAGCTGCGTGGTACTTGGCCTAACAAGTACGGCCTATCAGTCTCAGATCTTCCGCGGCGCCATCCTCAGCCTCCGTCCGGGGCAGATGAAGGCCGCCAGAGCCTTGGGCATGAAGGATTCTCAGGCTATCAGAAGCATTATCATTCCGCAGGCACTCAGGCTTTCCATTCCTGGCTGGTCCAACGAATACTCCATTCTCCTCAAGGATTCGGCGATCTGCTTTGTCCTCGGCACCCAGGACATCATGGCCAGAACGGCTTTTGCTGCCGCACGCACGCATGAGCATCTGGCTCTCTACGCCTGTGCCGGCGCCATCTATTTTGTGCTGACCCTGATTATTGTCAAAATCCTGGCAAAATTGGAAAAACGGCTACACATCCCTGGATATACTTCGGTGAGCGGGGAGGCCCTATGAACGAGCAAGTAATTCTCGAGGTCAAGGACATCTCCTTGAGTGTCGGCCCCAAAAGCATTCTCAGTCACTGCAGTCTTACCCTGCACAAGGGCGAACTCAAAGTGCTCATCGGTCCGTCGGGAGCAGGCAAAAGCACCTTGTTGCAGTGCATCAATGTGCTCACGCAAGCGGATTCTGGCCAGATCTTGCTTGAAGGCCGCGAGGTGATGACGCAAAATGCCAAAGAACTCTGCTGTTATCGCACAAAGGTCGGCATGATCTTTCAAGACTTCAAGCTCTTCGACCATCTCACGGCCATTGAAAACGTGTCCATTGCTTTGCGCAAGGTACGCGGAATGTCCAAGGAAGAAGCCAAAAAACGTGCCATGCAAGAACTTGAGCGTGTCAACTTGGCCGAGCAGCGCGAACTCTATCCGGCCCAGCTCTCAGGTGGTCAAAAACAGCGGGTGGCCTTTGCCAGAGCCCTGGCCATGGACCCTCTGGTGCTTTTGCTGGATGAACCCACCTCAGCTCTCGACCCCGAGCTGGTCGGTGAAGTGCTTGCGGTCATTCGAGATTTGGCCAGCGGCGGTATGACCATGATCATGGCCACGCATCAGATGGACTTTATCAGAGCCATCAGCAGTGAGATCATTTTCATGGAAAACGGACACATCGTTGAACAAGGACCGCCTGAAAGTCTCTTGGGCGAAAACGCACAAAGCCGAACCAAACAGTTCTATAACAGCCTGGCTTCGGTGTAACCGCAATCAGATAGCCTGCTTAGCCTCTGCCGCGTAAAAAAAATACATTCCAAGCAAGCGATCCTGATCTTTGCCCGTCCTACCCGCAGACAACCCCAAAGGGGTCAATGCGCACAAAAACACTATGAGTCTTGACCTGCTTTTTTTTCAAGAAGAGCTTCTGCCGGCCCTCAATCGGGGTCTTGTAGTTTCTCTGGCGCTGATCATCCCGGCCTCGTTGATAGGCTTTGTGTTTGGGGTCGTGCTTGGCTGCACACGCACCTACGGCAGTCGTTTCGTCAAAAAACTGGGGGACGCCTTCACAGCGCTTGTGCGCGGCGTCCCCCTGGCTATTCAGCTGATGTTCATCTATTATGCGCTGCCTAAACTCGGCGTCTTTTTTGAGCCCTATGGAGCGGCGCTGACGTCCTTCATCATCTGCACCTCAGCCTATCAATCAGAATATATCCGCGGAGCTCTGCTCTCCATCCACAAAGGCCAGATCCAGGCGGCGAAGGCGCTCGGTTTCACACCACTCAAAACCATACTCTGGATCATCATTCCGCAGGCCGCCAGACGGGCCCTCCCCGGTTGCGGCAATGAGATCATCTATCTCATCAAATACAGCTCCCTAGCCTATCTTGTCACCTGCATGGAGCTCATGGGCGAAGGCAAAGTCGTCGCTTCGGACACCTTTCGCTTCATGGAAGTCTTTCTGGCTGTAGGCCTTTACTATCTGTGCATGGTGAGCATTGCCACCGTGCTTTTGCATTGGCTGGAAAAGAAAGCCAGCATTCCCGGTTTTCGTCCGCGCTAATGCTCTGCTTCCAATTGTTTTTTCAGCCAGTCTTTGACCTCGGGCACCGGTTCACTGATCCCCCGCCAAGTACCATGCACCGCCCGGTAATGGGTAATAAGCTCTTCGGGCATGGGCACACAGAGCAAATCCTCGGCTTTTTCCATATTCCGGCGCACTAGCCGGATCACCGGAGGATCCTGCCAGCTATCCACCACAAAATACAGGGAAACATCACTTGCCGTACGCACCGGAGGGTGATCTCTGTTCCAGCCGTTATTGCCCCATTCAAGATACATGGTAACAGCCTGCTCTGGCGACATGTTCCAATCGATATCGCTCATTGCAAAATCTTTCAGTTCAGCCATGGCATCCTCCTCACGCGTCCTTCCTGCCAGCAATTCTGTGCCACACCGATTGGCCCGTATTCGATACAAAATCCACAAGCTTCCGCCCGGTTTCCTGTGCCTGATTCAGACCGCGGCTGCCAACACTGAGCATTTGACCGGCGCCGTCTTTGACCACGCTAACCACTTTTTCAGCGCCATTGCCCACTATGGCCACGCCATCCTTCACCACATGGACGGCATCTTCGGTCTTTTTCTGGGCAAAGTTCACAACACCATGGGCTGCCTGACTCATCCCTTCCTTAACCGTATCCACGGTCTGACTGGCCAGCTGAGCCGTTCCTAAGACACCGTCCTTCACTGCGCAGACGGCATTTTCGGTCTTTTTCTGGGCAAAGTTCACAACGCCCTGAGCTGCCTGGCTCATCCCTTCCTTAACCGTATCCACAGCGCTGCCTGCCAAGCTTGCGGACTGGCTGACGCCGTCTTTCACTGCGCAAACGGCCTGACCTGTCTTTTCACAGGCAAAGTTGGCGACACCCACTGCCGCACTGGAAACACCTTCCTTGACCACATTGACAGCACTTGCGCCCAGATTCACGGTCATGGAGCCGGCCTGACTCACAAGCTTCTTGCCGCTTTCCAAGGAAAGATCCTGGAATTCCTTCTTGAGCGTTGAAACCACACAGCTCACGGCTTCCTGAGAGATATCGACCATCATACCGGCCG
The DNA here is from genome assembly GCA_024699605.1 of Desulfovibrio sp. Taxonomy (GTDB): domain Bacteria; phylum Desulfobacterota; class Desulfovibrionia; order Desulfovibrionales; family Desulfovibrionaceae; genus Desulfovibrio. The sequence goes on along the minus strand of JAILPJ010000075.1, from coordinate 25,105 downwards.
TTTCCTTGACACAGGCACGCCGTAACGTCTCCTCGCCCCCGTTCATGGCAAAACGGTAGGCACGCCGTGTAATGACCCCGGCTCTCACAGCCAGAAGACAATTGGCTGCCCCATCGATCAGAGACTGCGTGAAAACGTGGATGGCCGAGCCCAAAAATGGCACAGATGAGGCGGCCATGGCTGGAGCCACACTGGGCATCAACTCATTCATGGTGTCTGTAATAGTCTGGGGAATATCCAAGGCCTCAATGGAAAAGGCCACAAAGGTGGAAGAAGAGACCGTGGAACAGACACTGATGATTTCCTGGGCCGTGGGACGTTGATTGTAAATAGCGGAAATCCGCCAGACCATGCGACACAGAGAGAAAAAGACAATGAGCGCATCAAGCCGGCCATTTTGTGAAAGTGCCGTGCCTAAAAAAACTTTCTTCCCATTGGCGCGAATTTCCGCATCGGCCAGTTCGTCGAGATGACTCATGGCCTTGTTCAAAAAATCCGCATCATTGACATTGAGTTGGGCTTTCACAATATGGGGATTGTGGGCCAGTCTGTGGCGCATTTCACGGGTAAAGGCCTCACGTTCCTCGCTTGTGGCCGTTTCTTTGAGCACAAGCCGACTTGGTCGACCAAACAGCGAGCGATAGAGGGCATAGATCGCTAACGCTTCTAGGGCAACCAGAGCCAGGCAGACCGGAACGCCAAAGCCCGGGAAAAAGGCCTCTGTGCACTGCAAGGCAATACTGTCGATCTGACCAAGCAAAAGCAGGGTCAGCAGCACAAAAAAAATCCCCACAATCTGCATAATTTTCTTGGTGAAATAGGTCATCCGTTTTTTTTCAGCGCATCTCCCGTAGGATCAAGCGCTGCCTCCGTCTTGATTTTCAAAAAAAAGACAGTTGTTTTCCCAAAAGACAGCCAATTTCAAGCCACAAAGAGCCCAACGGCTCTTACTCATCCAATCGCTCACGCAGCTCCCGCTTCAATTCGGCCTTGCGTTCCTCCTCCTGCTGTTTGCGCAAAACCGCCGCTTTTTCTTGCTGCTGCTGCCGAATTTTGCTGAGCCTAGCCTGCTGTTCCTGCTCTCTGGTCGACTTGGCTTGCTCCACAAGCTTGTCGCGTCGCGAATCAAAAATCAGTGTGGTGCGCAGCGCCGCAATACCCAGACTCAAAACGGACACCACCACCAAGAGCACTTCCAAAATGGAAATTTTATTGGCTGTAATCAACGCTTTGAGCCAGCCCAGATGCAGATTTTGGCCGAAAAAGCCGACAACCAAAACAAAGGTCAGGGCCAGAATAATGAAAACAATTTCCACCACAAAGAAGGTCTTGCCCATGGTCATGGAAAACAGTGTGGCGTCACGGACAAAACGCAGACTTTTCAGTCGATGTTTGAGCTTCTGCAGGAGCGTATTGAGCTGGGAAAGCGCACCGCTGGCCTGATGAAAGACCGAAACATCTTTAAAGTTGCTGGAATAGGCCCAGTTCAGAATACCCGCAGCTTCGTTGAACTCCCGACCAAATTCCTTCAGAGCCGAGGGAAAAGGAAACCAGGAGGCTTCATCGCGCACAACCTGCAGGGCATTGAGATAGGCCTTGTAGCGACCCCGCAAATCCTCAATTTCTTTTTCTATTTGCGTCTGCAGAGATTCTTCCAATTTGGGCCGACCTTCCACCAGTTCAAGATAGGCAACATAGTTTTTGATTTCGGCCAGTCGTTCAATGCTTGCCAATTGTGGTCCAAAACTCAGATAAAAAGGATGCTTCTCCTCAAACCAGGCCTCAAATTCCCGACGAATACTGGTTATTTTGTCTCTTTCCTGCTCAGCCCGCTTTTCGGCCTCGCTCCAGCGGGAGAAAAGTGTCGAAAGAATGAGGATACGCCCACGTTCCAAACCCGGATCAATGAGAAAACGGTTAAAAATCAACGGATCCTCATCGACCAGAGACAAGACTTCATCCAGCGTCTGTTCCACAAAACCCATTTTCACCCGGCAGACCAGTGCCCGATAGCGGCATTCCGTACCATTGGCGATCACCCGGGCCACCTGCGTGTAATGGCCAATGGCCTTGGCGTAAGCGCCCTGCACTTCTTCACAGCGGGCAGCCAGAAACTCGTTCCAGGCCTGCAAAGGCACATTGGAGGTCAAAACCGCCGCGCGCGTAAATTCAGAGGCCGCCGTCTCAAAATCCTCGCGGTAGGCCGCAAGAAAACCCGCTGTGGTGTGCACGCGTGAATCGCGAGAATGCTCGTCTAAAAGCTGATCCATCTGCTTGGACAAGGACAAAAGATCGCCTTTTTCAACCTTGTTGAGATGTTCAAGCATCTCCCAGGCAATGTGTTCATCGCGCTTGAGAGGCTTTTCTCCCGGTTCTGGCTCTTTCATACGATAAAGCCAGTAATGCTCCACGTTACGCAATTGGGCGTATTTGATAATTTCAAAGATCGCCTTCAGCACCAAAGCTTGACTGCCATCTTCCTTGAGCAGAGTCACCAGGCCGCTGCTGCCTGTTTCTTCCAGTGTTTTTTCAATGCTCTGAAAGGCAGCATTGACATCCTGCAAATCCACGCGGCGCATTGATGACCAGACATCTTCTTCATTGCGGGGAAGTTTGCGGGTCGGACAATCCAACGTGGAATGGCTGGGCACGCCGCAGAAGAAGCATTCAGGGTTCTCTCCGACTGCTGCGGCTAGCTTGCCGCTCATGAACACGGAGATGGTTTCGGTGCGGCTATCGCTGACATTGAGCTGAATATTGCACCACTCGTCCATGGTCATCTGATCGCCGGAAAAGTGAAGATCACGGACAAGGAAACCTTTGCCGAGAAGATAGGCATTACGGTAAGAAATGTAGGGGAAACCAGCCACCAGGTGCTGCCAGTGCAGATTGACTTTCTGCGGCACATCGGCGCTGAAGTTCAAATTCCCCCGGTCAACCACCGCACTGACACAGGGCCAGTTGTTGCCGGCATCGTCAAGTTCGTGGCAGAGCTTCAAATAGTCCCGCATGAAGCCGCGCAGCATCAACAGGTTCTCTAGGGAGATAATGACGAAATTATCCTCCACGAGAAACTTAATTTTATGCTGCTGCAGAAGATCGGAGAGCTCCTTGAGTGTTGCGTACCAGCCATCGAGAAAAGCGCGGTCAAGGGGATTCCCCAGAGGATGCACGACCATCAGCCAGCTCTGGGAAGAGGAAAAGGGCATGCGCACATCTACGATGGGCACATACCAGTTGACTACGGCCATGCCCTGCCGGCCGCGCTTTTCCTCAAATTCGATGCCCGGCAGAACCGAATGCTCCTCCCGACTCTTGGGGTGCACCCACACTTCAAGCTTATCAGGGACAACGATTTCCTGATTCTGCAGCGCCGCATCAATGAGCAGGCTGATCTCTCCCTTACGGTCCAGTTGCAGACGTCCAGGAAAAAGCTCCACGCAGACCGCAAGTTCGTTGAAATTGCCCCAAATAATCAGACGCGCCAAAACCAGAAAGACTTCTTCGGTAAAGAAAAACCAGATGGACTGTCCCTGATCCTCATGCAGATAAATCTGCATGCCGCCGTAGTTTTCCAGTGTCTGATTGACGGCCGCCGGCAAATTGCCTTGCCAGCAGATCCAGAGCAGATACCCCATGGTACTCATGCGGATCTCGGGAATACCGACTGTTGTTGGAATAAGCTGCGATAACTGCGCCATAGCTGCTCTCAGCGGTTTACTAGACTAATCATCAGAAGACAGAGCAGGTCTCACAGAGACCTGAAAAGCGGCCAGCAATACTTTGTGCAAAATCTGCACCATCCCCCCTACGATAGCGTCAAACACGCAGCTGTCAAGGACTTGAACCTGAAGGAGCTGCCAAGAGCAGCCTCTGGCCCTTGCGTCAGCAACGTTTGCCTTCGCCGTGCAGGCCATGCAAAGACTTTTTTGGGCCTTTTTGTCAAATCTACTTGAGCATTTTCCTAAAAGCGACTAAATAAGCCTTTTTATGCCCATTTTTACGTAACGAGGGAGGTTCTAGCGTGGATATTCCTCTGATCAGCCATGGCGAGCAGGTTATTTTCCCAGAATTTGCCGCGCAAGACATCGGAGAGATATCGATCCGACCAGCTAAGGTCGGCGATGTCCACGGGATGAGCGCCCTCATCAATCACTATGCGTCCAATAACGTCATGTTGGCCCGCGGTCCTCAGTATCTTTTTCAGCACCTGCAGGACTACATAGTGGCCACAGCCAAACCCAAAAAACCAGGCAAGCTCAAGGAATATGTCGTTGGCTGTGCGGCGCTCAATGTCCTCTGGGCCGATCTGGCTGAGGTCAGATCCCTTGCCGTGCATCCCAGCTGTCAACACAGTGGCTTGGGAGCAAAAATTGTCGGCCAGCTCATCGATCGCTGCCGTACATTGGAAATCCCCCGGGTCTTCTGTTTTACCCTTGTTGACAAATTCTTTGCCAGCTGCGGCTTTGTCCCCTTCAGTCGTGAACTGCTTCCAGCCATTGTCTGGGCAGAATGCAGCAAATGTCCCAAATTCTACCATTGCGATGAAATCAGCATGCTCTATGAGGTTCTCAAAAAGTGAAGCACACATTTTTTGGCCGCGATTTTCTTAAGGAAGAAGACTTCAGCCCCGAAGAACTGCTTGCCCTGCTCAAACTCGCTGCTCGCCTCAAGCAGGATCGCAAAGCTCAACGGGAAAAGCCGTATCTGGCTGGCAAAAACATTGCCCTGATCTTTGAAAAAGATTCCACACGCACCCGCTGCTCCTTTGAAGTGGCCGCACACGAACAGGGGGCGCAGGTCACCTATCTTGGGCCACAGGGTTCACAGATAGGCAAAAAAGAGTCTATGGCCGATACTGCCCGGGTCCTCAGCCGTTTTTTTGCCGGCATTGAATACCGCGGTTTTGAGCAGAGCCGAGTGGAGACACTGGCCCATTACGCCGAAGTGCCTGTCTGGAATGGTTTGACCAATGAATGGCATCCCACGCAGCTGCTCGCGGATATGCTGACCATCCAGGAAAACGCCCAGGGCCCGCTCTCCACGCAGAAACTGGCCTATCTCGGTGACGCCCGCTACAATATGGGCAATTCCCTGATGCTGGGCAGTGCTCTGCTGGGACTGGATTTCCGTTCCGTGGCGCCCAAGAATCTCTGGACCAGCGACGCCATCTACGCCAAAGCGCAGAAAATCGCTGAAAAAACCGGAGCGAGAATCACACGCACGGAAAACATCAGTGAGGGCGTCAGAGACTGTGACTTCCTCTACACCGATGTCTGGGTATCCATGGGTGAACCTGACAGCGTCTGGGCGGAACGTATTGCCCAGCTTAAGCCCTATGCGGTCACCGAAGAGGTTTTTCGCCTCACAGGCAAAGATCAGAGCCGACTCTTGCACTGCCTGCCGAGCTTTCACAATCGCGAGACCGAAATCGGTGAAAGCATTTATCAGCGCTTTGGCCTACCCTATATGGAAGTCTCTGACGCTGTGTTCGAATCACCTCGCAATCTCGTCTTTGAAGAAGCCGAAAATCGCCTGCACACCATCAAGGCGGTGATGGTGGCAACCCTGAGTCTTGAAGCCATGGCTGAAAGCTAAGACGTATCATCAACAAAAAAAACGCGTTTGCTTCTGCGGGAAAGCAAACGCGTTTTTTTTTTTGCGGGCTCGTCTAATGGCCCGCACTGACCGTTCTGGTCAAGCCAGCTTTTTCCTCTACAAGATCCAGCACACGGGCAATCTGTCGGCCCAGACTGGACTGTTTGGCCAATTCCTTTTCTATGGACGTGATACCCTGCAATACGGTTGAATGCCTGCGATTAAAGGGCTGGCCGATTTCCTTCAGTGTCAGATCAGTATGCTTGCGCGCAAGATAAAAAATGGTGTTACGGCCAACGACATGATTCTGACAGCGTGAACGCGAATGCAGACTTGTGAGCTCAAGCCCCAGGTGTTCACAAACGAGCGTGCTTAAAAACTGCAGATCCACACTTGTACTGGCACTGTACTGAGCAAGGACCTCAAGGGCCAGATCCGGCGTAATCTCCGTCTGCAAAAGCTTTGCCTTGAAAATCACACTCTTCAGACAGGACTCGATCTGTCTGACATCGCTGTCCAAGCGTTTGGCCAGAAGCAAACAGACCTGATCACTGATGGCCATCTGCATGGATTGCGCCTTACGCTGAATGATCTCACAGCGCATGCTCTCATCGGGACGGTCGATCTGCGTCAAAATACCTGAACAAAACGAGGAAACGAGCTGACTGTCGACCTTCTGCAATTCCCTGGGAGAAAACGAAGACGTAAAAATGACTCTGCCGCCATGATCCTGAATGGCCTTGACCACGGAGAGGGCTGTTTCCTGAATTTTGGGCTTGTTCTGCAAAAAATGCACATCTTCAAATAACAGCACATCAAGCTTGCGCAGCCGCTCTTTAAAGCTCTCCACTTCATTGGATTTCAGGCTCGCAACAAAACGCGCGGAAAATTCTTCGGCGGTCAGGTAGTCAACCGTACGCCCGGGGTTTTCCGTAATGTCATGGCCAACCGCCTGAGACAAATGCGTTTTGCCAAGACCGGCCTGGGCATTAACATAGAGCGTTTGCACGCCGCCGTCACGACGGCAGACATCTTTCGCTGCAGCGACAGCCACCCGATTGCTCTCGCCCACAACAAAATCGCTGAAATTGTAGCGCCAGTTTTTGCTCTGCTGCCTGACCGGCGTAAGCATCGGCAGCCAAGACTGAACCCGTCTGGGCAGACTCGGCGTTTCAGAAGCCTTTGCTTCTATGCGCACCTGCGCCTGCTCTCCCAGCACTTCGCGCGTACAGCCCTCGAGCACGGAGAGCAACTTACTTTGCAGCCACTGAGCCATATACGGCTTAGGAGCCGTAAGGGTCAGACTGCCGTCAACGATCTTGGCTTCCAGAGGCTTGATCCAGATTTTAAAGACACCCGGTTCCAGCCGCTGCGAAAGCTTCGTCATAATTTCTTGGCATTGCGTTTCCATGCAAGCTGTCTACCCCAAGGCAAGAGCTTGCGCAAAGTGGAGAAAGAACGGTCTCGCAGAAGGCAGAGAAAACTTTTCCCCCAATGCCATCGTGAATGTAACACCTTAATATCATTAACTTTTTTTTAGAAAATGGAGAATCATAAGCCTGCTCCGGTCACTGGCAGCACTTGGCTTGGGAATGCCAGAATTGTCGCTTTTCCACAGAATCTGCCAAAAAATTTTCCACAGGCTAAAAATTACTTTTCTCCATTTTTCTCAATTTTTCTCCATTTTTCATTTTTGTGACGAAAACCTGGTCTTCTGCGGCTCTATTTCTGTGTAGCGCTTGGCGTTGGTCAAACAGGCTCAAAACCGTATTCTCAGCTGCTTAGCCGGGTATTGGTTGAGAAAAAGAGTGGCCAGCCCTCAAAAAAAAGTTTCTGACCAAAAGCTTGGACAGGGCCTGGATTATGGCAAAAACCGCCGATCAAAGGCCTAGCTCATAAAAATACTTACAAAAAATAGCCAAAAATGGCAGTTTTTGTTAAAGTTCTCTCCAAGACATTTCCCAGTTCTTTGTCTAGATCTGCTCTATTTTCCTCTGTGAGAAAGACACAGCTTTTCCATTTTTTTCTCTTACATCTTTCAACGCAAGCTTGCGCAGACACAGCCTCTCGCCTTAGGTCGAAACGCTGTTCTTGGACGCACCCAAGACCTGGAGACGTATCCGCTAACACCAAAAAAAAAAGCGCTCCGCCATGGCGAAGCGCTTTTTTGTGCTACGAGCTGCAGAACTATTCTTCGAAAAGGGCGTATTTGTTGCGTCCGCTTTTTTTGGCCGCATACAGGGCGCTGTCCGCATGATTATAGAGTGGCGTATAGCTACGTCCATCTCTGGGGTAGATGGCAATACCAATACTTGCGGTGATCACCAGCTCGCGACCATTATCCAGAATATATTTATAGACCACATCATCGAGAAATTCCTGGGCTTTTTCTTCAATGACACTGATCTCATTGAGTGTCGGGGCAAAAACAATAAACTCGTCGCCACCCAACCTGGCCACGATGTCGGTTTCTCTAAAGACTTCCTTGAGCAGATAGGCTGTTCGTTTCAGACATTCGTCGCCTACGGGATGCCCCAAAGAATCATTGAGGGATTTGAAATTATCGAGGTCAATCAGGAACAGTGCGCCACTCTTGGGGCGATTGCGAAAAACATACTCCAGCGCTTTTTCAAAACCGGCTCGATTGGTAATGCCAGTCAGGACATCAATATAGGCTCGTTTTTCCAGTGGATTAATCAAGGATCGTAAAATAACGATACCCAGAGCACTCAACGCCATGGCGATGATCAGCGTCGCCACCAGACAGGACGCCGATATGGTCAGAATAGTCTTATGGAGACCCTCCACTTCTGTGCCGATAAACCACATGCCAAGCACTTTGCCCTGGCTGTCGTGCATTGGCCAGTAGACGGTTTTGTAAGAACGCCCCAGAATATCGGCATCGGCTCCGTAGATCTCACCTGCCTCAAGGACTCGCGCAAAGACCTCAGGATTATCCAGACGCGTGCCCACAGCCCGCATGCCCTGACGCATGAGCGTAGTGGACAGACGCATGTCGTGGTCAAAAACCGTCATCTCAAGATTGGTGGCTTTTTTGATCCTGTCGACATAGGTGTGGTTACGAAAGGCTTCACCAAAAAGCAAGGCACCCACAATCTGGCCGTCAATGATCACAGGCGCTGCTGCCCCGACAGAAAGACCGTTATTCTGAAATCTGACCACATCCACCATGGGATTGCCATTTAAGGCCTGGTGCATCACAGTGGAGTTGGCAATATTGTCGCCGACCTTATTGGAATGGCCCCTCGCCAAAACCTTCCCCTTGGCGTCGGTAATGGTCGCAAAGCTTGCCTGAAAACGTTCCTTGGCATCACGTGCCATATTGCCCAAAAGCATGGGGTTCCCGGATTTGAAGGCCTTTTCCAGATCCACGGAACGCGAGAGCATAATCACTTCTTGCAGCAGGCGATCCTGAAGATTATTCAGGTCGTTCTCCACGACCTGACGCATGGTTGCCATATCCTGCTGATAATGCTCTTCAAAACCATGATTCATGAAATAGCTTGAGACCAAGAAAATAGACAATGAGGCAAGGAGAATGGCAACAATCAGCCAGCCCATGTTTTTGAAGATTGTGAAATGCATACGCAAACCTTACTCAGGTGCTTTCTCAAACAAAACGCGGGAAAACAGATCAAGAATGTTCTCTTGACATCCTCCCGTGCCAAAGAAAGACTATTACACTTGCAGTCCGGTATTGCCACTGCCCTGCACAGACGAATTCCAGCTTCGTGTAGACTGAGTATAAAAAAGAAAGCGTGGACACGGAATTGCAAGGGAAGACTTGCTGTTCTGCTGTGGCGGAACTATCCGCTCTTAAGATACGGATGGCACAGCTGGCAAACTGAGCATGGGCAAAAAAAAAGAAGACCGTTAAGGCTCCTTTTGCGATCAAGCAACTTCTGAATGGCGGAGATGCATAGGGGTCGAACCTACCGAAGATTTTTCAACCTTCCGCCGGCTTTGAAGGCCGGGCGCCACACCGGTGACGAAACATCTCCGATTTTAGACGCTAACAAAAAAATCAATCACATTATCTTCCCTCTTTTGTCAAGGGAAAAAACGCTCACGAGAAGCTTTCATAAAGCCTTTGGCCGGCATGCGTGTCAGCAAAAAAATGTTATCAGCTACGCCGGCAAAAGGCATTGCCAAGCTGTCGTTATGTAGTATATTTACTGCAGATGCAGAATGCAAGGGAGGTTCGCGTTGAATCCAATGGGTCGCAATTTTGTTCTCTGGATAATCATTATTCTGGCCATGGTCATGCTCTTCAATATGTTCCAGCAGTCTCCGTCAGGCCATAACAGGATCTCGTATACTGACTTCCTCAACCGTATCGACGAGGGGCAACTCCTCAGCGTCACCATACAGGGCTCCAACCTCATCGGCAAAACCTCTGACAATCGCGAAGTTCAGGCCTATGCGCCTCGCGATCTGACTCTCGTGAACCGTCTCATAGAAAAAAACGTCGAAATCAAAGCAGACCCGCCTGAGGAACAGTCGTGGTATGTCTCTGTTCTGGCTTCGTGGTTTCCCATGCTGCTTCTGGTCGGTGTCTGGATTTTCTTTATGCGCCAGATGCAGACTGGCAATGGCAAAGCCATGAGCTTTGGTCGTTCGCGTGCGCGAATGCTCAATCAGGACGGTGACAACAACCGAGTCACCTTTGCCGATGTGGCAGGCGTTGACGAGGCCAAGGAAGAACTCTCAGAAGTCGTGGAATTTCTCTCCAATCCCAAAAAATTCACCCGTCTTGGCGGACGTATTCCCAAAGGCGTTCTGCTCATCGGCCCTCCAGGCACAGGCAAAACCCTACTGGCCCGGGCTGTGGCCGGCGAAGCCGGGGTCCCCTTCTTCTCGATTTCCGGTTCTGATTTTGTGGAAATGTTTGTGGGCGTAGGCGCCTCCCGTGTACGCGACCTTTTCGTGCAGGGCAAAAAAAATGCCCCCTGCCTGATCTTCATCGACGAAATTGATGCTGTGGGACGTAAACGCGGCGCAGGTCTCGGTGGAGGGCATGATGAACGCGAACAGACCCTCAATCAGCTGCTCGTGGAAATGGATGGTTTTGAAAGTAATGAAGGCGTTATCCTCATCGCTGCCACCAACCGGCCCGATGTCCTTGACCCGGCTCTGCTGCGACCCGGCCGCTTTGACCGGCAGGTCGTTGTCCCAACCCCCGATTTACGCGGTCGTCGACGCATTCTGGAAGTACATACCAAGAAGACTCCCTTGGGCAAAAACGTCAATCTCGACGTTCTGGCCAAGGGCACTCCAGGCTTTTCTGGCGCCGATCTGGAAAACCTTGTCAATGAAGCGGCATTGCAGGCCGCGAAACAGAATCAGAACAAGCTCCTCATGGAGGACTTTGAATTCGCCAAAGACAAGGTTCTCATGGGGCGCGAACGCAAAAGCCTGATTCTTTCTGATGAAGAAAAACGCATCACAGCCTACCACGAGGGAGGTCATGCCTTGGCCGCCCGCCTTTTGCCCGGAACAGATCCCGTGCACAAGGTGACCATTATTCCCCGCGGCAGAGCTCTGGGCATCACGATGCAGCTGCCCGACGAAGACCGTCACGGCTATTCGCGCAAATGGCTCAAAAACAGCCTGATTGTCCTTCTCGGTGGCCGCGTGGCTGAAGAAATCGTCTTCGACGAAGTCACCACAGGTGCCTCCAACGATATTGAGCGCGTCACCAAGACCGCTCGCAAGATGGTTTGCGAATGGGGCATGAGTGAAGCCATCGGCACACTTTCCATTGGCGAGACCGGTGAAGAAGTCTTTATCGGACGCGAATGGGTGCAAAACAAGAATTTCAGCGAGGAAACAGCAAGACAGGTGGACGTGGAAGTCCGCAAAATTGTCGATGAAGCCCACGCTCACTGCAAAGAGCTGCTCAGCGAACATATTGAGATCCTGCACCGCATCGCCGAAGCCCTGCTGGAACGCGAAACCATCAGTGGCGAAGAGCTGGACCTTTTGATGGAAAACAAACCGCTGCCGACTATGGAAAGCCTGGAAACAGAAAAGGAGCCAGCTCAACCAGCAAAGTCTCAGAACAAAGAGGACGAGTTCTTACTGGAAAAAGACAATACTGAGGCTGACACCGAGCATCATCTAAACGATACGGACAAAAAGGCGTGAGACCAGCCTGGCGTCTGGCCGCAGGCTATCAGCCGGCCTTTGGCTCAGCCTTTGGCATCATGGGAATCGTCAACTGTACCGACGATTCCTTTTATGCCCAAACCCGTACCCCCAGGCCTCGGCAGGCCATACGTCGGGCGCTGGACTTGATTGCCCAAGGGGCTCATATTCTTGACCTTGGCGCTGAATCTTCACGTCCCTATGCCCAAGCGCTGAATCCTGCTGACGAACGTGCCCGTCTTTTGCCTGTTCTGACGAGCCTCAAAAACCGCGGCGCTTTCCTTTCGGTGGACACCTGGCACGCCAAAACAGCGGCCATGGCCTTAGACTGCGGCTGCAGCATCATCAACGATATCTCTGCGGCCCGCTGGGACCCGGAGCTTTTGGATGTTCTGGTGAGCTGGAAACCCGGCTATGTGCTCATGCACTCAGGCGGTCGGCCATGGGAGATGCAGGACAATCCCGTTTACAGCGATGTGGTGGATGAAGAGCTCCGTTTTTTCTCAGAGCAAATGAATCGCCTCGTGCGTGCCGGCCTGCCCGAAGAACGCATCGTCTTGGATCTGGGCATCGGTTTTGGCAAAAATCTCTCGCACAATCTGGCCCTGCTCAGGGCAGCTCCGCGTTTTCTCAGTTTCGGCCGCCCCCTGCTCGTCGGCCTTTCCATGAAAAGCCTGTTCCAAAAACTTTTCGGTCTCGCCACGCAGGATCGCGTCCTGCCCACGCAAGTAGCCTGCGCCCTCCTCTTGGAGCGTGGAGTTTTCTGGCACCGGGTGCACCATGTGGCCGAAACACGGCGCACTCTGCTTTTGACCCTGGCCATGCAACAAAAAGCACAGAACGATCCAATGTCCTCTTCTGACGTCCCGTGATTTTTCCCAGCAAGTCCCAACGCCGTTTCGCCATTTTTTCTTTCTGCAAGACGTGAGAGGCTGTATTTTCACAGTTTTTCTGTGTTCGCCAACGCAAACATATCCTATCAAAATATCTGTCACGGCCTTCTGTGCTGAAAAAACAAGCTTTCTGAGCACATTTTCGAGGATCAATTTTTCTTGCCAGGTTTCTTCAAGCGCTGTTGCTGAACGTCGAGGCAGGAATTTTTTTCTGCGTGAAATGGGCGTATACAGAGAACGGGAACTCAGGCTTATGGACTTCGACTATATTCACGCCATTGATATCGCTGCGGTCAGTCTGATTCTCTACTACCTTCTGCAGCGCTTACGGACCTCACGAGCCCTAGCCGTTCTCATCGGCCTGATCTGCCTAAAAATTCTGCATACTTTTGCCGAATATTTTGGCCTCTATACCCTCACCTGGCTGCTCTCCCACGTTTTCGATTCCCTCTTTATTCTGATCATCGTTATTTTTCAGCCTGATATCCGCAAGGCGCTTGTAGACATAGGTATTTTCCCTTTGTTCCACTTCCGCAAGAAACTGCTGAACAAAGAATTGAGCAGGGAAATCATCGATGCCTGCCTGGAAATGGCCAGACGGCGTGTCGGGGCGCTGATTGTCTTTGAACGTTCTGTTTCCCTGAGTGATCTCATTGATCAGGAAGGACAGCGCCTTGATGCCGAGATTTCACGCCGCCTTCTGCTGAATATCTTCTATGTGGGCTCTCCTCTTCACGACGGAGCCGTGATCATCAGTCGCGGACGCATTGCCGCAGCCGGCTGCATTTTACCCTTGGCCATAACCAAGGGGCAGAATTTTGGCACCCGTCACCGTGCGGCGATCGGCATCACCCTGGACAGCGATGCTGTCGTGCTCGTTGTCAGTGAAGAACGGGGCGAAATTTCCTTGGCCTTGCGGGGAGAATTGAATCGTAGTCTCGACGGCGCAGCTCTGGAGAAAATTTTGCATGAAATTCTTTAATCCAGGACGAACAAAATTCTCCGTCTCGCGCCCCAAGCTCTTTTGCGTGGCGCTCTGCCTGGCCTTGAGCATGTGGTATTTTGTGGTCTATCACGCCACTTCAGAAGTTGAGATTACCCTTTTGATCAATTATCAAGGCCAGCCCAAAGAGCTCTATGTGACCAGTGGCCTCATCTATACCGTCAAGGAACGTGTCAAAGGCCCAAAACTCCTGCTCGACAAATTACCGGAGAGCTTTCCGCTGCCCATTGACATCTCAAGCCTCAAGGTGGGCACCAATGTCTTTTCCGTGGTCGACGAGTTGAAAAAAATTGTCACGCCCTCGCAAAACCGGGCTTTCAAAATACAAAAGATGGATCCTCCCTTAATCCGTCTGCACGCTGAATACATTGACAGCATCAGCGTACCCGTCAACGTTCAATTCCGCAGCAACAACGACCTGCTGGTGGTGGCCCACAAGGTCTCTCAAAATTCCGTGGTTTTTAAAGGTCCGGAAAACGAAATTCGCAAGCTCAAACAACTGGCAAGTCTGCCCCTGGACGTTAGGGTCGATCTCGCGGATATGGGCAAAGGCATTGTGGCCAAGGACATTCCCGTAGAAATCTCAACGGAAGACTATCCCCATGTCACCATCTCCCCGCCGTCGGTACGCGTCAGCTACGAAGTCATGGGTGAGCGTGTCGAAGTGGTCCGCGCCTATGACATCACCCTGGCGGTCACCGATGCCAGTCTTTACTCCATGTCTCCCAATCAGGTCACCCTGCGTCTCAAAGTACCGGACTACAAACAGCGCGATACGGAATATCTGAAAAGTTTACGTGTCACGGCTCTGCCCCCGGACATGCAGGAAGATGAAAGCCGGCGTGTACGCCTGGACTTTACCCCGCCTGAAGGCATGGAAATAGTCAGCAGTGACAAAGAGTGGATCATTATCACTCGCCTCAGAGGGGATCAGATCAAGGAAATGCGCCATCCGCAACCCTTGCCGCACGACCAACACGAGGAAAAAAAGCTCGAGACAAAGCCCAAACGCAAAAAGCATATGGCACACCCCAAAGAGCAGATTCCCTCCCCACGCGAGAAACGCGAGCAAAAAAAATAGGCTGCGGAAAGCAACAACATTACATCCCAAACAGCAGAATACGAAGGAAAGGCTATGGCAGAACGTTTTTTTGGTACCGATGGACTCAGGGGCACTGTCAATAAGAAACCCATGACCGCAGATATTGCGCTGCGGCTTGGGATTGCCGCTGGCATCCGCTTTCGCCAGGGGGAAAACGGCCACCGTGTGGTCATCGGTAAAGATACCCGGCTTTCAGGTTATATGCTCGAATCGGCCTTAACTGCCGGGCTCTGTGCGGCGGGCATGCATGTCATCATGACAGGGCCACTGCCAACGCCAGCCATTTCCTTTCTGACCCGCAATATGCGTGCGGATCTTGGTGTCGTGATTTCCGCCTCGCATAATCCTTTCTACGACAATGGCATCAAGTTTTTCGACGCCGAGGGCTATAAACTGCTCGACGAGACAGAAAACGAAATTGCCGAGATGGTGCTGAACAACGATATGGAATGGCCCTACCCCGAAGCCGCCGCCATTGGCCGCGCCACCAAGATCGAAGATGCCGGTGGCCGCTATATCGTCTACACCAAGAGCTGTTTTCCGCCTCACATGACCCTGCAGGGTCTGCGCATTGTTGTCGACTGCGCCAATGGCGCAGCCTACAAGGTAGCGCCGCTGGCTCTGGAAGAATTGGGCGCTGAAGTCTTCAGAATCGGCACCACCCCCAATGGCACCAATATCAATGATCACTGTGGTTCCCTCCATCCCAAGGTCGTTGCCGCCAAAGTCCGTGAAGTGCGCGCCGATGTTGGGCTGGCCCTTGACGGCGATGCGGATCGACTGATTGTGGTGGACGAGCATGGCAAAATCCTCGACGGCGACCAACTCATGGCCATTTGCGCTCAGGCCATGCTCAAACGCGGGGAACTCCCAGGGAAAATGCTCGTGGCCACAGTGATGAGCAATTTGGCGCTAGAAATCTTCATGCAGGAACAGGGCGGCCAACTAATTCGCACCAAGGTTGGCGACCGCTATGTGGTCGAATGCATGCGCCAAAACGGCGCCATGTTCGGCGGCGAACAGTCGGGACATCTGATATTCCGCAATCTGAGCACCACAGGAGATGGTCTGCTTGCTGCCTTGCAGATTCTTCGCATCATGCGTGAAAAAGATCAGCCTCTCTCCAAAATGGCCAGCCTGCTGACACTCTTCCCCCAGAAACTGGTGAATGTGCAGATCCAAAAGCGTCTGCCCTTTGAGGAACGGCCAGCCATCGGCGAAACCATAGCCGCTATCGAAGAAGCCTTAGGCAAACGCGGACGAGTCCTGTTACGCTATTCGGGCACAGAACCCCTCTGCCGGATCATGGTGGAAGGAGAAAACGAAAGCCTGGTCAGTCAGTATGCCGATGATCTCAGCGAGGTCGTGGCCAGAGAACTCCGCTGAGGCCCATGTTCCTAAACATTGCCCTGCTCAGTGCGCCCTATACGGTCTTGACCTACCAGAGTCTTGAGGTCTTCCCCGACACGTTCTGGCAAAAGGGTCTGCGCGTCATTGTGCCCTTGGGACGCAAAAAAGAGTCGTGGCGAACGGGTATCATCGTCGAAGCAGACACGGTCAACACGCTCAGCCCCAAGATCACCGTCAAACCTGTGCTCTGGCCCCTTGAGCTGCAGCCCTTTCTCACGGGCGATCTGCTCGAACTGATTGGGCAGATGGCCAGGCGTCAGGGGGAGGAATTTGGTCAGATCGCTCGCGGCTTTCTGCCTCTTGGCCTGCGCAATCTCTCCCTGGTGCTGCATACTGTAGAAAATAACCGCAGACGACTCGTAGAGCTGGCTGACATTGCCCAGGCCAGCCAAAAGCAACGCGCCCTTTGGGCGGCAGAACTTTTGCAGGGCAAAGCCACCCTTGTCCCCAAAAAACAAGCAGCCAGTGACGAGGAAAATTACGATCTGGCCTGTGACCCTCCCTGGCCGGTGCGTCCGCACGCCACCGTGCAGATTGAAATTTTAGAATATCTTTTCAATCACGGTCCGCAGAATCGCAAACAGCTTGCCACAGCCCTTGGCAGCGGTGCTCCGGCAGCCATCAAAAAACTCTGTGAAGCCGGTCATCTGCGTCTTTCCGTAGATAGCGACGAAGAAGCGCTCTCCTGCACAAGTCGTGAACTTCTGCCACCGGCCGAACGGCCTTTTACCCTCACCCAAGCTCAAGAAGCAGCGGTTGCCGCGCTCAGCAAACTTCTGCATCAGGCCCAAGCAGCCAATGCCCTGCTCTTCGGAGTCACAGGCAGCGGCAAGACCGCTGTCTATCTGGCACTGGCCAGAATCTGCCTTGAAGCCGGCCAAAGCGTTTTCCTTTTGGTTCCCGAAGTCGCTCTGGCCTTCAAACTCCTCAACGATACCCGCACACTCTCACCGGAACTACCCGTGGTCTTCTACCACGGCTATCAGTCTATTACTCAGCGCGAAAGTACCTGGCGCAGCATGGAAAAAAACGGCCCATGCCTTGTCATCGGCACTCGCTCAGCACTCTTTTTACCGGTTGAAAAACTCGGCTTGGTCATCCTGGACGAAGAACACGACGCCTCTTTCAAGCAAGAAGATGGCTTACGCTATCACGCCAAGGAAATTGCCTGGTTCAGAGCGCAGCAGCACAGGGCGCTCCTGCTCTTGGGATCGGCCACGCCCGATGTTCGGACCTATTATGCGGCAGATGCGGGTCGTCTGGAGATTCTGCGACTGCCTGACAGGATTTCAGGACAAAAACTTCCGCCCATTGAGCTGGTGGATGTACGGGAGAGCAAGTCACTTTCTGAAAGTGTGCCGCTTTTGGCCCGCAACAGCCTTGAAATTTTGCAAGCGACCATCGCCCGGGGCGAACAGGCGGTCATTCTCATCAATCGGCGCGGCTTCTCCCCGCATATGTACTGCCTGGAATGCGGCAAAACCGAGCGCTGTCCTGACTGTGAAATCGGTCTCACCTACCACAAGTCACGCGGCCGGCTCGTCTGCCATTATTGCGGCTTCTCACGTCCATTTCCCTCTCCTTGCAGCAGCTGTGGCTCAGCGTCCTTTCTGCCCATGGGGCAGGGAACTGAACGCCTTTCAGAAGAGCTTTCCTCGGTTCTTGGCCAGAACGTACTGCGGCTTGACCGGGATTCCACACGCCGTCCAGGCCAGTTGGAAGCCATTCTCACCGCTTTTGCCCACGAAGAAGCACAAGTGCTCGTGGGTACCCAAATGCTCTCCAAAGGGCATCATTTTCCCAAAGTGACTCTCGTCATTGCCGCTGATGCCGATATGGGGCTTAATCTCCCCGATTACCGCGCAAGCGAGCGCACCTTTCAGCTGCTCCTGCAGACGGCTGGGCGCGCCGGACGCGGAAGCCTTCCGGGACGCGTCCTCCTGCAGACCCGAGATCTTGAGCACTATTGCTGGAAATACCTTCTGGCCAACGACTATGAAGGTTTTTACGCCACAGAAATAGAACGCCGCAAAAAATACCATTATCCTCCCTTTTCGCGTCTGGCCCTCCTCCGTCTCTCGCATGCCCGGGAAGAAGACAAAGCCCGCGATGAACTCAGCCTGCTCGCCCATGAGCTCGGCAAAGCCTGTCAGGAACGCGGCGTTCAGCTCCTTGGACCGTGTCCCTCCCCCCTTGCCATGCTCAGAGGCCGCAAGCGCTTTCAATGTCTTTTGAAAAGCCAGGACTGGGGTGCCATTCGTGCAGCCTATGCCCAATCCCTCAGTCAGGCCAAATGCAAAATCTTGCGTGTGAGCCTCGATCTCGATCCCGTCAATATGCTCTGACAAATCAGCCACCCCAAGCCGCCAAATCGCCTTCAGCCACAAAAAAAGGGCGCCTGACTTTTCGCCAAGCGCCCCAAAAAGAGCTGTCTTCGCGTTATTCGCCCATCAGCCAGTTCATGGGAACCAGAGAGAGCTTGGGGAATAAGAGCAGTACGAAGAGCATGAAAATTTCCATAATCAGGAAGGGGATGAGCTTTTTAATCAGTTCAGCGATGCGGATATCACCAATGCCGCAGACTACATAGAGGATGGTGCCCACAGGTGGTGTAATGACGCCGATGCCGAGATTGAGAATAAAGAGCAGGCCAAAATAGTAGGGATCAATGCCCGCCTGCTGAATCAGGGGGAAGAAGACCGGGGCAAAAATCAGAATATTGGGCGTCAGATCCATCACCATGCCAATCAGAAAGAGGAAAATATTGATACAGATCAAAAGGAGTACAGGTTTATCAATGAGAGGCCTGAAAATCTCCGTCATCTGATTGGGAATGTCTGCCACGGTGATAAAATAGCCCACAGCCGTGGCTGAACCCACGATCATCATGACCACGGCCGTTGTCGAAGCCGCTCTGGCGCTGACGCGAAGCAGTTCGTTAAAATTCAGCTCGCGATAATACAGCATACAGATCACAATGGCGTAAATGGCTGCAAAAGCACCGCCTTCTGTGGGAGTAAAGAAACCAAAACGGATACCGCCGAGCAGAAGTACTGGCATTAAAAAGGCCGGCAAAGCATCAGCCAGGATCTTCATGCTTTCAGCAAAGGTGAAGGATTCGGTATCGTGATAGCCGTCTTTGCGGACAATGAAAAACCAGACGACCATCAAGGAGAAACCGATAAAAACGCCCGGGAAAAGGCCGATCATGAAGAGTTTGGTGATGGACAGACTGCTGATGGTCGCACCCAGCAAAATAAAGTTGGTACTGGGTGGAATGATCGGGCCAAGAATGGCGCCTGAGGCGATAACGGCCCCGGCCCGGCCTGAATTATAGCCCTGTTCCTTCATCATAGGCAGCAAAAGACCGCCTAAGGCCGCGGCTTCACCCACACTCGACCCCATGAGACCGGCAAAAAGAACACTGGAAACAATGGCGGCATAGCCAAGGCCACCGCGAATGCGACCGATGATCAGCTGGGCTAAACGCACGACGCGGCGCGAGAGTCCGCCTGCGGCCATGATTTCACCGGCAAAGACAAAGAAGGGAATGGCCAGAAGAGGATAATTGTTCACGCCATCGAGCATACTGCCCGGAATAATCATGGCATCAATGAAGCCTGAATGCCACATGAGCACGGTGGCGCAGAGAACAAGCACCAGACAGACGGGAATTCCCAAGCTCAGAAGCAGAAAAAGACTGCCGAGAAAAATGAAGAGCTCCATGCGCTACCCCTTGCAATCACTGTGTTTTTTCAGGCAGTCCCTCAAATCCCGCAGCTGTAAAAAGAGCGCGGCAAAAGCCATGAGCGGCAGCGTACCGTTGATCAAAGCCAGATTCACGCCAGTGGCGGGGGAATAGGTGTCCATGGTCTGCAGCACATTGATTACGCCGCCGTAGAACAAAAGGGCCATGGCCCCCATGCCGCAGAAAATGGCCAGAACATCGACAATTTTTCGAACACCGGCTCCGAGCAGATTAGTAAACATGTCCACCGCAATGTGGCGTTTCCGGTAAAAGCCCTCAATGGCGCCAAAGAACGTGATGTAGATGAAGAGGAAACGGGCCCATTCTTCACTGGGGGGATAACTGGAGTTGAAGACCTTACGCAGCAGGGCATTGTAGAAAACAAGGCCAATCATAGCGAGAAAAAGCGTTGCGCAAAATATTTCAAAAAGCAGCTGCGAGGTGCTGCGGGGCGTGTTTTCCGGCTTCTGTTCAGAAACAGCTTCTTTACGATCTTCGTCGTGCATCAAAACATCCTTTGCGTGTGATTTGAAAAAAAACTCTGGCCCAAGCGTCGCCCATGCCGCTGAACAGGACGGAAAAACGTCGAGGAGCCGGAAAGACTCCGGCTCCTCAGACAAAGACTACTTATCGCAGAGCAGCTGCGCTGTCTAAGATTTCCTGACAGTTGGGCACGGTTTCACGGAAGAGATTCCATGTCTGCTCAGCAGCCTTGACCATATGGTCGCGGAAGGCCTTATCAGGAGTGGTGATATGTCCCTTATTGGCCAGGATGACCTTCTCCGATTCCTTGTCGATCTTTTCCATTTCGGTCCAGACGTAGTCGGCAGCCAGACGAGCGGCTTCATCAAACCACTTCTTTTCATTGGCCGGCAGCTTATCGTAGAAGTCCTTGTTGATGTACAGCGAGTGAATGACGAGGATATGACCGGTCAAGGTGATTTCCGGGGTAATCTCGTACATTTTCTTGCTCACGATATCGGCCAGAGGGCTGTCGCCACCGTCGATGATGCCCTGATCAAGAGCACCGTGCACTTCGGCAAAAGGCATGGCCTGACCGCTGATACCACATTCCTTGGCAAAACGGATATAGAGCGGAATATTGGGCACACGCATACGCAGACCCATCAGGTCCTTGACGGTCTTCAGAGGCTTTTTGGTGTAGAAATGACGGAAGCCCAAAGGAAAGGCGTTCATGGTGCGCAGATTGGATTTCTCCGGGAAGCCTTCGTTGATCAGCTGGAAGGTCTTACCACCGTCCATGGCACGACGGGCATGGGCGTAGTTGTCGAAAAGCATGGGGGTTTCCAGCATAGCCATAGCCGGATGCAGAGCACTGGTCTGGGTACCGGTGGCGCACATCTGAATGATACCCTTACGGGTCTGAGCGATGTAGGAGTCTTCCTTACCGAGAATACTGTTTGGGAAAACCTTGACTTTATATTTTCCATTGGACAGTTTCTCAAGATGCTCGCCGAATTTATGCATACTGATGGTTTCAGGCTCTCCTTCAGGTTTCATACCGGCGATTTTGATTTCAATGGCCGCGTCAGCCTTGGGAGTACACACAAGGCCCAGACCGCAAACAAGGGCAAAAACCCCGAGCAAAGCAGTCAGACGTTTCATCCAAACTCCTCCTTAATTGGGCGTTCTCCATACCTTCCACACCATAGGAAGGCTCTCAGCGTCTCAAAACGGACTTCAGCGTCTCAGAAAAACTGGTCGGTAATTGTCTCAGACGCTGTCTATTATACCTATCTCACACGCATATAGCAAGAAACGACAGACAATATCTTGCGGTACTGGCGGCTGCAGGCAGATGCCGACTTGAGCCGTCACGATTTTTGCGCTAAGTATTTTGGCCTGAGCAAAGGCTACGGCAGAATGCCGGTACGGAAAATCTGAAACTCTCTCGGAGGCGGCGTTGCTTCAAGGCACGCTGAATTTCTGATGAAAAAAGAAAGTCTCTGTCTGCATGCAGGCTATGTCCCAAAAAACGGTGAGCCGCGTGTTCTGCCCATCGCCCAGAGCACGACCTTTCGCTACACATCAACGGAAGAGGTCGCTCGTCTTTTTGATCTCGCTGAAAATGGCTTTTTTTACACTCGCCTAGGCAATCCCACCGTGGACGCCGTAGAACAAAAAATTGCCGCCCTGGAAGGCGGCGTGGGCGCTCTCTGTACGTCGAGCGGACAAGCCGCAAGTCTGATCAGCGTGCTCAATCTGGCCAAGAGCGGCGATCATTTTGTCAGTTCGGGCAGTATTTATGGTGGTACCTTCAATCTTTTTGCCGTAACCCTGAAACGCCTTGGCATCGAAGTGACCTTTGTTGACCAAAAGGCCTCAGATGAAGAGCTGGACCGTGCCATCCGCCCCAATACCCGACTCGTTTTCGGCGAAACACTGACGAATCCGTCCATGGACGTGCTGGACATTGAACGTTTTGCCGCTCTGGCCCACAGACACGGCATTCCCCTGATTGTGGACAATACCTTTGCAACCCCCGTACTCTGCCGGCCTTTTGAATTTGGTGCGGATATTGTGGTGCATTCCACAACCAAGTATCTTGATGGACACGCGGTGCAAATGGGCGGAGTGATCGTCGATAGTGGCCATTTCGACTGGGCGGCCCAGGGCAAATTTCCCGAATTCTGCGAGCCCGACCCCTCCTATCACGGTCTGATCTACACGCAGGCCTTTGGCAAAGCCGCTTTTATTGTCAAGGCACGAGCCCAACTGATGCGTGACCTTGGCTGCTGCCAGACCCCGCAAGGAGCTTTTTACCTCAACCTCGGCCTGGAAACCCTGCCCCTGCGCATGGCTCAACATTCCAAGAACGGCGCCCTTGTGGCTGAATTTTTGGCCGCGCATCCCGCCGTGCAAAACGTCAAGTATCCAGGGCTTTCGTCCAGTGCGGACAGAGCCTTGGCGGCCAAATACCTCCCGCATGGTTGCTGCGGTGTGATCTCGCTGGAGCTTAAGGGAGGACGCCAGGCCGGAGCCCGTTTTATCGACAGTCTGAAAATGATTTCCCTGGAAGTCCATGTGGCCGACATCAGGACCTGCGTACTGCACCCGGCGAGCTCAACACATAGACAGCTGACAGACTCCCAGCTGGCTGAATGTGGTATTGCACCGGGAAGCATCCGACTTTCCGTAGGTCTGGAACATCCCGACGATATTCTCGACGACTTAAAACAGGCACTGGATCCGCTCATCGCCGAGAGGTAACTGAAAAAAAAAGCCGCAGAACACGCTGCGGCTTTTTTCGTTTGCAGAGCAGCTACGTACTGAAGCGTTCGTGAAAAGCTTTTTCCGAAGCGGAATCGCCGATCAAATAGAGTTCCTCATTGCGGGCAAAAACATGCTGAGGATCGGGATTGATCTTCATCTCCCCATCGCTTGTGCGCAGAGCGACCACGCTACAGTGGGTTTCACTGCGAATGCCGCTGCCTAAAAGGTGTTTGCCCTCAAGGGAGGACGAGACCGTGGTTCTGAAGATATTCAGGCCCTCATTGATCATCAGCACTTTGCCTGGCGAAAGGAGATTGATCACGCTATTGCTGACCATGGAAGCCAGGCTCAAGACCAGGTCCGCCCCGGCGGTGTGCAGAAGAGAAATATTTCTGTCGAGATTGGCACGACTGATAATTTGTACTTCTTTATTTAAACGGCGGCAGTAGAGAGTCAGATAGATATTGGTATCATCATCGTGAGTGGTGATGACCACTGAAGGAGCTTTGCGGATATTGGCGCTTTCAAGCACATTCAAATCCGCAGCATCCCCTGTGACCATACTGCCTTCAGGGACCTCAATCTTGCGCTCCTTATCCACCACGCAGAAAGCCCGACCACTGGCTTGCAGAAAACGAGCCGCCGCAAGGCCCACGCCGCCACCGCCTAAAATCAGCACAGGCATTTCATTGGAGCTTTTCCCGGTTTCGCGGTTCTCTCTGGGGCCCAAGAGCGTATTGACCTGAGCAATCTGTTCATTGGTGCCGGCAATCACCATAACCATGGTGGAGGTGAACACGCTATCGGCATTGGGTAGCTGGAACTGCCCCCGCTCCCAGAGCCCGACCACATTCACTCCTGTTTTAGCCCTCAAGGCACATTCTCTGAGGGTCTTGCCCACGAGAAAGGTCCGCATCACCGGCGTTTCAGCGATAACCAACTGATCACTGCGCAAAATGACACTGCAGCGCTCTTTGTCGTTGAGTACCCTTCTGGCCAACGCCTCACCCAAAAGCCGCTGAAATTGGAAGACCTGATTACAACCCGCAAGCTTCAGGATTTCACTGCTTTCATCATTGGTGGCTGAAGCCACAAGCAAAAGATTCTGAGCGCCGCTTTCACGCGCCGTAAAAATAATGTTGGTATTGCGCGTATCGCTGTCCAGAGCCACCAGCATGGCGGCTCTGGTATGCCTCAGATTCTCATAGACCTTGGGGGAATCGTGTTCTCCGGCAACGACATTGTAGCCTCGATCCAAAAGGTCCATGGTCATTTGACTATCATGACAAAGCAGGACATACGAGGCTCCATAGGTCTTGAGATTGTCTGCGAGGTTCAAAGCAATCGGGCTGGGATTGACAATAATCACATGACCGTGCGTGTCCTGGGGCAGCATACGCGGTGTGCGTTCCTTTTTCTGGGCTTCAAGCCACGGAGCGTAGATATACTGCGTAAACATGAAGGGCAGCATGGTCAGAAAGAGCAGAATGCCCGACAGCAGAACAACGATGGAGAAAAGGCGACCAGCGTCCGAATGGAACGTGATGTCGCCAAAACCTAAGGTGGTCATCACTGTCACAGACCAATAAATACCGGTAATCCAGGAATATTCAGGCCTATCTTCAAGCCACATAAAAAAGTGAAAAAGACAAGCGTAAACAAGCACAAGCACAAAGAGCAGCAGAAAAAAGCGCAAAATCATGCCCATACCCTGACGGGTATTCTGCCGCAGCAAAAACTGCACAATTTGTTCAGGAAGTACACGCATAGGATTTCGACGACCAAAGGTCCTCATCGCCCACGGGCAACTTAGGCTCTGCCCAAAAATAACATTTAATTTTGAGGCGAGATAATGTAGTTCCAATCACCATGCCATTCATCACGCGTAAGGTTGAACTCTTGCATCTCGCTGTCCGTCACTTTTATCCCCTTTTCGTATGTATTGATAT
>JAILPJ010000047.1 GCA_024699605.1 Desulfovibrio sp. | reverse complement strand
TTTCAAGACGAGATACCGTTTTTATTGAAGCTTTTATTTCTCTACTGATTTGTAGCTGTGTCATATTCCGCTTTAAACGTGCTTCCTTTAATGATTGACAAATCAGTTTTTTGTTTTTTTCGATATTAATATTTTTTATTAACATAAAGTTACGAAATCCTATAATAAATCTATAATTTAAAAAATAATATTTTTATAATATGTCATAACATCTTGCCAAGTCTGCAGATTCTCCCAAATCTCATGAGACTGAATCTTGTCAGGCGTAGTATGGATTTCAGGAAAAACGGATCTTCTGGACTCTTTGTAGACTGTACGTTTTCTGCCCACAGATGCTACATTTACGCGGAAATGAGGCAGCATGGCAAGGGGGAGATGGTGCCCATGAAGCCCCGACTTGAGACGGCCGAGGGCTTGTGACAGAGGTAACAGTTGGAAAAAAGCTACGCCCTGATCTTTTATCATTGAGCAAAATTACCCATTACGGGGATTTTCGTCATCTGCCAAGCAATACAATACCTATGAGGCTAGCAATCGGCTGAAATGGCTTGTGGGGCTATCTCCTCTTCATCTTAGCGAATACGTCATTGAGCGTTCGCGTGTTGCGCTATACACCATGGTATTTGGAACAAAGGGACGTTTTGTCCTGCTCAAGGCACAACCCATGTCGCAAGGCAAGTTGACAGTTGGAGAAAAAAGCGCTAGAGGTTTTAATAAATTTGATATATCATAAAATACCTAGGCCGCACGTTTTTTTGCCATGTCCAAGCAAAACCGTTGCAGACAAGACGTTCAGCCCAAAAGGCTAAGTCTTGCTCGGCATGCCAGAAAAAATGGCCTAGACACGTTCTAGCCGTCATAGGAGCTCTATCATGCCAAGACAAACGTTATCCTTCTCAGCAGCTCGCATCGCTCACGCCGTACAAGACCTTTTCAAAACCCGCTTTCTCAGTCTTGTGAAGCACACACTGTCCCCCTTTTTGCCAAGACAAAAACAGCAAACACTTGGGCTTGGACCGAAAATGCCCGCGCTTTTGAGCTTCTGTCTCTGTTTCGCGCTGACCTTTTGTCAGATTCCGGCCAAGGCCCTTGACCTTGGCCAAAGTCTGAGCGTTTCCGAAAGCGGCGTCGTGCTCAGCGACGGCTATGGGGGTCCTCTGCCCTCCTCCTACCAACTTGCTCAGCTGGGAACCCTGATCAGCCATGGCTTCAACCAGGAAACCAGCGTACTCGCCCTGCTCTTGCAGGAACTGGGCAAAAAATCCCTGGACAGTGAAGCCCTGCTGACAGGTCTTGGCAAATACTTTGCGGCCCTGGAGCTTTTGCTCAAAGAGCTGCAAAAAAACGCCCTGACCCAGGAGGCAAGTTATCACGATAGTCGCGAGCGCCTTTTTGGCACAACGCCCTTCAGCTGTTCCGACAAGCTGACTGCCCAGGCCATGCACGACGCCAAAAAAAGCATGCGCCAGTACACCAGTGAGCTCAAGCGACAGCGCACAAGCCAAGGGGAAGGCACACAGGCCAGTGAAGTTTCGGCCGAAGCCAGCGTGGCTCGTCTGCTGCTTGAGATCATGCGCAGTGAAATGACCGAAGGCCACCCCGATGAGCAAAAAGTGCCTTCGGCAACCAGCCTCTTTCCCTTCTCCGGTGTGATTTCAAGCCATGGGGCCAAGATCTTCCAGGCGGTCATCTCGGCCGTCAATTCCGAACCCATGCCCACCATTCGCAATGCCGAAAGTCTGAGTGGACGCCGGGCCCTGGAGCTGCAAGGCATCAAAATGGGTCGCATTGCGGGTATTCAGGAAGGACTGCAGATCGCCTTTGACCTGCAAAATGCCGTGATCAACGGTCAGGCCTTCAGCCAGATGCAGGCTGAACTCAACCAGGAAGTGCAAGGCAAGGCGCTGGCCCAAGACGATTATCCCGAAGGCGCAGTCAATGATCAGACCGGCGCCATCTCCATCCTCAAGGCCATCAGCCATGAATTTGAGACCAGCCGCATCGCCAGTGCCGACTGGTATCAAAAAATCGATCACGGAGCCATGACCGCTGAGGGACTTTTGCGCGAACTGATCAAGATGACGGCCTGGCGCGGCTACATGGATGCGCAAAATCTGCGAATCAACATGGTCAATGCCTATAATCTGGCCCAGCTCACGGCCATCATGATGGAGCGCCACGACAATGCCCGCATGATCAACTATGTCTTTCCACCAGGCGATGACCCAACAAGAGCGTATCACAAGTAACGGACAGCCTATGCCCAGCAAAGCGAAAGTGTTTGCTCAAAACCTGATCTGTGCGCTCTGGCAAGACCTTGGCCGCATCAGTGGCTTAAGCCATGGCCAGACGCTTCTCTGCCAAAGCCTGCAAGACCTGCCCAAAGCCTTGGCTCTTATCAGGCGCAGCAAGCAATGGCGCAAGACGGAAGCGCTTTTTAGCACGCTCCCCTTTGCCGAGGTCAAAAAGCACTGGGGTATCTCCAATGCGCAGGATGAGCGACTTCTCTGCAAAGCCCAAAAATGCGCCGTATTTGCCGGTTTGCTGCTTTTTGCCTTTGGCCTGGCTTGCGCTTTGCTCGCAGAGAGTCCTTCTCCGCTCCTCGTTTTGAGCTGTCGCCTGGCTTGCCTCTCAACAAGTCTTATGGGCGCCCTTTTGGCAGCCAAGAGCCTCTGGCGCCTGCATTGCCTCAAAAAAGCCAGATTCATCCCCTTCAGGCGCTGGCTTGGACTGCCATGAAGGGGCATTGGATTGCCAAAGCCATTGGTCAAGCCCCTTGGCTTTCGCCTGTATTTATTACTTTTGACAGATCAATAGTTATAGAGCTTTCAGACACCATGATAAGACCTCAAAGGTGAGCACCCATGGCCGCAGACTTAAGCGAACAACTCGTCAGCACCCCGCCCCCTGAAACGGATCTTGCCCGTGAAGTGCTGGCCACCATCTTTGGCGATCACTGGTGGAATCTCACAGCCAGTGGGAGCAGTCAGGGCATCTTTGAGCTTTTGATGACGCTCAATGTGGTCTGTGCGGCGATCATAGCCTGGCTTTTGCTCTTAAACGTGCTTGTGGGCACAACGGGTGCCGCAACCGACGGTGCAGCCCTTGGCGGCAAATACCGCAATCCGTGGCTGCCCCTGCGTCTGGCCTTTGCCATGGCGGCCGTCACGCCCGTTCACAATGGCCTCTGCGCCATGCAGCTTCTGCTCTTAAGTCTCGTTGCCGCCTCCATCAACCTGGCCAATGGCATGCAAAACACAGCCACTGAGTGGATCGCCAAAAACAGTACCCTGGCCGCCATCCACACTGCCAGCGCAGGTCAAAGCTATGCCTTTTTCCAAGGCACGTTGGATACCGCCGAGGACTGCACTGGCGCAGGCAAAACGGGCGGCAAAACCCTGGCCGTGCAAATTCTGCAGAATTTGGCATTTTTGAGCTATCTGCACGACAAACTGGGCTGCGATACGCCCAGAGCCAATTTTGCCGAGGCGCTGCACGAAAGCATTGACCCTGAAACAGGCAATCTTTTGCTCCACTTTTCGCCCACAGGTCGCATGCAATGTGCGCGCGGTTATGTACAAAAAGAGCCTGAAGCCTTTGGGGGCTTTCTGCTTGCCAAAAACGCGGCCAACGATGTGACGGTAGCTCTGCCTCTGGAAGAGCGGCGCGATCTGCTCAAAAATCTCATCCGCCAGGTTGAGGCCACCAATGCCCACAGCCACTTTGCCCAGATGCAGCTTGAAGCCTCGGAAATGCGCACTGTGGTCCAGGACCGCGCACGCGTACAGGCTTGCGGGGTAGCCTATGCTCTCGAGCTTGCAACGTTCATCCGCGGCAAGGGCACTCGCCACGATGAACTCAATGCGCGTTTGGCAAGCTATTTGGCCAACATGCAAAGTCTTGGCTGGTTTGCCTTGGGCTCACACTATTTTAGTCTCGCAACCCTTGAGCAGGAATGCCAGTTAGCCGACGATGTGCAGGTGCACTGGCTTGAGCCGCGCTTTCGCAGCTTTGCGGAAATGCTGCCGGCCTCCTTTGCCACGCAGTTTTGGCCAAGAATCAATGAAGCCTCCTATCTGGGAGACACCCCATCACAAAGTCTCTGGGACAAACTCTGCGGCTATCTTGCCCCTTTTACGGGGCTGACGAAGCGTTTTGCCGTGCAGCTGGGAGAAAGTCCTGACGCCCTCTTGGCAATGGTGAGCATGGCCCGCTGGGTTTCTGCCACCTGCCAGAGCATTCTGGTCGCCTGCGAAGCCGCCAAACTTGCGGCCATCGGAGGCTCAAAACTTTTGACCAAGAATGCCGCAAGCCGTGTAGCCGACTTTTTCACAGGCGGCGGCGAGGCTTGTGAAAGCGTCTTGGCCACTCTGGTCCAGGACCTCTCGTTCTTTCTCAAAGCCATTCTTCTGCCGCTCTGGGTCTTTGCCACCTTTGTGGCCTATCTTGTTCCAGCCATTCCCTTCCTCATCTGGCTTGCGGCGATTGCGGGCTGGGTTGTGCTCACCCTGGAAAGTGTCATGGCCGCTCCCATCTGGCTTGTGGGACACGCTCTGCCTGAAGGCGAGGGCTTTGCCGGCCTGCATGCCAGAGCGGGCTATCTGCTGCTCCTTGGCGTACTCCTCAGACCTTGCCTGCTTGTCCTGGCCCTCTTTGTCTGTCTGCTGGTCATGCGTGCCACAGGCAGCATCATCGGAGCGCTCTGTGTCCCCTTCATAGAAGCTCAGGCAGGACTTGATCCCATCGGCCTGGGTCTTGTGGGCTGCCTTTTCCTCTTTGTGATTATCTCGGCAGCCATCACTCTGCTCACCTGGAAACTCTTTGAAGTGGTCACAAAAATTCCTGACCGCATCCTGCGCTGGCTTGGGCAGCAGATGGCAAGTCTAGGCAACGAAGGCGCAACGGCCATGGGCCTTGGGGCCTTTCAAAAAGCGCAAAACCACGCCCAAGGCCTTGCTCAGTCCAGCGCCAGACTCTTTATGGAAAAGGCTTGGCTTGCGCACGGAAGAGTGACGAAGACCTCGCACAACGCTACCAAAAGCCATGGCCATTTTGCTCAGACAAGCCTGCGCAAACCACTGACGAAATCAGAATCGTAAGGCCTCATCACGTCCAAAAATGCAAACCCCAAAAAAGGAAACCATATGCTTCAACGTCTGCCCGCAAAAACGACTACCTTGCCCTATCCTGAGAAAAAGGAAGTGGACACAAAATGGCAGCCTGTGGAGGAGTATCTCCAACAAAAAGGACTCCTTCATCAGGTCTTTGAGGCAGATCTCTATCTGGCCCTGGATTTTGCTCTGCAGGACATGGTGCCCTGTGGCCACATCGTCGTCCTGACCGAAAACAGCCAAAAGCGTCTCTGTATCAATCCCAGCCTCATACCTGGCATGGAGCGCTATTTCGCTCATTATCTTGCCGTTGACGGCGAAGAAAGGGCGAATTTGCACCGAAATGGCACCGTATCTCACTGATTTTACTGGAGTCTGATCGAGAAAAACTCGATAAACCGTTTCCGAAACCGTTTCTGAAATAGGAGATTCAGATGACGCTTGCGTAATTCTAAGGACGTTCATTTCAAGCGTCAGACAATGCAAGCAAGGCGCAAGCGAGCGATTGCCCTCTCTATCTACTCGACAAAAAAAGATAAAAGCTCCTAGTATATCGACATAAAAAATATATTTTTACAGAAATACAATAGTTCATTAATGTAAATCACAGTACTTTCACGAAATTTGCTATCAATATTTACACATTTTACATATATAAGTTAGTGATAGATATACTGTCAAGATTAATAATGTCTAGATTTACGAAACACATCTATAGCGGTGAGTGGATTGATCTCTTTAGTTGATAGAGTGGTTAATGTTAATTATTATCTGCCTTGTCTTTCTGCGCAAAAGGCAAGCACTCCTTGTACAAAAATTTGAAAACTATGGGATGTATTTTCTGATATATTCATATATGGCGCTATTTTTCTTGCGCTGTCGATCTGTCCCATGCCTGGAAAATGCCGTTTCAGCTCTTGCTTAGGATTTGTAATCTTATCTGGGATAGAATACTTGCGTTTTCTAGCCAATTCGCTTGTATCCTTGCCGAAGGCTTTATCGACAGCAGCCAGATCACTCCAATACCACGCCTCAAGCTCGTGGCATGGAATACGAATCAAAACTTCCTTTCCATATCCAGTGCAGATATCCGTTAATTTTTGTTTTAATTTTACACAATTATTGGAGTCCTGATCGTGGACGACAACAAACTTTGTCCTCGGTTCATTCCATCCTTTTAACTTGATAGGCAGAGATTTTTCCAAATCGGATTTCCCCTGATGTGGGATGGTTTGGAACAAAATCCCATCGGGAAGAATTCTTGGGAGGATGCCATCCAGCAGCTCTTTCATGGATCTTTCTTCCAGGAAAAAAACCAGTTTCATGAAACTTCCTCCGTCAAGACTCCTTCACGCCAAAGTGCGCCTGCCTGATCACCTGCCTCACACAGGGATTTGGCAATTGGATTGTCGATGGCTCGTTTGATCACCGTAAAACCATCTTGCTTTTCAAGGCAATAAATGGCGTTTAGCGGAATAGCATTAAGGAAATCGGGTGAATGGGTAGAAATAAAAACTTGACCGCCAGAGGAATAACTTTGAAATTCTTCAGCCAATACTTCCAACAATTCCGGATACAAGTGATTCTCTGGTTCTTCAATGCAAAGCAGCGCATGGCGTGTCGGATCGTGAAGTAAAATTAGATACATAAACATCTTGATTGTTCCGTCTGACACAAACTTTGCGGAAAACGGATTTTGAAATCTGCCATCGCGAAATCGTAGGAGAATATACCCATCTGGCGTTTCCTGCGCTTCCACTTTTTCTACACCTGGAACACGACTCTTCATCTTCTTGATGATTTCGTCAAACAGATGTGGATAATTGTCATGGATAAATTTTGTTACAACGGAAAGATTGTCGCCTGTTCTCGTTAGTTGCTCTCCGTACCCCGCTTCCTGTTTTTCGCGGGAGGCATCGATTCGGAAATCGGAAATATACCAGTCCTCGACAAGCCTTCGGAAAGCGGCAATTGCCGCAAAATCCTTAAACTGTCCTAACCCTTTTATTGCAAGAATATCAGGCGATTCCAACCGCTGTTTCTCTCTTTCAGCAAGGCGCACATCTTCATATTGTTTCAGTTCCCCAGCTGCCGCAACTCCCTCACCGCGGGAGAATTTTAAAACAATCCAAGGAGCGCCTTTTTCACCACAACGCAAACGTACAACCTCATTATTTACTACAGGAGCTCTCTTTTCGTCTTGGCCAATGGAGAGCTCATAAGTAATTAGAGGTTCATCGGACGAGGGCCTGAATTTGATAACAAAGGATATATCTTCGCCATCGTGCCCGCGAGAAATTACTTCTCGGTAACCGCCCCTTTTTGCCAAGGCTGATTTGACATTTCCAGTTAAACAATCATGCAGGAAACAAAAAACATCAAAAAATGTAGTTTTTCCACTTCCGTTTTTACCAATAAAGACAGCAAGATCAGAAAGATCCTTTGCTTCAGCATTTTGAAATATTTTAAAATTTTTAATTATTATGGATTCAATTTTCATAAACTGAATCTCCTGATCAAACTAAACTTTAAATTATATTTACAATATATATTTATATCTATTGTTTTTATAAGAGATTTTCATCCAAAAATGCAGACACTCTTCAACCAGCAACCACAACGAAATATGCTAAGGCTGAGGTCGAATTCTCTATACATGGGGAACGAACCCCGCGAATGCCCTTAATGGTGTAGTTGCGCTGAAGAATCTCCTTCAGACCGAAAAGAGTTTCTTTTCAGGATCCTCAAGGAAGACAGGCAGTATCTCTTCACAGAAAGCCTTTGTCATCGGCAACGACGCTGAAGAACGCGTCACCTAGCAGATTGATCTTCTTTACATAGGGTATGGTCGCGGAGTTGTGACCTTCTGGCCATAATGAGTATTGTAGCGAATAAGCTAGCAAGCTACAAGTGAATATTGCGTTTATATCTGTGAAGCAGTAGCTCTGATGGGGATGAACACACATAGATGCAGATCCCTGTTCACTCTGAGATAAAAAACAACAATGTTCGGAGTCAATGAGGATTCCTGCTCAAGTTTCTGGCCTTTTGCCTACCGCCTATGGCTCAAGCGAGTTCTTTACGGGCATTGGTCAAAGCGCTTTGGGCTTTGACCATCTCTTCGGCAATGCCGATATGCCAGTCTCGGCAAAATGATTATTTTCGGATTTTGGCTTTGCGAGGGATGTGGCGGTAAGAAAAAAGACCGCCCAGAAGGACGGTCACGATAGAAAAGCCACTGACAAAGATTTTCTAGGAATTATTTCCTGAGCAAGCTTTATCAAGCAGTGCTTCAAATTCATTAATGCTGTTAACTTTATACACCTCTTGATTAAATGTCTGTAGCTCGCTCATGGTCTTTATTGATTGCAAACGATTTTCATAACTTGAAGACACCGAACCAAATCTAGCATCTAAAAAATTATATATAGAAGAAAGTATCCCTTTAGCTTCACAACTATCCTTATATGTCTGTTCATATTCTTTTTTCCAAACCGGCTCACGTTCTTTAATTGTATTTTCTTTAAATTGCTCTGCATAGGACTGAAGCATTTCCTCAACCTCCTCTAACGAAGAGAAATCAACTTTTTCTTCTGAATTCGTTTTAAAATACGTTTGCATCACATTCATAAGTGCAAGGAATGTTTTTAATAATCCTCTCCGTTCCGGATCCTGTAATACAGACTTATATTTTGTAATCAATAATCGGAAATCTTGAGTATTTTTTGCTCGCCTAATCATAAGAAATAAGGCGTACAAATCTGAGTTCGCATTCAGAAGGTCATTCTTGATAACATTCTCGCGTACAAGCAATGACAAGTTCGTCGGTTGATACTTTATCACAGGCCTTGCCGCAGGTGATAAAAGATGGGCTATATTAAGTGTCCCTTCCCAATTTGCTTCACCACTGTACAAAACAATCGGAAATACCGGTGGCAAGCCAGCTTCCCTCGTCAACTTTCCTTTCTTGATCAAATCAAGCCAAAGCAAAGCTGTATACGAAAGGATTCGCACTGGAATCCACGGATCTATTGTACTCTGAAACTCCAGAATCAACAGAAGGTAAGCATCAGAATCTTTCCAGCGAATCTTCCTGATGTAGTCATTGTAACGCTTCCGCATTGCCTCTGTGACAAATTCCGATGGCAAAGGCTCAGGATCTGAAAGGTCAAGATCGTTAACAAAATCCTCATGCACATACAACCGAAGAAAGTCTCTCAACACTTCAGGATGCTGAAAGGCCGCTTTATTGATGGCATCCCACGGAGGAGAATCTTTTTTTGCGGAGTTCTCTTCTTGCCCCTTCAGCTCCGAAAATGGTGAGCTATGGGTAAATTCGTCAGCGCTTTTTGTCATGTTTATTACTTTATGTGCGAGACGCCTTGAAGTCAAGAAATCCCCCCACTTCAAAAACATGAGGTTCGCAGATGACTCGCAATCCACCCTCACGAAGTCCGAACGCTGTGCGTCGCTGCGTAACTCTGCCGACTGAAAGGTGTCTTTTCGTCAGCAAAAGGAGGTAGACAAAAAATGGCTGTCAATAGAGGAATATTTCCAACAAAAAGGACTTCTTCATCAGATCTTTGAGGCAGATCTCTATCTGGCCCTGGATTTTGCTCTGCAGGACATGGTGCCCTGTGGCCACATCGTCGTCCTGACCGAAAACAGCCAAAAACGTCTCTGTATCAATCCCAGCCTCATACCTGGCATGGAGCGCTATTTTGCTCATTATCTTGCCGTTGACGGCGAAGAAAGGGATGCAGCAGCTGGAGGCAAAGCAGATAAGCACATCTCAGAGATGGCCAAAACGGGCTCATAACAGGCAGCCTCAGCGTACCGAACATTCGCAGCAAAAGGCACAGACTGCTCTTGAAGACAACACGCATGCGGAGCGGCTTTTCAGGAAACCTGCTACAATCAAGGCTTTGCGAGAGGTGTTGCCCCGGTAAGAAAAAAGACCGCCCAGAAGGACGGTCACGCTAGAAAAGCCACTGACAAAGATTTTCTAAGAATTATTTCCTGAGCAAGCTTTATCAAGCAGCCCTTCAAATTCTTTAATGTTATTAACTTTATATACTTCTTTATTAAACGCCTGTAACTCACTAAACGTCTTTATTGATTGCAAACGATTTTCATAATTTGAAGATACTGATCCAAATCTAGCATCTAAAAAATTATGTATAGACGAAAGAATCCATTTAGCTTCATAACTATCCTTATATTCTTCTTTCCAAACTGACTCACGTAGTTTAACTACCTCTTCTTTCCAAGCTGGTTCACGTAGCTTAACTATCTCTTCTTTCCAAACTGGTTCACGTTCTTTAATTGTATTTTCTTTAAATTGATCTGCATAGGATAGAAGCATTTCTTCAACCTCCTCTAACGAAAAGAAACCAACTTTTTCTTCTGAATTCGCTTAAAATATGTTTGCATCACATTCATAAGTGTAAGGAATATTTTTAATAATCATCTCCGTTCCTGATCCTGTAATACATACTTATATTTTGTAATCAATAGCCGGAATCTTGAGTATTTTTTTGCTCGCCTAATCATGAGAAATAAGGCATACAAATCTGAGTTCATATTCAGAAGATCATTCTTGATAACATTCTCGCGTACAAGCAATGACAAGTTCGTCGGTTGATACTTTATCACAGGCCTTGCCGCAGGTGATAAAAGATGGGCTATATCAAGTGTCCCTTCCCAATTTGCTTCACCACTGTACAAAACAATCGGAAATACCGGTGGCAAGCCAGCTTCCCTCGTCAACTTTCCTTTCTCGATATTATTACGTTATGTGCGAGACGCCTTGAAGTCAAGAAATCCCCCCACTTCAAAAACATGAGGTTCGCAGATGACTCGCAATCCACCCTCACGAAGTCCGAACTCTGTGCGTCGCTGCGTAACTCTGCCGACTGAAAGGTGTCATTTCGTCAGCAAAAGGAGGTAGACAAAAAATGCCTGTCAGTAGAGGAGTATCTCCAACAAATAGGACTATTTCATCAGGTCTTTGAGGTAGATCTCTATCTGGCCGTGGATTTTGCTCTGCAGGACATGGGGCCCTGTGGCCACATCGTCGTCCTGACCGAAAACAGCCAAAAGCGTCTCTGTATCAATCCCAGCCTCATACCTGGCATGGAGCGCTATTTTGCTCATTATCTTGCCGTTGACGTCGAAGAAAGGGATGCAGCAGCTGGAGGCAAAGCAGATAAGCACATCTCTGAGATGCCAAAAACGGGCTCATAACAGGCAGCCCAAGCGTGCCGAGCGTTTGCAGCAAAAGGCACAGACTGCTCTTCAAAACAACAGTTAGAAAAACGCACCGGGGAAAAAGCAAGTCCCCTTGCGGGGGCGGCGGCTTGCGCCGCCATAAGAAAATCTTACTTGATCAAAATTTTTTATGGAGTACAAAAGTGTATGACATTTTTCGATTCAGAATTTGAATTTGATCCTGTAAAGGAAAAAGCATGGCATTGATTTCTTCACTGCTGCCTTGGTCTTCGGCGATCCGATGCGGTTAGAGCGTGTTGATGACAGCTTTGAGAATACCGATGAAGAACGATGGCAGACATTGGGAAAAGTCGGCAAGGTGCTTTTCGTTGTTTACACTGAACGAGGAATTCGAAAACGCATCATCTCGGCAGGTATCGCAACGAAAGCAGAAAAAGGAGTGGCTTTGGGCATGACAACAGTAACAATAAAGGCTGGACAAAAGCCAACTGAGGAGCAACTTCGAAGAATAGACGCTGCGGCAAAAATGCCTTTCGTCTATGATCCTGATTGCCCTCCTTCCAGTGAAAAAGCTTTGAAAGAATTTGCCGCCATGGCTCGGGAGTTGCGCCGTGCAAAAAAAGAAAAAAAAAGAACACGCAAAGCAGTAACAATTCGGCTTGATCCTGACAGTCTGGAAATCTTCAAATCTCTTGGTCAGGGTTACACAACGGTCATGGCCGATGTTCTGACGTATGCCGCTAAAAACCCCGATATTCTCTCTCGAATGAGGACATAAAGAATAAAACGGGCCGTGTCTCTCCACACGGCCCTTAACACATGGGGTTAACAGAGCCTTAGAAGAAGCTCAGATTCAAGCCAAAGAACTGGGTCAGGCTGTGGCTGTCGCAAATTCAAAAGCAAAAAAACCCGTAGAGTGCGTTTTTCCCCGTGACTTAACGCGTGTCACACCATTTTTCCCACTAACTGCAGCTCTGACATCAGACAGCCTCTTGTTTTCTGACAACGCTTGCGCGGAGCTGTGCAGTGGCTCACTTTTCAGTGAACGAAGAGCGTTCAGCGAAAGTAATCACCTAAAATCCCTTCTTTTTTTAACCTACACAACCTCAGCTCTTGAGCAGTGCTCTTGTGAGGAGAATTCGGGAAGTGCAATTGATAGACTTTTAAAAATTTCTCTTTGTTCTTTACTGATTGGTTGTAATATCTTTTTTTGACGTACTTTAGTTATTTTTAGCTTCTTTAATTTTAATACTAATTCGTGCATTGTATATTTTTTATAGAGTTTTGCGGAAATCATTTTTTGGTGGATGGCGCTAATAACAATACTTGATAAGAAACCAATAAATATTTTATTTTTCATTCTTGTATCACCATGAACTCTAAGCCTATTAAAGTCTAATGAGTTTTTGAGTCTATCAAAACTTTTTTCAACAACATCCTTATCTCTATAAATAGATAATGCTTTTTTGCTATCCTCAATATAATTACTAATTAACACCATCCACCCACATGTAGTTAATTTTTCTTCTACAATATCTTCACGGATTTCTACTGAACAATAATTATTATTTTCTGTCTCTTTTTTAATGACTAAATATTTTTTAAATTGTTTCTCAAGCACCTTATTATCTGGATCTTTAACTGCCTCATCTCTCAATTCTGTTACAAATTTATATAATTCATTTTTCTCAGTAATAGCCTTTAGCGGATTATAAAATATATGTGTATGAATTTTTGTGTCTCTATTTTCTGTTTTCCAAGAGCGCAATCTATAAATACCACGTATTGTATCATTTGATGTTATTATTGTATTACATAGCTTGTCTATATTATATCTTTCTCTTTCAATTTGAGTTTTAGCAAATTTAGAGGTGAACGGGATTGATATTAAAAATTTAATATCCTCATTTGGATCAAGCATTTTATCTATATTATTTTTACTAAAAAATCCTTTATCCATTACAAAATGAAACTTTGTATTTTGTACAATACTTTTTATTTCATCAATTGTAGTTTTGAGCGTTGAAACATCATGTATGCTGCCAAAGTAAAATTTTTCATATACAGGAAGCATACATCCTTCACCAAATAGCATACATAAATTTATTTGTCGAAGTTTTTCATGGTCTATATTGTATCCAAACTCACACCCTTCTAATAACTCTGAATATGATGATATTGAAGCTATATCTAATGCTATATATTCACTTTCATTTATATTTTTTATCCACTGTTCAAAAAAATCGTTCCTGTTAGAATCGTCAATTTCTTCCAAAATCCTACTGATATACTGCGATGTTAGTATTTTAGCATTATCAAATGTTTCTGTTTCGGCAAACCATTCTTTGCAATACATTATTGGTTCTTGTGACTCTATTAAAAAACATACTAATGAAAAAATTTCCATATAAATATTTGGAAAAATTTTTCTCAGTATAGGTAGTAATTTGATTTCTTCTGCAATTGTCTTGAAAAGATAAAATGACCCAAAATTCTTTGTCGCATCTACGATCGACTCAATTTGCGCTTGCTCCAGCTCGTAATGACCATTCTGTGGTGAGCGTTCGTGTGCCTTCTGTGCTTCTGTTCGACTTGACGATTGAAGATCTCCCTTACCCTGAATCTCCTCTTGCCGATCCAAGAAGCTTTGGTCGTAGATTTTATCTCCTGTTTTTGGATCAATCTTCCCAATCCGAACTTTTTTGTTTCGTGGCTTTCCGTTTTCGTCTCGGTATGACGTGGATTCGTATAAATAGGTGTACTTCCCTACATGCTGAGTAGTAGTTCGTTCTTTAAATAACTATGTCAATTTGACGTATTTCTAAAATTTTGGTAGAGGATCTTGTGGAGGGATCCTCTATGGCAAGAAAAAGAAAAGAAATAACAATCACTGACGAGGAAAAACAGAATCTCCAAGAA
>JAILPJ010000046.1 GCA_024699605.1 Desulfovibrio sp. | reverse complement strand
GCCGAAGCATTTGAAATTATTGAGACCAGAAAAAATGCTTTCTCTGGCGATGCGCAGACAGCCGGTAAGCACGGCGAATTTCAGCGAAGGATTCGTCTTGAGCGCAGTACCCAGCATGTTGCGCATGAAGCCAATCATTTCCTTGTAGTAGCCATGCTGTTCCGCACAGTTGATCGGCACGTCATATTCATCGATGAGCAGGATAACGGGTTTGCCATGATGCGCTGCTAACGCACGGCAAAGAGTAAGAAGGGAATCTTCAAGAGTGGAAATGCTCAGCTGATTGCGTTGAAGTGATTCGAGATTTTCTTTGTCCTTCTTGGCGACATCTCTACTTGCAAAAAGATATTCCTTATCTGAGCAGATACGTTGAATGAGTGCAGTAAATTTCTCAATAGCGTGAGAAAAATGGAATCCTTCAACTCCCTTGAGAGAGAAGTATAGAGTCGGATATTGGTACATCCAAGTATCGCAAAGCCGTGTGTTTTGAGAAATGGCAAGCCCTTCAAACAAATTTTTGCTGCCTTGATTGATGTCGAAAAATTCCTGGAGCATGGTCATCATCAGCGTTTTGCCGAAACGCCGGGGGCGCGTTATGAGGGACACCTCCGGCTGACCGAGGGCAAAAAATTCTTCGATGAAAGATGTCTTGTCCACATAGCAACGGTGTTCTTCCCTGATTTTCTTGAAAGAATCACCGCCAATAAGTATATTAAGTGACGCCAAAGAACTGTTCCTTGTCTGAGTTTTACAAGACGGCTATATTTTATAGATATCCTTGCTAACAAGCAAGCTGGGAAGCAGTGTTTTTTTTTCTGCTGCCGGAGGCTGGAGGAGAAAACTCTGCCTACAGCTTATTATTGTTTTATAATCTTGACTTCCCGTAATTTTTCTATGCACACCCTGATACACGTAGAACTCTGATGACCAACATGGCAAAGGCGTCTCAGATTGTTGAGTTTTGACTCGGCAATCCCTCTTTTGCCTTCAAGAAAAAGATCCCCCGCACAGAGAACTCTCTCGACGGGCTCGTCTCATGGGATAATCCCACATATTTCCCACCATAATGACAGATTGCTTCATATGGGTAAGTTAGGAAAAAGACAATCAGAATTGTGCTGTAATCTGTGGCGTTGCGTGTAAAGAGATTTTTCTTGACAAGAACAGGACCTAAGGCTACAAGTATAAAACTCTTTTTTCATGAGATTCGTTGAGTCTGAGACAAATTTTTGTCACCATCGTCTATCCGGTTAGGACAGCGGCCTCTCAAGCCGCCAAGACGAGTTCAAATCTCGTTGGTGACGCCACTTTTCCGGGAATTGGGTTGGTAACACGTGTAAAATTACGTGTAAAATGGTTTTCCCGGCTACTTTGAGATGCCAAAGGTGCTGACTTTGGCATCTTTTTTTGTCTGTAAAAATGGCATCAACCAAGTTTGCCTGAACGCCAAGACTTTTGATGTATCTGGCCGTGGTGGGATTGTGGTGACACAGGATTGCCTGAATTGATCCCTAATTCCCGGGTATGTTTATAACTTTTTTCTGAAAAGCCAGGTATAATGCGAAGAAAAAATGCGGTAGTTATTGGTGTTACCGGCAAGCGCAAAGTCGCTTGAGATTGACGATATAACCCCAAGGTAATATCATGGCGTAACAGATCATTCATTGCGACGAATTCGCGGCGGAGTTCATGGAGTTTCCTGATGGGCTTCAGGACAAGCCGCTTGCCCATCAGGCAATGCTTGCCGAACTTGATCCTGGCCTGGGGCACCCCACGGTCGACCCCCTGAAAGGCTGCAAATTTCCAAAACTCAAAGAGCTCCGGTTCCTGTTCGCGTTCGATCCGAAACGTGGGACCATCATCCTGGTCGGAGGCAGCAAGGCAGGCGACAAGAGCTTCTATGCGCGGATGATCGGGATAGCTGAGCGCCGCTACGAAAATTTCATTCAAAGGAAGAAAGAAATGAGCGTGACCCACGATGAGATAACGGCATCCCTCACGCCGGAGCGCCGCCGGAAGATTGAGGCACGGGCCTCGCAGCTCATTGCGCAGGAACGGCTGCGAAACCTGCGGACGGCTCTCGGCCTCTCACAAAAGGACTTGGCTGAACTCCTGAACGTCACCCAGCCGGCCATCTCCAAGATGGAGCGGCAGGAGGACATGCAGATAAGCACCTTGGCAAGTATCATCGCCGCCATGGGCGGCACGCTGGAGATCACCGCCAGATTTCCGGGGAAGGAAGCCGTACGGCTCGCCTGACCACAACTTCCCTACCGACTGTAGGAACGAAGGTTCGGATGCGCCTATCAATGGCCAGCACGCGTCTGAACGAAATGGGCTTCCGGCCTGACATCATTAACATAAAGAATTTTCCCTTTCCCTCCGACCTTGAGGAAGAACAATGAAAAAACCATACGCTCTTTTCTGCTGTTTTCTGCTGCTTTTCACGCTCACAGCCTGTGCCGGGAAAAGCCCCAAAACGCCTGTTGTGGCACAAGCCAACGATACCCGCATTGCCGATGAAAGAAATTTTCCCCAGGATCTCAATTATTTTGCCAAAAAAGCTGGCACGCAAAGAGTCTTGATCGACAGACCCCAACAACTTGAGCAGGACAGACGCTTCAACAATATCTTTTACGGCCCCTGGTCCATGAATCGGGCAACCACCAAGAAATCGGAGATCTGTATCCGTAAAGCCCGTGGCTATAAACTGGGCGGCCTACGCTGGCCTCAGGATGAATGGGACGTGATTGTGGCCAATGCCGATGTCAGCGGCTATCCCTCACTGGCGCAGCCGGCCATCACCTTGCGCAATACTGACCTGCGTCAGATTCCCACGCATGAAGCTCGCTACGACAAAGCCATCACCAATGCTCCAAGCTATCCCTTTGACGATTTTCAATACTCGCTGCTTGCTGTGGGTATGCCGGTTTTTATCACCCACAGTTCGGCAGACAAGGCCTGGTACTTTGTGGAGACGCCTCTGGCGGCTGGCTGGGTTGACGCCAATGACCTGGCTCCGGTTGACAGTAGCTTTGTCAGCAATTGGAAAAGCCATAGTCTTGCAGCCATCATCAAGGACAAAACCCCTTTGGCCCCGGGTCTTCTTGCCAATATTGGAGCCATGTTGCCCATTGCCGAACAAAGCACGAGTTCCCTTACGCTCTACATCCCCGTACGTGAGGCCAATGGCTGGGCTGGGATGCGGACAACAAAACTGTCCAAAAAGCAGGCCCAACCAAAACCCCTCCCCATTACTCCAGGCAATGTCGCGCTCCTCGGTTCGGAAATGTTCGGTCAAAAATACGGCTGGGGCGGCATGTACGGACTCAGAGATTGTTCGGCAACCACCCATGACCTTTTGGCTCCCTTTGGCATCTGGCTTCCCCGCAATAGCCGGGCCCAGGCACGCACAGGTGTTGTGCAAAGCCTTGAAGGGCTCTCCAAAGAAGAAAAAGAACACATCATTCAGCAGTTTGGCACTCCCTTTCTCAGCCTGATCGGCCTGCCCGGCCACATCACCATGTATGTGGGCAGCTATGAAGGCCAGGCCGCCATTTTGCACAATGTCTGGGGCGTGCGCACAGTAGACGGCGCCAATACCAATGCCCGGCATATCATTGGCAAAACGCTGATCACCTCCATTG
Organism: Desulfovibrio sp.; assembly: GCA_024699605.1. Classification (GTDB taxonomy): domain Bacteria; phylum Desulfobacterota; class Desulfovibrionia; order Desulfovibrionales; family Desulfovibrionaceae; genus Desulfovibrio. Next base: position 54,048 of record JAILPJ010000046.1, on the reverse strand, counting down.
CCCCGGGAGCCGAACTCCCCGATCTCTATCGCCCCGTGACCTTTGTGGATCGTCTGCGCAGCCTTTCAACGCCTGGCGTTCGCTGACCTTGTCATGGCGCAAGTACAGTACCGTGTTGATGAGCAAAGCGCAGGGCAACGACTTGACCGTTTTTTAGCCAGGCAGAATCCTCAAATCAGCCGCAGCCAACTGACAGAAGCGATTCGTCAAGGCGGCTGCCTGGTTCAGGGCAAGCCTGAAAAACGCCCAGACCTTCGTCTCAAGGCTGGTCAAGAGATCGCTCTTTCCCTTCCCGAGCTCCAAACACAGCTTACGGCTGAAGAAGGGCCTGTGGAAATCTGCTTTCACGATCAGCGACTCTGCGTGGTCAACAAGCCAGCGGGCCTGACGGTTCACCCCTGCCCTTCCTGCCCTCAGGGCACACTGATTCAACGCCTGCTCACACGTTTTCCCGATCTTGCCAGCATGGAAGGCGCAAGACCGGGCATTGTGCACAGACTGGATAAAGAAACCAGCGGCCTTCTGCTCGTCGCCCTCGACGAGGAAACACGCCTGGCCATGAGTCAGCTCTTTGCCCAGCGCGCCATTCACAAAGAATACTTTGCACTGGTCAGCGGCCAATGCCCTGAACACGGAGAATGCCGCGAGCCTCTTGGCCGGGACCCGCAGAGCCGCATCAAAATGGCTATCCTGCCGGAACATCAAGGCGGCAAACCCGCCCATAGCCAATGGCGGCGCCTCTGGCTGTCAGCCGACAAACAGACGTCTCTTCTTTCCGTGCAAATCCACACAGGCCGCACCCATCAAATCCGCGTGCACATGGCGCACGTGGGGCACCCATTGCTTGGCGACAAACTCTACGCCAATCAGGACATTGCCGCCAAAGCGCCACGACAAATGCTCCATGCGCACACGCTCTCCTTTCGTCATCCCTGGAGCGGAGAAGAGCTTTCTCTGCACAAAGCGCCGCCGCCTGATTTTTATCATACGGCCCTGCGCTGTGCGCATCAGCTGCAAAAAGTCGTGATTACGGGCAATCCCGGCAGCGGCAAGTCAAGTCTGACCCGCCTGCTGCAAAAGCAAGGCTTTGCCACCTTCAGCGCTGATGCGGAGATTCAAAAACTCTATGCTCAAGGTGGCGCCGTGGCCAGCTGGCTGAGCCAGCATGGCGGAAGTGCAGTGGTTTCAGACAAGGGAGAGATTCTGCGCGACGCCCTTTTTGCGCTCTTCAAAAGCAATGCTCTTGTCAAACGCGATCTTGAAGCCATGCTGCACGCAAGCGTTCAGGAGGACATGCGCAACTTTTTTCAGGAGCATGCCGCAGAAACAGCTGCTTTTGCCGAAATTCCGCTTTTTTTTGAATGCGGCTGGCAGAATCCGAGCGATTTTCTCACCGTCTGTGTCTTTTGCCCGCAAGCGCTGCGTTTTGCCCGTTTGGCCCAAAATCGCGGCTGGAGCCTGGAAAAGGCGGGAACCATTGAAAGCTGGCAGTGGCCCGAGAGCAAAAAAGCCCAGGCCTGCGACCTTGTGGTTGACAATAGCGCAGATCAGGCTGCTTTGGCGGACAAGGCCAAAAAGCTCCTGGACGAGCTCAATCTGCGCCGCACAATCACGTATCAACGCACAAGCCAGACCCTGGCCCGGCTTTTGGGCCTCAATGAACAAAAAAACGGCCAGTGAACTGTCACCAGCCGTTGAGAAGAAAACAAGAAAAGCGTTTAGGCGAGCATATCCTGGACACCATAGAGTTTGCCAGGCTTCTGGCCGGCCAGCCAGGCTGCGGCACGCAGGGCGCCGCGGGCAAAATTCTCACGGGAATGGGCATGATGGGTCACTTCGATGCGCTCACCAGCCCCCATGAAATAGACCGTATGAACGCCAACCACATCCCCGCCACGCAGGGCCTGCACACCGATCTGTTCGGTAGGCCGCTCACCGATCAAGCCGTCACGGCTTGAACAGCGCACATCGGAAAGATTCCAGTCTCTGGCCTTGGCCAGCCCCTCTGCCAGGGTCAGGGCTGTGCCGCTGGGAGAATCTTTCTTGTGTTTATGGTGAATTTCCATAATTTCCATATCGTAGTCAGGTCCGAGGGCTTTGGCCAATTCGGGCAGTATTTTACGCATGACATTAATGCCGATGCTCATATTGCTCGACCACAAAAGCGGCGTCTTGGCCGCAAGACTCTCCAGGGTGGCAAGCTGTGCGTTGCTCAAACCCGTTGTGCCGATGACCAGGGCCATGCCACGCTCAGCGGCCACGCGGGCTGAAGCCACGCTGACTTCCGGTGCCGTAAAATCAATAATCACACTGTTTGCCGGGACTCGTCCCAGTAAATCCTGCAAATTGTCAGAAACAGGGCACTTGCCAACCATGCGTAACGACAATTCCGCCACACGAGCTGGACTGTCCACGCCTCCGGCCAGCGTATATTCAGGGGAATTCTGCGCCACATCACAAATAGTCCGACCCATGCGGCCATTGGCCCCCACAACCACCACTGAAGTACTCATAAAAGACTCCCGCACTCAAGTTAATGACGCGTTTGCCTAGCAGACAAAACGCCACAAAAAAAAGCAATCGGCCTCATTTTCCCAGCAGAGCAAAGAATTCCTCTTCAGTCAACACCGCAATGCCCAAGGCCTCTGCCTTGGCAAGCTTGCTGCCAGGCTTTTCCCCCACAATCAGATAATCCAGCTTTTTGCTGACACCTGAGACAATGATGGCGCCAGCGGCCTCGGCGGCTTTCTGCGCTTCAGAACGGGAAATGGCCAGTGTTCCGGTAAAGAGCACGGTCTTGCCAGCCAAGACCTGGGACTGCTCAGCATGCAAGGCCTTGGCTTTCTGCACAGGCCAAAGCCCGGCTTCTTTCAGTTTGGCGAGAAGCTCCAGATTGGCCGGCGTTGAAAAGAAATGCCTGACAGAAAGGGCCACCTCAGGACCAACATCCCGCAACGTCAAAAGGTCTTCTTCCCGGGCCTTGGCGAGTCTGTCCAGATCCTGATAGTGCTCGGCCAGAGTCCGCGCTGTTTCCGTTCCCACATGGCGGATGCCCAGAGCGCTGATCAGCCGCTCCAGACTGGTCTGTCGGCAGGCCTCAGCCAGAGCCGCGACCAATTTTGCCGCCAGGGTTTCTCCCATGCGCTTGAATTGCAAAAGTTCAGGCACCGTGAGGGTCAAAAGATCTGCCGGGCAGGCCACGCGACCGCTCTGCACCAGCTGCTCCACCCATTTTTCCCCAAAACCCGGAATATCAAGGCCCGCTTTGGAGACAAAGTGCAGCACACTTCGCAGACGGATAGCCGGACAGGAGAGATTTTCGCAACGCAGAGCCGCCTGTCCTGGTTCACGGTAGACAGGACTGGCACAGACAGGACATTTATCGGGAAAAACAAAGGGCTGCAGGTCATTTCGGCGTTTTTCCAGCACAGGCCCCACGATTTCAGGAATCACATCCCCTGCCCGCTGCACCCAAACCGTATCGCCAATACGAATATCCTTGGCTTTGATTTCATCTTCATTGTGCAGGGTCGCCCGCGAGACAATGACCCCGCCCACAGCCACAGGTTCAAGCACAGCCACTGGTGTGAGCACACCGGTCCGGCCCACCTGGATTTCGATGTTTTTCAAAAGGGTGGAAACTTTGAGCGGCGGGAACTTGAACGCCACGGCAAAACGCGGTGCTCGCGCGGTAAAACCCAGTTGCCGTTGGACGGCAAGTTCGTCCACTTTGACCACACAGCCGTCGATTTCCATGGGAAAATCTTCACGATTGCTGCGCACCCACTCAGCATAGGAGACGACCTCACTCGAGCCCTTGCACAGCCGGCCATTGGGTGGTGTCAGAAAGCCAAAATCTGCCAGACGCTGCATCAGCTCAGTGTGCGTTCTAGACGCTGTCCCAGGCCGCCAGAGGCTCGCCCCCAGACTGTACGCCAAAAAGGTCAGTTTGCGCGAACGGGCCACAGAGAGATCCAGTTGCCGCAGGGAGCCTGCGGCCGCATTGCGGGGATTGGCAAAAATTTTTTTGTTTTGGGCCTTCTGCGCGGCATTGAGGGCCAGAAAATCCTTTTTAAACATCACGACTTCGCCGCGCACTTCAAGCAGCTCTGGCGGCTGCTCGTCTCTGAGCTTTAAGGGGATGGTGGGGATGGTCCGACAGGCCTCGGTGATCACCTCACCGCTTTCGCCATCGCCCCGCGTCATGGCCTCAGTAAGCACCCCCTGCTCGTAGATCAGTTCCACAGCCAGGCCATCAAGTTTGGGATCACAGTAAAAATACTCGTTCCAGGGACCCTGACCTTCATAGGCCCGCCGCAGTTTTTCCAAAAAGTCTTCCCATTCACGCGCAGAAAAGACATTGTCCAGGCTGTACATCTTCACGCGGTGCGCCTTCTTGGGCAGAGCCTCCAAAAGGCGTCCGCCGGCTCGCAGCGTCGGCGACCAGGGACTGCGCAATTCTGGCCACTGCTCTTCAAGAGTCACAAGCTCGTGATAGAGGGCGTCAAAAAGCGTATCGGAAATTTCCGGAGCGTCGAGGGTATGGTAGAGATAGTTGTGACGATCAATCTCTGCGGTCAAAAAGCGCACACGCTCGCGCACATCCTCAGGCACCGGGCGCTTTCCGGTCTCTCGCTGATCCTCTGCCATAGCTCTTCCTTTTCCACTCTCGTTTTTAGGCAAGGTGCAACATCTGCTCGCGCAGCCACTTGATCCTGTCGCGCACCTCGGCTGCCGCTTCAAATTCCAGATCCTTGGCCAAAGCGCGCATCGTACGCTCAAGTTCGGCGATCTCTTGCGTGCACTCCGCCACCGTTGCCGGCAACGCTGTCTTCCCTAGCTGCGATTTTTTTCCCCTGCCCTTGGCCCTCGCTTGTCCGTACAGGGAATCCAAGGGCGAAGCAAGGCTTTTGACGGTGCTTTTGGGAACAATATGATGGAGGGTATTGTAGTTCAGCTGTTTTTGCCTGCGCCTGGCCGTTTCCTCCATGGCCTTGGCCATGGATTTGGTAACAGTGTCGGCATAGAGCAAAACCCGCCCCTGCGCGTTGCGCGCCGCCCGTCCAAAGGTCTGAATGAGAGCGCCTGTGGAGCGGAGAAAGCCTTCTTTGTCGGCATCGAGAATACAGACCAGGCTGACTTCGGGAATATCAAGGCCCTCGCGCAAGAGATTGATGCCAACGAGCACATCAAATTCCCCAAGACGCAGCGCACGGATAATGGCCAGACGCTCCAGGGTTTCAATATCGGAATGCAGATAGCGCGCCTGAACGCCCATGGAACAGCAGTATTCCGTCAGATCTTCGGCCATCCGCTTGGTCAGGGTGGTCACGAGCACGCGCTGACCCTTGGCAATCACCGCTTGGCATTCACTCAAAAGATCGTCCATTTGCCCCTTGACCGGCCGCACTTCAACCTCAGGGTCGAGCAGACCTGTGGGACGAATAATCTGTTCAGTGATACTGCCAAGGGACTGATCCAACTCATAGGGCCCTGGCGTTGCGGAAACATAGACCACCTGATGGATCAGCTGTTGAAATTCCTCAAAGCGCAAGGGACGATTGTCAAGGGCTGAGGGCAGTCGAAAGCCGTAACGCACCAGCGTTTCCTTGCGCGAACGATCGCCGCGGAACATGCCGCCGAGCTGCGGCACCGTAATGTGGCTTTCATCGATGAAGAGCAAAAAATCCCTGGGAAAATAGTTCAAAAGACAGGCCGGAGGTTCTCCTTCCTTGCGGCCATCAAGATGGCGGGTGTAGTTTTCTATACCATTGCAGTAGCCGAGCTCCTCGATCATTTCCAAATCCAGCTGGGTACGCTGCTCAAGACGCTGAGCTTCCAGAAGTTTGCCTTCCCCTTGAAAATACCGCAGGCGTTGCGCCAGTTCTTCGCGAATATCGTGGATGGCGCGATGGAGATTGTCTTGCGCACTGACAAAGTGGCTGGCGGGATAAATCACGGTCTTGGAGATCTCAGAGCGTACCTTGCCGGTCAAAGGATCGATTTCCCTGATGCTCTCCAGCTCGTCGCCAAAATACTCCAGGCGCAGGGCCTGCTCATGCTCATAGGCCGGGATGATTTCCAGGGCATCGCCGCGCACGCGAAAGGTGCCGCGGTGGAAATCGTAATCATTGCGCTCATACTGAATTTCCACAAGACGCCGCATCAGCGAATCCATGGGAAAAAGCTGTCCCGCTTCCACGGGCACCACCATGCTCGCATAAAAATCCGGCGAACCCAGACCGTAGATACACGAGACCGAGGCCACAATGATGACGTCCCGGCGTGTCAAAAGGGCATGGGTTGCTGCGTGGCGCAATTTGTCGATATTGTCGTTGATGGAGGAATCTTTTTCGATATAGGTATCGGAGGCGGGGACATAGGCTTCCGGCTGATAGTAATCGTAGTAGCTCACAAAATATTCCACGGCATTGCGGGGGAAGAGCTCACGAAATTCATTGTAGAGTTGGGCTGCCAGCGTTTTGTTGGGAGCTAACACCAGGGCTGGTCTGTGCATGGCACAAATGACATTGGCCATGGTAAAGGTTTTTCCGGAACCCGTGACCCCCAGAAGAACCTGCGCGGGTACGCCGCCTCGGAGATTCTCCACAATCTTGGCAATGGCTTCGGGCTGATCACCGGTGGGCTGATGCGGACTGACAAGATTGAAGGGAAGCTCTTGGGTCATCAATAGTTCGCTTTTTTGCGTGGAGAGCCTGCAGGGGCTTGCAGGAAGAAGTCGCCTTGTCTATAGTCTGAACATTTCAAGGCTCAGAAGGGAGACCAGTATGGAAATTGAATTCACCAAAGCGGCTGACGAAGGACAATTTCCCAGAATTTACGGCATGGATGCGGTGCTCAAAAACTTTAAAGGCTGCCCGCATCTGGAAATCACCCTCTTTCGTCACGGAGCCACTGCCGAAGAACTCAAGGCGCTGTACGGCAAAAACCTGGTGGGCGCACCGGATGCCGATGTGCCGGCCGAAGTGCTGAGCGGTGCCACAGAAGAAGGCGGCTTGCGTTTTCTTTTGGAGAACTTCACGCGTGAGGAAGTTGAGCAGTTTCTGCCCTATCTGCAGGAGCGCTACGGCCATCTCGTTGAAAAGCTGATCGTGGCGCCTGTGGAAATCCCCGTGCCTCTGGGCACAGGCCCCCTCGGGCTTCTGCCTGCCAGCAAAAATGCCGGCTTCATCTGCTTTGACAAAGCGGAGAACTATCCGCTCCCCTTTGCCGTCCGCGCCTATTTTGACTTCTCACTCCAGGAAGAACTTTCGGCTAACCACGCATAGTCTTCTGTCCAGGGCCTGAAATCACAGGCGATCTCGCCCGGCCCAAGACCGGCTTTGCGCAGTTTGGCTTCAAAGGCATGCCGCGAAAGCAGGGTTGCGCCCATGGCCATCATGTGCGGCGATTCCTGCTGACAGTCCAGCACAACAACGTCACGCAGGGCCAGCAGAGCGACCAGACCGGCCAGAGCGGCCCTGGAAGCTTCCGAAGTGCGATGGAACATCGATTCTCCGAAAAAAGCCCGACCAAGACCAATACCGTAGAGACCGCCCACAAGCTGTCCGTCGCGCCAGGCTTCCACGGAATGGGCAAAGCCCAGTCGGTGCAGCGCCAAATAGGCCTGCTGCATTTCCTCAATCAGCCACGTGGATGCCTCGCCCGCTCTGGGCGCTGCACAGGCCTTGATCACTTCCGCAAAAGACTTGTCCCAGGTCAGCTCAAAGGGCTCTTTGCGCAGGCTGCGCTTGGCTCTGCGCGGCAGATGAAAGGCGCCCGGCAAAAGCACACAGCGTGGTGTTAAGGACCACCAGAGGATGGGATTGTTCTCGTCGTACCAGGGAAAAATCCCCAGGCTGTAGGCGGCAAGCAGACGCTCAGGGCGTAAGTCACCGCCAAAGCAGAGCAGACCGTTTTTGTCGGCAAAGGACATGGGCGGAAATTCCGCCCTGCGTTCAGCTATCAGCTCGGCATTGAGCGGGCCTTGGGCCATTAGAGCGCCAGGGCCTTTTCTTTTTTTGCGGAGACCTTGGCCTCAAGCAGAAGATCGTCTTCTCCCGCCGCGTTTTTCCCCAGATAAAAGTGCGCACAGCCGCCTTTCTTCAACTGACCGAAAAGCATTTCCTGAGCCAGGGCGTCTTCAAGCTTCTCCCTGATCAAACGCCGCAGCGGTCTGGCTCCCATGGCCGGATCATAGCCTTTTTTCGCAAGCCAGCCGCGGGCCTGATCGTCGATGGCCAACGTCACATGCCGCGCGCGCAGAGGCTTGTGCATCTCTTTGACGAACTTATCCACAATGCACTGCATCATTTCCTGCGTGAGATTGTGGAAGGGCACCAAAGCATCCAGGCGATTGCGAAATTCCGGTGAAAAGAGCTGCTCCACCGCATGCAGGGCTTTTTTGGCTGAGTCCTCGTAGGCGTTCTGCCCAAAACCGAGAGAGCGCTTACCCATTTCAAAAGCGCCGGCATTGGAGGTCATAATCAGAATCACATTGGAGAAATCCGTCTTGCGGCCCGTATTGTCGGTCAGGGTGCCGTAGTCCATGACCTGCAAGAGGATATTGAAAATATCGGGATGGGCTTTTTCCAGTTCATCGAGCAAGACCACGGAATAGGGGGCCTTGCGCACGGCCTCGGTCAACAGTCCGCCCTGGTCAAAGCCCACATAGCCGGGAGGGCTGCCCACAAGCCGTGAGACCGAGTGCTTTTCCATATACTCGCTCATATCAAAGCGCAGGAAATCCACACCCATGATTTTGGCCAGACTGCGCGCAATCTCGGTCTTGCCCACACCGGTTGGGCCATAAAAGAGGAAGGAGCCGGCAGGCCTTTGGTCAACACTCAGACCGGCGCGGGAACGGAGGATGGCGCGCACGGTGATCTCCACCGCTTCATCCTGCCCAAAGACCTGCTCCTTGAGATCGCGTTCAAGATGAGCCAGGCGCTGTTCTTCCTGACCGCTTACGGTGCGCACCGGGATATTGGCCATACGCGCCACAATGCGTTCCACATCGACCACACGCACAGGCTTGCTTGCCTCGGAGGCTTCCTGATTGGCACCCTTGGCACGCTCTTCTTCGCAAGCGCATTTCAAATGCACAAAAGCCCCCACCTCGTCCAGGACATCAATGGCCTTGTCCGGCAACAGACGATCACGCACATGGCGTGTTGAAAGGTCCACAATGGCTTTCAGCACAGGCAAGGAATACGTGACGTGGTGGAATTTGGCGTATTTCTCCTGCACGCCCTTCAGAATGGCTACGCAATCACTGGCTGAGGGTTCATGCAGATCGATCTTCTGAAAACGCCTGGCCAGAGCCCTGTCCTTTTCCAGGTGATTGCGGAACTCCTCATAGGTCGTGGAACCAATACAACGGATTTCGCCGCTGGCCAAAGCCGGCTTGAGGAGATTGGCGGCATCCATGGAACCGCCGGAAATGGCGCCCGCCCCCACCAGCGTATGCAGCTCATCAATAAAGAGAATGGCATCGGGAATTTTTTTGATCTGTTCCACGACCCCTTTGAGACGGGATTCAAAATCACCGCGGTATTTGGTGCCGGCCAGGAGAATGCCCATATCCAGGGCATAGATACGCGTCTTCAAAAACATCGGCGGAACCTGGCCATCCACAATGCGCAGGGCAAGCCCCTCGACCATGGCGGTCTTGCCCACACCGGGCTCGCCCACAAAAAGCGGATTGTTTTTACGGCGGCGCAAGAGCACTTCAATGGTCCGGTCCAATTCCTTATCCCGGCCAATGAGTGGATCGATTTTGCCTTCTCTGGCCCGACTGGTCAGCTCTTGCGTGTATTTGGCCAGAACGTCCTGCTCTTCCTTGCCCTTGTCTGATCCTTCTTCCTCGCTTTCTGCGCCCTCTTCTGTCTCCCGCTCCATGCCATGGGAGATAAAGGTCAAGACGTCCAGCCGCTCCACACCCTGGCGCTTGAGGAAGAACTCGGCATAGCCCTCTTCTTCCATAATCGAAACCAGAAGATCACCGATCTCCACGGTCTCTTTGCCCGCTGACTGAATATGGGTCAAAGCCCTTTCAAGCACACGCTGCACACTCACGGTCTGCGTCACTTCAAAGGCTTGCGGCTGCTCCAGGGTCTGCATTTCCTGCCGAAAAAAGCCCTCCAGCTGTTCACGCAACATGGCAATGCTTGCGCCACTGCCTTCCAGAATGATCCGCCCCTTCATATTCTTTGTCATGGCATAGAGAATATGTTCCACGGTCAAAAGCTCGTGGCGCCGCCTCTGCACTTCTATCAGCGCATCACGCAGGACACTCTGTACGCTCTTGCTCAGCATAATACCCTTTTCTCCGCCTTCTTCACGCTTTTTCCATGGTGCACTTCAGGGGGAAACCGGCCTTGCGGGCCAGGCTGTGCACACTGGCTACCTTGGTTTCGGCAATCTCATAGGTAAAAACACCGCATTCACCGCGGCCGTTTTTATGCACATGCATCATAATGCTCGTGGCTTCTTCTACGGGCTTGTGAAAGACCTGCTGCAGGACCTCAACCACGAATTCCATGGTGGTATAGTCATCATTATGCAGAAAAACCCGATAGCGTTCCGGTTCTTTGAGTTTGGTCGCAACGACGACTTCGGTATCGCCTTCCGTACCAAGAGTTCTTGTCCTTGGCATGGCATCCTCCTGTCAACGACTCTCTTGGCTATACGCCTGCACCGGCATTAAGACAACTCTCTTGGCTTTGGGCAAAAACCTGAGGCAGTGGCGCAAGATCACAAAGTCCGAGCCGTTCGATCCAGTGCTGTCGTTCTTGCTCGCTAAAGACAAAACTGGTCTCGCCACAACGCCCATTGTTGCGCAGCCAGTCCTGATGCAAGGCGTGATAGGATTGCGTACTCTGCTCACACTGGCTAAGCCCGAGATCGCGGGCCCAGGCCTCAATGGCTGAAGCTTCGCCTTCAAGCTCCACAAAACGGCCAAAGGGCAAAACATCCAAGACAACGCTCAGTTCGCCCGCTTGCCAGGCTTCGCGGACCTTTTCATAACAGGCCCAGGCAATAAAGCCCTGTCCCCGCAAAATGGCGTCCATTGTCTGCCCGGAACTGACCTGAACTTCCTCCTCCAGGCGCACCTTGCAGCCGCACACCTCTGCTTGCGCAGGCGCCGGAGCCTTAAAGGTCAAAAAAAAGCGAGCAGCCTGCCCTGCCTGAAAACAGCTGCGCAGACGCAGGAGTTTTTTTTGCGCAAAAAGACTTGGCGGATCGGTCTCATAGAGCACATTGCGCTCAAAATGACGGCCAAGGGCCAGGGCAGCTTTCTGCTCAAGGTGGGCACGCAGCTCGGCAAAGTCAACATTGAGGTATTTCCGCTCAACTTCAAAAGCCATGACAGAGACTCAGCGCTGAAAGAGGATGCTTGACAGATCGCTTAAGGCGGCAAGGCCGTCACCCTTTTCGGTCTGCGGATAGAGACAGGGCGTAAAACCCAGACGCTTTGCTTGCACCAGTCTGAGTTCATGGGCCTGCACAGGACGGATCTGCCCGTTCAAATCCACTTCACCCCAAAACACCCCTTTTTCGGGCAAGGGCAGATCATAGTAGGAGGAAAGCACAGCCGCCACCAGCGCCAGGTCCAAACCAGGCTCGGCCAGGCGCATCCCGCCGCCGACCTTGGCGTAAATGTCCACCTGGGAGAAATTGAGTTTCAGCCGTTTTTCCAGAACCGCCAGCAAAAGATGCAGGCGGTTGACGTCAAAACCCAGGGCCGTGCGTCTGGGAATATTCAAAAACGAGCGGGAGACCAGAGCCTGCACTTCCACGGCCAGAGGCCGCTGACCATCCACCGCCATGACCACAGCGGTTCCCGAAAGCTTGGGGTCGCGCGCCTGCAGAAAAAACGTGGAAGGATCGTCGATGACACTCAGTCCCTCCTTGGCCATGCGAAAGACCAACAGTTCTTCATTGGGACCAAAGCGATTTTTGAAAACTCGCAGCAGGCGGAACATCTGACGCCGGTCCCCTTCCAGGGAAATCACCGTGTCAACCATATGTTCCAAAAGACGCGGTCCGGCCAAAACCCCGTCCTTGGTCACATGCCCAACCAAAATCAAGGTCACAGCGGCCTGGCGGCAGGCTTCCATCAGCTCCTGCGTCACCTGACGGATCTGCGTCACGTTGCCCGGTTGGCCATCGGCAGCGGAACTGCCCACGGTCTGCACGGAATCCACAATGAGCAGCGCCGGTTTGAGGCTTGAAAGCGCGGTCAAAATATCTTCGCAATTGTGCGTGGAAATGGCCATCAGGCTTGGGAAAAGCATTCCCAGGCGCCTGGCCCGGGCACGGATTTGCGGCAGGGCTTCTTCACCGCTGGCGTAGAGCACACAGCAGCCGCTACGCGCCACATTGCCGGCAACCTGCAGAAGCAGGGTGGATTTCCCGATGCCAGGTTCTCCGCCAATCAGAAAGGCTCCGCCCGGAACCAGACCGTATCCCAGAACACGATCCAAGGCCGCAATGCCACTGGTATAGGGTGAGGCGGTCTCTTCACAAACCTCACAGAGCGCCACGGCTGTTTCCGAGACAGCCGGCGCTCTGACTGAGGTTTTCGTCTGCGTGTGACTTGCGAGCGTATTCCAGGCGTGGCAGTTGGGACACTGTCCGCGCCAATTGAGACTTTCCGCACCGCAGGCCGAACAGACATAGATTTCACGTGTTTTGGCCATGGGCTCTGGCCTACTCACGCTCACGCTGCTGTTGTGGGAGCATCACCTGGCGTATCCAGCAAAAGCTTAATTTCGGCATCAGACAAGGTATTGATGGCCGCAACCACAGTCTTGTCATAGAGATCGCGTTCGGAAAGCTTTCTGCGCGCATCGGCCATAGGCAGTGGCGGACGATTGCCGCGCTGACTGACCATGGCGCAGAAATCGTTGGCCACAAGCAGAATGCGTGCCTCAGGCAGCATTTCCTTGACCGTCAGTTCATGGTTGGCCCCGGTTTCGGGATCATCCACGACTTTGCCGCCCATTTGATAGACAATACGCGCCACACGCCCGGGTAAAACCCCCTTGAGCACATTGTAGGCATGATAGGGCGCAAGCTGCACCTGACGACGTTCCTCATCGGTCAGAAGTCCGCGCTTGATCATAATATCACGGGGCACAAAGATCTTGCCCACCTGAGAAAGCCGTGCGGCCAGCTGCATATTTTCCATGGCCTGACTGGATAAATGCATTTGCTTACCCAGACGCGTGGAAAGATTGGCCACTTTATGACTGCGGCCCTGTAGATAGCGGAACTTGGCGTCTGTGCCGTCCAGAGCGCATTCAATGGCGTGCACAAGGCCGCCAATACAGCGCTGCTCTTCCTTGGCCTTGTGACGGACAATCCAGGTGCCCACGACCATTGCCAGAAAGAGCGCAATGGAAAGGCTGCCCAGCACGCCCAGACCATAAATTTCGCGGGCACTGCCATTGATCTCCCCGTCAATGACATCGGAACGACATTCCATGACGGCATACCACAGGGGGAAGGCGATGCGTGCGCCCAGAGAAAAGACCTCCTGCGTCGAGGCCTGTGACAGGCGCCGGTCAAAGGGCAAAGCCTGGGGGATCTGCACCTTTTTGGTCAAAAGAGCCGCCTTGCCGTTTTCAATGCCAATACAGGCTGTTTCCGTAGGACCAGGAGTCAAAAGATAGGCCTGGGTATCATCCTTGAGATGGACGCCAGAGAAAAAGTCCAGGACCACGTTGTCCATCTTGAGCGTGAGCAGGAGATAACCGACGATCTTCGGTTCATCCATGCTCAACACTTCATAGAGAGGATCAACGATATCGAGAAAAAGATGTCCGTTTTCCTCATAGAGCGAAGAATAACTTACACCCCGGCGGCTTCCGGCCTGAGCCACGACGGCCTTCTTGCCAGCGGAAAGCGGTTGGCTCTCACGCTCGGCCACAAGGTCGTCACCGTTCTCGGTGACGATGCGCGCCCCGTGCCAGCCCCGGCGCTGAGCCGTATCGCGCAGAAGATCGCGCAGATAGTCCAACTCTTCGCCCATGGAATTCAGATCACTACTGTCGCTAGGATTGGTCCTGGCCGCTTCCTGATAATCCTTGGCAAAGAGGCGAAACATTTCAGCCTGACTGACATAGTGGATGGTGTCGAGGGTCTTGCTCTGCCAGGAGCGGATATTTTCCAGAACCGTCTCCACATAGGCCTGTTCTTTGTCGCGATGCCCCGTCAGAATGGTCTGTTCCGAATAACGGGCCTGGGCACGGCAAAGCAAAAGCGCCACAATCCCCACAACCAAGACAATACAGGCGAGCATGCTGTAGAGCAGCGTATGGGAAAGCGAGTAGGAGTGCTCTGCTTTTTCGGTTTTGCCAGGCCCCTGAACACCCGTTCGTGTCAAAGCGGCCTCCGACTGAGCAGATATGGGTATTTCCTTGAATTTTTCTTCCATAACTTCACCTTTGTGCCTTGGCTGCAGCGGCGGGCTGAACTGGACGTCCTTTGAGGTGCGCCCAGCGGCCAAGCTCATTGACGGAATACTGCGGCTGATAGTGTTTAAAACGGGTATGTGAGAGCACCGCACTACTCAGATTGTCGAGAACATAGGCGTCGTTGTCCATATACACCACAAGCACTGCGTGAGCGAGGTTTCGCACGGTATCACGCAAAACCACTATACGCATCTTATCGGCAGGAATGCCCAGCTGCCTAAGAGAAAAATATTTGATAATGGAATAATCTTCACAGTCGCCGCTTTTTTTCAAAAACTCCTCGGGTATGGCCCAGTAATCTTCCACGCCCCAGTTGAGCATATCTTCGCGGTAGGGAAACTTATTCCAAAAGGTGTGTACGTAGCGCAAAAGATCCAGTCCGGTCTTCCCTTCTGCCCCTTTTTTAAAGGTGTCCCACGTTGCCGATTTGGTAAAGGACTTGCCATCCACAAAGATGGAGTTCTGGGTATTGCGTTCAAGCAGACGCACCCAGGCGGGCAGAGAAGAAAGAGGACGTTTGAATTCTACGGTATTAAAAAGCTGAATTTTTCCTGTTTCAGCGGCTTTGCCTTGACCTGCCGCCCCTTCTTCCGCGCACAGGCCTTGCCCCGCAAGCAGAAAAAGACTCAGAAAGGCTGTAAGCAGAACTCTGGCGCAACGCAAAGTCAGAACGGGCACAAGGCCTGTGCGCTCAAAGCGATCTGTCAGACAGTGTAAATTCATGAAAAACCTCATTGCGGATCAATAGGCCAACTTGCAGGCAAGGGGCTTTTGTGGCAAGCCTTGCCCAAGCTTTCGCACCTCAGACTCGCAGACAGAAAATTCAAACTCCAGGTTGGGAGAAGGCTTCATGAAACAAGTCAAAACCAATGCCGCACGTCTTTTGGAAAAACTTGGTATCAGCTATCAGCTGCACCAGACAAGTGTGGACACCAATGATCTTTCCGCCGTGACCATGGCAGCGAAACTGGGCCAGGACCCCGCTCGCGTTTTCAAAACCCTCGTGGCTCGCGGAGACAAAAGCGGCGTGGTCATGGCCTGTATCCCCGCAGCCTCAGAACTGGATCTCAAAGCCCTGGCCAAAATCTCGCAGAATAAGCATGTGGAAATGGTGGCGCTCAAGGAAGTGCAGGGCTTGACAGGCTATCTGCGTGGCGGCTGTTCACCGCTGGCTGCCAAAAAACAGTATCCTGTCTACCTCGATGCCACAGCCAAAAACTTTGCGACCATTCTTGTCAGTGCCGGCCTGCGGGGCGTGCAGCTTGAATTGGCTCCACAGGACCTTGCGCGGGCCTGTCAGGGAAGCTTTGCCACGCTGACACGAGAGCCTGCCAATCCGTAAGAAAAGACCATACAGATTGTCTACACACACGCTCGTCAAGCTTGCCACCCTTGCACATCCCCAATGAACATGCTAGGTTTTGGGCCAGGCGAGGATGGCGGAACTGGTAGACGCACTGGATTTAGGATCCAGCGGTTCAACCGTGGGGGTTCAACTCCCCCTCCTCGTACCACTAATCTAGTTGAAGCCTTGCTAAAAGGCAAGAATTCAAGCAAAACGTGACGTTAAGAAATATCAGGTGAAAGACCTTGACAAAAATGAAAATAGAGTTCATATTCTTTTTTGAAAAGACCACAAAACCAACGTTCGCCTTGCACGTTTTAGCCAATTTCTGAAAATAAAAACTATTTCCTTTTTTATTTTTAGCCACCTTGAGCCGCAAATGGGAGACAGCCATGGCCGAAAACAGCGCAAAACAGGATATCAGTCATCGCATCAGCCATAACAATCTGCACATTAAATGCACAGCCTTTGAGCAGCAAGAAGCAAACACCGTGCTTGGGCTCATGCAAAAATTTCATAAAAACTGCCAGCGCATTTTCATTGACGTGCGGGATATTGCCAAACCGGGCCGAAGCGTTGCCCAATCCTTTAAGAATGCGCTCTCAACGTGTGCCATAGCCCCACAGCAAGTCATTTTCAAAGGCAGCGGCGGCTTTGATCTGGCCATTAACGGTAATCGCGTCCTCGTCAAGGCGCCTGCCGAAAAAACAAAGGCCAAACCCAAAGGACACGTCTGCTGCGGTCGCTGCAAGAACTGCCACTGCCATGATCACGAGCATGACTAGGCTGCAAGCTTGACAGACATCCTCAATTGGTCCCCTCCAGATGTGCGCGTCCCTTCCGCACTGATTAGCCGCCTGCTTTCTGCAGACGGCTTTTTTTCTTGCGTAGCCTACCCATTTCTCCTAGAGTGTCTGCAGCAAAAATTCCTCTCCCACGCTCTGCAAGGAGCCTCGCTTGCCCGCCTCCCCAGCCAAAACGCTGCGTCGCCGACTCTTCCGGCTGACCCGCCCCATTTTTGTGGAAACACTGCTGCTCATGTCTCTGGGCTTTACTGATGTTGTCATGCTCAGTCAGATTTCTGATGCCTGTGTCGCTGCCGTGGGATTGATCAATCAGATCCTGAACATGATTTTTCTCCTGTTCATCGTGGGCGCCACAGGCACCATGGTCGTTGCTTCGCAATATCTGGGGGCCAGACGCCACGAGGATTTCCTCGTCACCGTCAAGGCCTCCTTTCTGCTCAATAGCGTCTTTGGCCTGCTCGTCAGTGTCGGGCTCTTCTTTTTTGACCAGGAAATCCTGACACTCATGCAGGTCAGCCCCGAGCTCTGGGACGATGCTCAGAGCTATTTGGTCATTGTGGGATCCTGCGCTTTTCTGCATGCCCTCAATGTCACCCAGGCCAGTATTCTGCGCGCCCGCGAGATGGCCAAATACCCCATGTATGTTTCCCTGATCACCAATCTTGCCAATATTTTCGCCAATTACTGCCTCATTTTCGGCCATTTGGGCTGCCCGGCCCTGGGCGTGACCGGTGCAGCACTGGCCACGGTGCTCTGCCGGGCGCTGAGTCTGGTGCTGCTATTGATCTTTGTCCTGCGCCACGCTCTCAGTCTTGCGGCCCCCAAAGCGCCAAAAAATGATCTTGGCACAAAACTGCGCCAGATTCTCCACATTGGTTTGCCCGGAGCTGGCGAAATGTTTTCCTACTCCGCCTCACAGGTCGTCATCACCTATTTTATCAATCTCCTAGGGACTGAAGCCCTGGCGGCTCGCACCTATCTGATGAACGTTGTGATTATCACCTTTATTTTTGCCATTTCCATGGGGCAAAGCGCAGCCATTCTGGCCGGTCATCTGGTCGGCAGTCACCATTATCAAGCCGCAAGGCTGGTTGGCGCCTTTGCCACGCGCTCCTCACTGAAGATTTCACTGTCTCTGGCCTTGCTTTTGGCTCTTTGCGGCCCAGTCTTCATGCCCTGGCTGACCAGCAACGCAGCTATTTTACATCTCTGTCTGGGTATCTTATGGGTCGACGTTGTGCTGGAAGGCGGCCGGGCTGTGAATATCCTCACAGGCAGGCTTCTGGCGGCTGTGGGGGATCCCCTCTTTCCCCTGATCACAAGTATCGTGGTTGTCTGGAGTGTGGCTACCCTGGGCAGTTACCTGGTCGGCATTAGCCTGGGCTTCGGTCTGATCGGCATGTGGCTTGTCTTCACCTGTGATGAAAGCCTGAGAGCCGTCATTCAATGGCGTTACTGGCAGAAGGGCAAGTGGATGCACAAGAGCATCTGCTGAAGGCGGGGGGAAAAAAAGACTCTAGCGCGGCCAGAGCCTCTGCAGAAGCAGGGGCAGAGCCAGGCCAAGCGCTAAAGCCAAAAGATCAGCGGGTAATGGGGCAAACATTGACTGTGGCAAAAAGACGAGCAGAGCACAGCTGGCTATGGCCCCGAGCAGGGCTCGCCAGATTCTGGCGCTGGCGGTCACAAGACGCGCCACATCGCCTAACGCCACATCAGCAAAGGTTGATGGCAACACAGTGAGCAGAAGGGAAAGTAAGAGAGCGCCGCTTGCAGGCAGGCGGGGTAAGGCACAGAGCAGACCAAAGCAACAGGCTAAACTCAGGCCCAGAATTTCGCTATAGACCTGCAGGCGCTCTAAATAGTGCGCGACTGTCACATTGAGCATGGGGGCAAGTGCTCCCAGCACAGCCCCCAAAAGAGCCGCAGCAAGGAGCCCGTTGGCCGCAAAAACCGCAAGGCAGCTGCCATGTAAAACCAATTCACGTGCCACAGGCCAGAGCAAAGCCGAAATCAAAGCCAGTAAGAGGCAGCCAATGGGCGGCTCCCCGCTCATTCTGCCGCGCAGTGCGATGAAAAGCGCCAGGAAAAAAACCGTTACGCAATCGTAGCAGAAAAAACGCAAGGACGAATCGAGCATCTTATTTGGCGTAACCCACAGCACGGCGCTCACGGATGACCGTGACACGGATCTGTCCGGGATAAGTCATTTTTTCTTCGATCTGCCTGGCAATATTCTTACAGAGCAGATACGAAGCATCGTCGTCAATGTGATCGGGATTGACAAGCACCCTGATTTCACGGCCGGCCTGAATGGCGTAGGCCTTACTCACGCCTTCAAAGGACGTGGCAATGCCTTCAAGATCCTGCAGGCGCTTGACATAGTTTTCCAAAAGTTCCTTGCGGGCGCCTGGCCTGGCTCCGGAGAGGGAGTCGGCCGCCTGCACAAGCACAGCCAGCGCTGTGGAAGGCGACTGATCCTCGTGATGGGCCGCAATGGCGTGCACGATCTCGTGGCTTTCGTTGTATTTGCGGGCCAGATCAGCACCAATGAGGGCATGGGGTCCTTCCACCTCATGATCAACGGCTTTACCAATATCGTGCAGAAGGCCTGCGCGCTTGGCCCGCTTGACATCCATGCCCAGCTCAGCGGCCATCATCCCACAAAGAGCCGAGACTTCCAGGGAATGCTGTAAGACATTCTGCGTAAAGGAGGTACGGTAGCGGAGCTGTCCCAGCAGTTTGATGATTTCAGGATGAATGCCGTGCACTCCCGCATCGAAGGTGGCCTGTTCTCCCAGTTCGCGAACATGGGTTTCCATCTCATGTTCGCACTTCTGCACCACGTCCTCAATACGGGCCGGATGGATACGGCCATCCTGAATCAGTCGCTCCAGCGCCATCTTGGCTATCTGACGCCGCAGAGGACTGAAGGCCGAAAGGATGACCGTTTCCGGGGTATCGTCAATGATCAGATCTACGCCCGTAGCCGCTTCAATGGCCCGGATATTACGCCCCTCGCGCCCGATGATCCGCCCTTTCATATCCTCACTGGGCAGGGCAACCGCTGTCACGGTCTGCTCACTGACATAGTCGCCGGCATAGCGCTGCATCACGGTACAGAGAATATCCTTGGCCTTGCGGTCCGCCGTCTCACGCGCTTCCGTTTCTATCTGGCGAATCATCTTGGCCGCATCGTGCCGGGTTTTGACTTCAATCTCACTCATCAGTCTGGCTCGGGCCTCTTCACAGCTCAAACCAGCGATTTCCGACAAACGCATTTCCTGCTCTTCGATGCGTGAAGCCAGGAGGGCCTCAGAAGCCGTAATTTCGCGTTCCTTGTGGGCCAGCTCTTTTTCCAGCTTGAGCAGGTCGCGCTCTTTCTCCGTGGCTTTCTCCTGCTTTTCTTCCAGCCGCTCGTTCAATTCGTCCAGTTTGCGTTCGCGGTTTTTGACCTCCCGCTCACGCTCGCGAAACTCGTTTTCCATCTCCTTTTTCTGATTGAAAAGCTCATCCTGACCCTGTAAAAGGAGCTCTTTTTTCTGGGCCTGAGCTTCTTTACGCGCCTTATCCACAATGCCTTTGGCCAGTTCTTCGGCGTCACCTAAACGCCGCGTGATCAGGACACGCTGCGCATAGAAACCGCCCACTGCAGCCAGCAGCACAAAGACGAAAAAAGTCAAAAAATATGAGAGATCCATTGCACCCAACCTCTATATAGAAACGGCGCGCAGCCGTGCAGAGACGGCTTATGGCCGAGAAAAAATCCGGTTGGGGGCGACTAGGCAGGAAGGATGCAGAAACTGCACAAAAAAAGACACGAGAGATGATCTCGCGAGAAGAGAACCCTCCAAATGGAGTGCAAGGGAAGTTCCCCAGGAGCGCCGTGTCTGTCTGCGGTACAGAACCTGGATAACCAGGTCGGAAACCATATGTCTCTCTCAGGCTTCCTGAAAACAGGCATGCACACAAAAGACAGGGACAGTCTCCTTTTCTTAAAGCTTGTCAGGTTAGCACCGAGACGAAGACCTCGAACGTCCTAGGGAAATTCATAAGGATTTTTTTATCTTCTCAAGCGTGGAAGCCAGGCCATTGCGCAGGGCCTCCAGCTCGTTTTTTGTTTGCAGCAGCTCATCTGCCAGCCTAAAGGCAAGAATAGTCTTCATGACACTTTCCTTGCCTTGCCCCCCTGAAGGGCGATTCTGCTGTTCGGCGTATCGCTCTTCAAGTAGCTGTGCCGCCTGACGTGCCCGCTCAAGATTGACTCCAGTCTTAAAAGAAATCTGCAAGCCAAGAACATTCAGGATAAATGGGGAATTGTCCATAGCACACTATTCCACGTGGTCGAAATCCTGAATTTTGAGCATGAGCCGATCTAATCGCTCCAAAGCCTGGCTGCGCATATTTTCCGCTTCGGCCAGACTATCCGTCAGGCTGTGATTTTTGGCTTCTAGAGCAGTGAGTGAACTTCTCAGACTTTGCACCTGCATTCTGAGGCTTTCGTTTTCCTTCTTCACCTGCGAAAGCTTTTGCAGGAGAGCGTCGACCTGAGAATCAAGCTGCTCTAAAATTTTCATACTTTCGTTCTAGCACTCTGCCCATGTCTTGGCAAGCGGGCAGGCAAAGTGCGAGCCTACGCCTCGTCATGCTGCCTGAAGCGCTGGGCAAAATTCTTCTGCTTGGCCCTGGCCACGGAAAGATTATCCTCAGGCACATCGTGGGTAATCGTCGAGCCCGCTCCCACCAGGGCACCGGCGCCTACGCGCACTGGCGCCACGAGAGCCGTATTACTGCCGATAAAGGCCTTTTCGCCGATTTCCGTGCGATGCTTATTCTTGCCATCGTAATTGCAGGTGATGGTGCCTGCGCCGATATTTGTCCCCTGACCGATGCTGGCATCACCCAGATAGCTGAGATGATTGGCCTTGGCCCCACGTCCCAGCCTGGCTTTTTTCAGCTCCACAAAATTGCCCACGTGCGAATCCTCTTCAAGGACCGCCCCGGGTCTGAGCCGCGCATAGGGGCCAACCAGGGCGCCAACGCCGACCTCTGCTCCAGAAAGATGCGAAAAGGAATGAATGCGGGCTCCCTCTGCTACGCAGCTTTCCTCAAGATAGCAATGTGAGGCGATTTCAGCTCCGGCACAGATCCGACTGTGTCCGTAAATTTCACAGGGGCCAGTAAGTTCACTGCCCGCTTCCACTTGCGCCAATGGTCCCACCCGCAAAAGCTCCGGGGCGTGACAGATCACGCCTTTGGCCAAAAGCCCCTGCACAATCTCCTGCCGCAAAAGTTCTTCCATCTCGCTCAATTCCTTGGGAGAATTGACGCCAAGAAGACGATTGTCCCGGCCGAGCATCACAGCCTGAACGCGGGCCTTGGCCTGGCAGGCCAAAGCCACCAGATCCGTGATATAGTATTCTCCGCTCTTGGGGCTCGGTGTGAGCATGGGCAAAAGCGACTTGGCAAGGTCGATCGTAAGCCAGTAGAGGCCGGCATTGATCTCACCGGTCACCGGGCCATCGCGACTTTCGTCGTAATCCTTGGCCTCAACAATGGCAATCTGACCGTTGCGGCGTACGACACGACCGTAGGCTGCGGCATCGTCCAACTGAATCGTGGCAAAAGCCAGATCACTGCCACAGGCCTCGTCCAGGAAACGCCGCAACAGGTCCTCTGTCACAAGCGGCACATCCCCATTGACCACCAAGACATGGCTATAGCCTTTTTGGCAAAGCTCAGGCAGAGCACAGGTCAGGGCGTGCCCTGTTCCCAACTGCTCGTTCTGCACGACAAAGTGTTCTTCGGGGAAAGAGGCCTGCACAAGATCGGCTCTGTGACCAACCAGTGTTATGATATCACTGCCAAAAAGCGGTTTAAGAGCCTGATAGACACAGGCCAGCATGGGACTGCCCAGAATCTTCTGTAAGACCTTGGGCTTGGGGGAATGCATGCGAGTGCCTTTGCCGGCAGCGAGAATGAGTGCCGCACGTTTTTCCATGGCTATATCCTTTATAAGCACGTCTTGCTCTTGCGTACGTTTCCAGGCTGAATCAGCCAATCAAGGAAGTGTAACGTGCCCCAGGTCATTGGTCAATTTTTCGCCTATGCTTTGGCTCTTTGGCCTGAGATTCCGCAAAATCGGGGAGGAGGGAGCAACCCTCTTCCCAGAGTTGGTTTCTGAGGAAATTGCTGCAGGCATCCATCGGATCAAAAGTCGGGTCTTTGCAAAGAGAGCCGAGACCCAGGCGGCGAAGGAGCAAGAAACGTTTTCCCGCATCCGAAATTGGCTTGGTCTGAAGGCTGCCAAGTGCTGGGCGTAAAAAGCCCAGTCGCAGAAAAGCAGCGCCTCCGGGAGGTGGTTTTCCCGGAGGCACCAATTTTTCACGGCAAAAAACCGTAGGTGGCTTGCCGCTCACATCGGCCGTAACAGACTATGCGGAGCAAAGCGGGAAAACGACTGAAAGGGCAATCATTCAGCGCCAAAGACCAATTGGCCTTCTCGCACATCCACAAGCACATTCTGCCCGTCGCGGATATTGCCAGAAATGATCTCGCGTGCCAGTGGGGTCTCCACATTCTGCTGCAAATAACGTCTGAGAGGTCTTGCCCCGTAGACAGGATCATAGGCCTCATCAGCCACAAAATTGCGTGCCGCCTCACTCATTTCCACACGGATCTGGCGTTCTTCAAGACGCTTGCGCAGTCTGGCCAGCTGCAATTCCACAATTTTGCCAACCTGATCGCGCTTCAGCGGTAAGAAGACCACGGTTTCATCCACACGGTTCAGAAACTCAGGTCGAAAATGCGCTTTGAGCTCTTCCATGACCTTTTCCTTGGCTCCCGCCTTGAGGGTACCATCTGCGGTAATGCCCTCAAGCAGATACGAAGAGCCGATATTTGAGGTCATGATGATGATGCAGTTGCGGAAATCCACGGTTCTGCCCTGATTATCCGTGAGCCGGCCGTCATCAAGCAATTGCAAAAGCGTATTGAAAACATCGGGATGGGCCTTTTCAATCTCATCAAAGAGCACCACCGAATAGGGTCGCCTGCGCACCGCTTCCGTCAGCTGACCGCCTTCGTCATAGCCTACATAGCCTGGAGGCGCACCGATCAGACGCGAAACCGAGTGCTTTTCCATGTATTCACTCATATCCAGGCGTACAATATTCTCTTCCGTATCGAAGAGTGCTTCGGCCAGGGCCTTGGACAGTTCGGTCTTTCCCACGCCTGTGGGGCCAAGAAAGATAAAGGAACCAGTCGGTCTGGCTGGATCTGAAAGGCCCGCGCGGGCACGCAAGACCGCATCGGCCACAGCGCCCACGGCCTCATCCTGTCCCACAACCCGCTTGTGCAAAACATCAGCCAGACGCAAAAGCTTTTCGCGCTCGCTTTCCAGTAAGCGGGTCACGGGAATGCCGGTCCATTTGGCCACAATTTCGGCGATATCGTCGGGACGGACTTCTTCGCGCAGCAGTCGCGTTGTGCCTTCACCATGGCCGAGCCCTTCGGCCTGTTCCAATTCCTTTTGCAGAGCCGGCAGTTTGGCGTACATCAATTCGGCGGCTCTGTTCAAATCCGAAGCCTGCTTGGCGCGGTCTATGGCCAAGCGCGTTTCCTCAATCTTGGCCTTAATCTGACGCACACTGTCAATGGAAGCCTTTTCATGGTCCCATTGCTGCTTGAGCCGCATCTGTACGCCGCGCTGTTCCTCCAGTTCGTTTTCCAGCTTCTCCAGCCGTTCACGACTGGCCTCATCGGTCTCCTTGCGCAAGGCTTCGCGGTCGATCTCCAGCTGCATCACACGGCGATTGGCTTCGTCAAGCTCCGTGGGCAGGGAATCGATTTCCGTTCGGATCATGGCGCCGGCTTCATCGATGAGATCAATGGCCTTGTCCGGCAATTGCCGATCCGTGATATAGCGGTGCGAGAGCAGAACCGCATCCACCAGGGCCGAATCACTGATTCTGACGCCGTGATGCAGCTCAAAACGGCCCTTCAATCCGCGCAAAATGGAAATGGCATCTTCAACCGTCGGCTCTTCCACCAGCACCGGCTGAAAACGGCGTTCCAGAGCCGGGTCCTTTTCAATGTACTTGCGGTACTCATCAAGGGTGGTGGCACCAATGCAGTGCAATTCACCGCGCGCAAGCATCGGCTTCAGGAGATTGCCGGCGTCCATGGCGCCTTCGGTCTTACCGGCCCCCACAATAGTATGCAGCTCATCAATGAAGAGGATGATCTGGCCTTCACTTTTTTCCACTTCACCCAGTACGGCCTTGAAGCGCTCTTCAAATTCGCCGCGGTATTTGGCACCGGCAATCAATGCGCCCATATCCAGGGCAAAAAGACGGTTCTTCTTGAGATTTTCCGGCACATCGCCCTTGGCAATGCGGAAGGCCAAACCTTCCACAATGGCTGTCTTGCCGACACCGGCTTCGCCGATGAGCACGGGATTGTTCTTGGTGCGGCGTGAAAGGATTCTGATGACGCGGCGAATCTCGCTGTCACGGCCAATCACTGGATCCATCTTGCCGCGCTGGGCTATATCAACGAGGTCTCTGGCGTATTTTTTCAGAGCCTCGAAGGTGTCTTCGGGATTGGGACTGGTGATGCGTGCCCCGTTTCTGGCCTTTTCCATGGTGCTGGTGAAGATCGCACGGGAAATGCCAAAATCCTTGAACAGGCGCCCTAAAGCCGACTTTTCCTCCAGATCGAGCAGGGCCGCAAAGAGATGGTCCACACTCACATACTCGTCTTTCATCCGGCGCGCTTCTTCCTGCGCATTGGCCAAAACCTTGGCTAATGCCTGGGTGATGACGATTTTATCCGGAGCCAGATGCGTGCCCGTCAATGTGGGCTTTTTCTTCAGTTCAGCTTCCAGAGCCACAGCCAAAGACTTGGCCTGCACGCCCATTTTATCAAGCAGGACCGGCACAATGCCCTGTTCCTGAGTCACAAGCGCCAAAGCCAGATGCTCGCAGTCGGTTTCGCTGTGCCCCATGCCTGACGCTAGTGTCTGCGCCTGACTGACAGCTTCTCTCGCCTTGTCGGTAAATTTGTTAATATCCATAATGACCTCCGCCAAATCCCGCATTCACGGGAAACATTCAAAGCTCTTTAGTCCGCGCCAGCTTTCAGCTGGCGAACGGTTTCTTCAAGTTGCGCAATGCGCTCAAGAAGATCGACGATAATGGTGCCACCAATCACCGGCAGATCAAAATCGCCACAGATGCGTACTAATTTCCGTACGCGATAAATATCCGCATCGGAAAAAAGGAGATGATTCTCCTCATCTTTCTCAGTTCCTACCCAGCCAAGAGACAGGACATCCTGAAAACGTTCTATACTTAATCCCGTCTCACGCAGGAATTCTTCCTCTCCAAGCATATGCCTACCCTGCTATCTTTGCTTTGAGCCGAAAACTCAACGCGCCTTGAACGAAGACTGCCTGGCCAGTTCTTCCCAGAGCCGCTTCTCCTCGCCAGAGACCGACGACGGCACCTTGACCATAATCTGTACGAGAATATCACCGCGGTCGTTTGGACTGCCAAGCCCCTTGCCGCGCAGGCGGAACTTACGCCCGGAACTCGTTCCCGCCGGGATGGAAAGCTCCACATTGCCATCAAGGGTCGCAACATCGGCGCGCGTACCCAGCACGGCCTCCCATGGAGTCAAAGGCAAATCACAGATCAAATCCTTGCCCTGTACGCGAAATCGCTCATGGGGCTTATAGCGGATCTGCAGGAAAAGATCCCCGCTACTGCCGCCCAAGACGCTGTCGCCTTGACCGGCCAGCCGCAGTTTCTTGCCCTCGGCAATGCCCGGAGGCAGTTTGACTTCCAGACTCTTGGGACCATTGGGCGTGGCAATGGTGACCTGTCTGAGCCCTCCGCGCACGACCTCTTCCAGCGTCAGCGCAAGCTCACTTTCTATATCGCGTCCGCGCCTGGGCTTTGAAGAAAAGCCACCAAAGGGATCAGGACCAAAGGAACGGCCGCCGCTGCCAAAGCCGCTTTGCCCAAAGCCCCCCGCACTGTGTCCGCCAAAAAGCGATTCAAAAAAGTCGGAAAAGCCCGAACCGTCAAAATTACGGCCATTGAAGGTAAAATGCGTGCCCTCAAAACCCGGCTCGCCAAAGGCCTGACCCTGTTTCCAATTGGAACCAAGCTGATCGTAAAGCCTGCGCTTTTCCGGATCCTTGAGGACTTCATAGGCCTCATTGACTTCCTTGAAACGCTCCTCGGCCTGCTTGTTGTTGGGATTGAGATCAGGGTGATACTTACGAGCTTGTTTTTTAAAGGCGTGCGCAATGTCTTGATCCGAGGCATTCCGTTCAACGCCAAGCAATTTGTAGTAATCTTTATAGGTCGCGGCCATACAGTTCTCCTCACGCATCTGGCAGGACAGGATGTCTTCCAGCCATGTCAGAGCAATCAAGCGGCAGGATCTCTGACCTAAACCGCTCAGAGCATATCTAATACCGCCTGCTCGCTCGTCAAGCCACAAAAAAAGGCCGCAATGTCTTGCACATTGCGACCTAACAATCCGTCCAAAGGCCTGTCTAGACCATACCGTGCTCTCCCGGTCGTTCAAACTGCTCCTCCTGCTGCGACTTCTTGTACTCATCGCTTGAGCCAAGCAGCATGAGCAGGGACGAGGAAATATAGATGGAGGAGAAGGTACCGATCACCACACCAATGAGCATGGTCAGGGCAAAGGCATGAATCACACCGCCACCCAGGAAAAAGAGCGCCAAGGCGGCGGCAATGGTTGTGCCACTGGTGATCACGGTACGCGAAAGAGTTTGGTTGACACTGCGGTTGATGATCTGTTGGAAGCTGATATCAGGATGCTTGCGCAAATTTTCACGCAAGCGGTCGTAAATAATAATGGTATCGTTGAGTGAATAGCCCATGATGGTCAAGAGCGCGGCGATGACATTTAAGTCAATGTCCACGCCTGACATGGCAAGGAAGCCTGTGGTGATAAAGACGTCGTGGATCAGGGCCAAAATGGCTCCGAGAGCAAAATGCAGGCGCAAGAAATAGCAGGTGGCCAGAGTGATCAAAAGGGCCACAAGCACAAGCCAGCCCATGGAAAGGGTCAGCACGGAACTCACCGCATACATGCAGCCCCAGAGAATGGCCGCCATAACCGCTGCAGCCAGCCAGCGGTGCTCGAAACGTCCCGAAATATAGACCGCAATGAGCAGGATGGCGTAGTAAAGAGCGCTTAAGGCCTTGTTTTTCAGGTCATCGCCCACTTTGGGACCGACCACTTCCATACGCGCAATTTCCGCCTGATTGTCGGGAAAAACCTTGGCAAGTTGCGCGACAACCTTGGTGCGCAGATCTCCGGCATCTCCGTCCTGGGTTTTGGAAAAACGCAGGAGGAATTCCCGATCGCCTTCACCAAAACGCTGGGTGCTGATGCCGGGCAGTTCCGGCACATCCAGGCTTTTTTTAAGCGCTTCATCGTCCATGCTCTTGTCAAAGCGCACCTGCACGATGACGCCACCGGCAAAGTCGATGCCCAGATTGAGGCCTTTGCCAAAAAGGCACGAGTACAATCCCAAAAGCAGCATCAGAATCGAAAACGCGTAAGCGATATGGCGTTTGCCGACGAAATCAATTCTGGTATTGGGCTTGATGATTTGAAAAGGCATACAGACTCCACAGGTTAGATGCTCAGGCCGCGGGAACCAGCCCGCCTGGCCCAGACTTCAAAAATGGCGCGGGAAACAAAGATGGCGGTGAACATGGAGGCCAGAATACCAAGAGAAAGTGTCACCGCAAAACCGCGTACTGGGCCTGTGCCAAACTGATACAAAATCACGGCCGTGATGATGGTCGTCAGGTTGGAGTCGATAATGGCAATGGCCGATCGCTCAAAGCCGGCCTTAACGGCCGCCAACGGCGAAAAGCCGGATCTGAGCTCTTCTCTGATGCGTTCAAAAATGAGCACATTGGCGTCCACGCTCATGCCGATGGTTAGGACAATACCCGCAATGCCAGGCAAGGTCAGCGTGGCTCCAAAGGCACCCATGCCGGCAAACAGAATCAGAATGGTGAAAATCAGCATCAAATCGGCAATCACGCCCGACAGGCCGTAATAGATGGCCATAAAGGCCAGAACCAGAAAGGCGCCGAGCATGGAGGCGGAAACACCGCTGTCGATGGATTCCTTACCCAGAGAAGGCCCCACAGTGCGTTCCTCAAGCACGGAAACCGGGGCCGGCAGAGATCCGGCTCTGAGCACAATGGCCAGATCCTGCGCCTCTTCCGTGCTAAAGCTGCCGGAAATACTGCAGCGGCCGCCGCCAATGCGCTCGCGAATCACTGGCGCTGAATAGATCTTGCCATCCAGCACAATGGACATGCGCCGGCCCACGTTTTCACCGGTAATCTTCTCAAAAATACGTCCCCCGCGGCCATTAAAGGTCAGGGAAACATAGGGCTGATTCATCTGATCAAAGGCCGGCCTGGCATCGTCAACGTCTTCGCCTGTCAGCATGGCGTCGCGCTCAATGACCAGCTGACGTTTTTTGCCTTCGCGTTCGCCCTTTTCCTCATAGGGCAGGGCTATGGCGCCGGCCGGCAAAACCGTGCGATCGGCGTCCACGTCTTCGCGCACCAGATGAAATTCCAGATGGGCGGTCTGGCCAATGATCTGCACAGCACGCTTGGGATCGGAGACACCGGGCAGCTGAATCTGGATGCGGTTGCCGGCCTGTTTGCGAATATCGGGTTCGGCTACGCCAAACTGGTCGATACGGTTACGGATCGTCTTCAGCGCCTGATCCAAGGCCATGGCCTCAAGACGCGTAATCTCGTGATCGGAAAAATGGGCGGTATAGCGCACCTGCCCATTTTCCGTGTGCTTGCCCTCTTCCAGTTCAAGCTGCGGGAACTGACGGCTAACCAGGGCTTTGAGTTTTTCCTCGTGCTCGGCTCGCGGCAGGATGAACTCCAAGGTCGATGTCCCAATGACCCTCGGCCTGAGCACGGCAAAACGTTCTTCCTGAGCCTGTCTGCGCAGGTCCTGACCGAGAATGGCCAGAGTATTGCTCACCGCCTTTTGCACATCCACACCCAAGGTCAGATGAATGCCTCCGCGCAGGTCGAGACCAAGATTCACGCGGCTCTCAGGCAAAAAGGCGAGGTCGCGGCCCAGAAAACTCGGAGCCGCGTAAACGAGTGAGAGGATAAAGACCGCCAAGGCTATGGCCAGACGCCAGCGCACACCCATTCTGCACCTCGTTGAACAGATCGTTATTTCTTTTCAGAATTGTCTTTTTTGCTGTTTTTTTCCGCTTTGCCGTTTTTGTCGGTGAGAACACCGCCAATGGCCGCTCTGGACATTCTCAATTTGGCTTCACCGCACTCCAGTGTCAGCTCTTCCTTGTCCAGTTCGATAATGGTGCCCAGCAGTCCGCTCTGGGTGATGATCTTGTCACCGCGCTTCAGGTTCTCGAGCATTTCACGATGGGCTTTGGCGCGCTTTTGCTGAGGTCTGATCAACAGGAACCAGAAAATGACAAACATCAGGATAAAAGGCATCAGACTCGCCAGCATCCCCATGCCGCCACCTGCTTGTGCGGTGCCCTGCGGGGCTCCCATGGCAAAGGCCAGTGATTCGAACATCTCGGCTTCCCTCCGTTTAGGCTGAGCACCTTGGCCGAGGCTGGGCCTCTGAACACAAAGTCTGCACAGCGGTTGACTGCAAAAGAGAAATTGTAATCTTTGCGCAAGCAATTGACAAGTCGCAAAGCCAGAAAAAATCCACAAAACACGGAGGCCTTAAAAGCCTGAACCGTCAAGCAGCGAAGAATCCTTGGGTTTTTCGGTCTTGCGTGCCATCACAGGATCAATCCAGCGCATCAACACGTGTCCCATATCCCAAGCCAGTGATCGCACGATCAGGCCGGCCGGGTCGCCGGGATTGCGCTCCTTGATGGAGAACAGATAAAAATCGTGGACCTGCCTGGCTTCCATCATGCCTCCCTGCGCCATGGACCAGAGCAGAACGCCGCTTTTCACCTCATAGATCTCGCAGACCAGCGAAATGCTGCTCACGCCGCCATTGCCGCCGTCAAAATAGTGGTGAATATAGCCGCCCACAACCAGTTCCGCGCCCTTGCGCCGGCCGATCTCCAGTGCCATTTCCGGGGTATAGGGCACAGGCGTTTCCACGTATTCCAGGGTATGGAAGAGGCTCAAGCTCAGCCAGATCTGCCAGAACTGTCTTGAGATGAGATTACTGAAGGAATTGGCGCCATTGATCTGCTGCGTCATCCTGAGGGGCACAAAAACGGCCTTGGGTCTGTGACTGGCCCTGCCCTGCGGCGCTACGGAAATGGCCGGAGGCTGGCGTCGGACATGGTTATCAATCTGAATCTGGAAGGGAGTTCCAAAATCTCCGGTCATATCGCGTTCAATACGACTGTCGTCCGGGGTATGGCTGCAGGAAACCAGCAGAAAAAGCAGGCCAAAACAAAGACAATGCGCGTTGTGCATAGCACGTCCTTCTGATCAGAACAGACCAATATAGTGCAGAGTTGCGGAAAAAAGCAGAATAAAGGGCAGAAAACCGGCGAGGATCTGCGGCCAGGACAGAGACAGCGCCCGACGCAGACCAATGGCCAGACAGGCCAGGCTCCAGAGGGATCCCGCGACATTACCGGCTATGGGCACCACGGCCAGGACCTGGGGAGCCACACTGTAAGCGGTAATCTGGAAGATCAGAGAAAAATTGTTTTTTTGGGGAGCAAGCAGGCTGAAGATCAGATAAAAGAGCCCACTGGTCAGATAAACTTTGATGGTGGCAAAGGCGAGTTGTTGCAAAAGGAAAAAGAGAACATTGCTTTCTGGCGCAAGGAGCTTAAGCAGCGCAATGAGCTGGGGATCTGCGGCGTCGGCCATGGCTGCACGAAAAATATTCATCCAGATATAGCTGGCCAAAAGCTCCAGAGAGCAGATGATAAGATAGAAAATCAGAGCCGCTGTGCAGGATTTCTTGGCAGAAAGCGCCCGGAAAAAACGCGGTGCCGCAAACATGATGCGCATGCAGGTCTGATAAAACGAGGCCAACCAGCCGATGCGGCCAGGCGCCCGATCCCAGGGATTGCCGGCATTCTGGGGTCGCTTGGCAAAGTTGGGGGCAAAATCCTGCTCCACAGCGCTGGACGTCTCAAGGGTCTTTTTGGGCGTCTCACGCGCTTCGGGTTCTGGCTCAGCCTCAGCCTCGGTATTTTTCACAATAATGGCCCCCTTGGGGAGGGGATCATCGGCAACCTCATGCCCTGGCTGAACGACCGCAAGCACCCCTTGCTGCGGTGAAAAACGAAAACGGCAAGCGCAGACGGGGCAGGTAACCATCACGGTTTTTGCCGGCAGATCTTCGCTGGCCACATCTTTGGAAAAGCCACAATCCGGGCAGGTGATCTTCATCAAGTCTTTCAGCGTCGCTCATTTCCCACGACACGCCGGGGAAAAAACGCTGCCTCCGTTTCTTTAGGGTGCTAGCAAGAACCGTCGGCCATCAAGAAAGCCAACTTCAAGGTGATGGCCGCTACCGCGGAGCGGGCAAGTGGGCTGAAATTTACAAGAAAGATCGGCTCTTGTCGACAAGGTCTGCCTAAGCAAAGTTTAAATTTTTTAACAAAAAAAAGGCCGCAACGTTGTGTTGCGACCTTTTGTGCAAAACGTAAACGCGTCCGGTACTGGACGATCACGCCTAGTGAGCGGTCACGCGGAAATCGTCACGACGGTTCTGCTGCCAAACGGCTTCGCCAGAACCCTGCACAGCCGGATTTTCCTTACCGTAGCTCAAGGTTTCCATCTGGCTGGCATTGACACCCAGGCTGGTCAGGAACTCACGAGCCGCATTGGCACGGCGTTCGCCAAGAGCCAGGTTGTATTCCTGTGTGCCGCGCTCGTCGCAGTTACCTTCAATGCGCACGCGGATGCTGGGGAATTTCTTCATCAGCTCAGCCTTGTTGCGCAGCACTTCTTTGCCCTCAGGCAGAATGGTGTACTTGTCGAAGGCAAAATAGACACGACCATCGGTGATCTGCTGAATAGCAGCATTCATCTCAGCGCTCATGCCATCATCATAACCAGGCTCAGACTGCTGTTTTTTTGCGCAGCCAAAACCGGCGGCCAAAGACAGTACCAGAGCCAGTACCAGAGTAAAACGTTTCATGTCAGTCCTCCTGAACAACTATTAAAAGAACGTTCCTTAAAAGCAACGTTTGATCCCCTGATCAACGCCAAGAGATAGTATCTGCCCCTGTAGCTTTGTCAAGGCTAAATCCACCACCAAAGCAAATTTTTTTTACCGTTCACAAGGTGGCAAAAGAAAACAGAAGCAGAACGCAGGCTTGTACTATTTCTTCTTTTCTCCGCCCTGGCCCCAGCGCGGGAAGGAGGCCGCACCACCGCCTGTGGGGATCTTCTTGGCATCGCCGCCGTGACGCGTGGTGAGATAAATACCACGTCCACCGCCACGCGAGGAGGTAAAGGCAATAAAATAGCTGTCAGCACAGAACGAGGGCTGTTCATCGCTGCCCGGACCAAAGGTGACCTGACGCTCTTCGCCGGTCACCATGTCCTGCACAAAGATGCGGTTGCCGTATTCTGTCATGCGGCTGTAGACCACAAGGGTCCCGTCAGGCGAAATATTCGGCTCGGAATTATAGCCGCCGTTCATGCTCACGCGCGTCACAGCACCACTGCCCAGATCCTTCATAAAAATCTGCGGGCCACCAAGACGCGAGGAGGTGAACGCCATGCGAGAACCGGAACTGTCAAAGGAGGGGGAAACATTGATGCAGTTTCCGCCTTCCAGCAGACGTTCCTTCTTGAAGGCATGATTCAAGAGAAAGATGGCCGGATAATTGCCATTGGAAAGGGACACAGCGACCTTGTTGCCCGGCGTAAAGGATGGTCCGATGACCACATTACTGGGAAAACGGATGCGGCTGACCTTGTGCGAAGAACTGTCCCAAACACCCAAAGCATGGGATTTGGAGTCAATATGCGTAAAAACAATGAAACGGCCATCAGGCGACCAGGAAGGCGACATGGCCTTTCCCGGAATATTGGTGATCTGATGCAAATCACGGCCAGTGGGCTTTGTCAGCCAGACATTGCTGCTCAACTTCCCGGAAGACTTGGTAAACGTGATGGTTGAGCGGAAAAAGGCACCGTTGCCTGTCAAGGCCTCAAGCAAATCCGCACAGAAACGGTCAGCCACTTCCGGCAATTCCTTGCTGGAAACCTTGGAATATTCCTTGCCGAAGAGTCGACCGCCGCTATTGGTCTCAAAAACGCGCATCTGCACGGTCTTGGTGCCGCTGTCCCCGTCCGGCCAGAAGGCCGTGACCAGAAGATCCGCTCCGGCCAGTTGGAAACGCTTGAAATCCAGTGAAGGCGGCTCATAGCCGTCCATCAGCGTCCCTCCGAGCACGGCCTTGGGGTCGGTGAGGCGCATGAAGGGCAAAAAACTGAGATTTTGCTCCACAAGCGTCTGCAAACCACGGCCCATGCTCGAAGCCTCCGTATGCGGGCCACGCAAAGGGGCAGCCAGAGCCAGGGACACGACATTCTGCCCCGGTCCGTAGATATCGACTCTGAGCGCCGCATTGGCTGTGGCCAGACAGAATGCCCCAAGCAAGACCTGGAGGAAGAAAAAAGAGAGCAGTTTTTTCATCGAATTTTCAGCGCGGATACCCAGGTCCTCTGACCGGGGAGGAAACGCTGCCTCCGTTGTTTTTCCAGTATTACGTAACAGCCGTTGATCAAACGGCAAAATTCGGCGACTGAGCGCAAAAAAGATGGTTTGTCAAAAATGCAAAAGCCTATTTGCTCACGGTCAGCGGCACCTGAAAACTGTTATCCAGTCCTGAGGGCGGTGCCGGCACGGTTCGCGCTACTTTGACACAATGCAGCATGGCCTTGTCGGCATCGGCATTGCCACTGGATTTGAGAATGGCATTGTCTAAAATCTTGCCCTTGGCATCCACCACGACCTTCATCAAAACTGAATAACTGCCTTGAGGCAACTGTTTGGGCAAGAAAATAATCCGGGTCAACGAACGTGTTAAAAGCTTCGTGTATTTTTCCTTGCGCAAAGCCAGAAGCTGGCCACTGTCTAAAGGCGGCTCTGTCTTTCCCGCCACTGGCTTGGTTTGAGCGGCAGGTGCCGCAGGATTTGGCCCGGCGTGCTCGCCATTCGCCGGCAAACGTTTCCCTTCAGCCCCCTTGGGGGCAGGGGCCGGCTTTTGCTGCTTGGGCGGGGTGAACTCAGGCTTTTTATCCACAGGTGCCGCTTGCACTTCTGGCAAGGTCTGCCCCCGACTTCTGGCCGCAGCCTGTGCGCGTTCACGCGCCCGCTGCTCTGTGGCGTCAGCCATGGTCGCGGCCAGATCCCGCTCCACACGTGTTCTCGCCACAACTTCAGCGCGCAACGCATCGGCGTCCGAAAGGCCCAGATTGGAGGAGGGAGGGGCATTTTCCCGCAACTGAAACGCCAGATAAATGTCCAACGGTGCTTCGTAGCTTGTCTTGCCAAAAGGCTGGGCCGCATAAACGGCACTGCAGGCTACCTGATCAAAGACCTCAATGGAGGATGGGCGAATGGCCTCACAATTTTTGACATGACCATTGCCATCAAGGGAGACCTTGACTTGTACGCTGTAGTTGCCACGCAGAGCGGGAGGCGTCCATTTTGCCAAGACTTTGGACAAAACCTCCGACGCGTAGCCGCTTTCCGTATCCACGGCCACGGCGGTCGCGGCAAAACTTTTGCCCGGGCAAAAAAGCCAGAAAAGCCCAAAAAGCCATAGCCAGCGGAAAACAAGAGGCCTGAGATTCTGCTTGCTCATCAGCGCCGTCCCATCAGGTCATTCAGAGAAAAGCTGAGATCAAGATCGGTATAGGCTTGAGACGGAGGCGGCGGAAAAGCGCCGTTATTGCTCGTACGCATAATGGCACTGACAGCGGAACTGTCAAACTGCGCATTGCCTGAGCTCTGAATCACTTTGGCCTCCTGCACCTTGCCCTGCATGTCCACCTTGACATTAATCAGACACGAAAGATTCTGCCTGGCCGTTGAGGCATAGCCCCAGTTGGGCCTGACAGCCAAAAGCACCTGGCCACGATAGACATCCGCCAGACCGCCGCCGCCCGGTCCCTTGCCTTCACCACCGCCACCGCCACGCGTGCCTCCGGCAGAACGCTTGGCCTGCGCCAGAGCTTGCTCCACGGCATTGCCCTTGTCGCCGCTTTCGATGCGACTTGAGGCGTCACGTTTGGCCTGGGCCAAAGCCGCAGCCACTGGGTCACCAGCCGGTTTCGTTCTGGGCTTGTCTTGCGGTTTCGGCTTGGGTTTTTCCTGCGGTTTGGGCTTAGGTTTCTCCTGGGGCTTGGGCTTTTCCTGCGGCTTGGGTTTCTCCTGGGGTTTAGGCTTTTCTTCTTTCTTTTCTTCCTTTTTGGGCTGAGGCTTGACTTCGGGTTTCACCTCTGGCTTAGGCTTCGGTTCCGGCTTGGGCTCTGGTTTGGGTTCAGGCTTGGGTTCCGGCTCTTTAATCGCCTCGGGTTTGCGTTCCGGTTCCGTCGGTGTTTCAAAAGTCGTTCTGGCTTCAGGCACTTCGGGCTTGGTTTCCTTGATTTCCTCACGCGCCGGGGCTGCGACCTCCTTCTTGGGCGCAGGCGGCGTGGGGGCTAATTCCCCACTGTCGGGTTCGCCGATGTGTCCAAGAATATTCGAAGGCGTTTTGCTGCCGCCAAGATCCCCTTCCACAAGACTGATCATCACCGCAGGCGGCTCCAGACGCAAGGGTGGTTGCGTTGGCCAAAACCAGACGAGCAGGAAGAAAATCAGATGCAGGCAGAACGAAAGTACATAGGAAGCCCATTGCATGCGTCAAACCCGCTATTTATTTCCCTGAGGCGTCGCCGGTGTGGCCGCCCCGCCAGATGCGTCTTCATAGGTATCGGCCATCACACCGAGCTTCTCGATGCCCACGGCCTTGATGCGGCCAATGACATCAACCACAATACCATAGGGAACTTCCTTGTCTGCCTGCAAAAAAAGGCTTTTATCTTTTTCTTTGACCAGTTTTTGCAAATAGCCTTCAAGTTCATCCAAGGTTTCGACATTGTATTCATCGAGAAAAATCTTGCCATCACGGCGCACAGTGAGCACGAGATGATCGTTCTCCGAGGGAAGGACTTCCGCCTGCTTGGCTTGTGGCAGATCCACATCCAGTCCCTGGCTCATCATGGGCGTAGCCACCATAAAAATAATCAGCAAAACCAACATGACATCCACAAAAGGCGTCACATTGATCTCCGAGACAAAACGCGCCTGACCCTGACTTGCTCCCATCTTACAGCTCCGTGGCTCCTGTTCT
This sequence comes from Desulfovibrio sp., assembly GCA_024699605.1. Lineage (GTDB taxonomy): Bacteria > Desulfobacterota > Desulfovibrionia > Desulfovibrionales > Desulfovibrionaceae > Desulfovibrio. The sequence continues at coordinate 16,995 of JAILPJ010000046.1, read as the reverse complement.
CTGCACCTGGCGGTGAGCATTGAGTTCACGCTGCACCCGGTTCAGAAAATAGCCGGCAAAATTCACAAGCAAGGTGTCGATCTGGGAAAGCTTGCCCATAAAGATATTAAATCCCACTGTGGCCGGGATGGCCACACCCAGACCAATGGCCGTAGCCACCAGAGCTTCGGAAATGCCGGGTGCCACAGTCGCCAAAGAGGCTGTCTTCAAAAGGCCGATGGAGTGGAAGGAGTGCATGATGCCCCAGACCGTGCCAAAAAGTCCGATAAAGGGAGCCGTATTGGAGGTCGTGGCCAAAAAAGAGAGGGAATTCTGCAGACGGGCCAGTTCACTGGCAACGCCTTGCCGTAGCGCTCTACGCACATTGTCCACCACCACTTCAGTGGCATTGCCCATTTCTTTGGAACGATTGAATTCCAAAACCCCCTGATGCGCCACATAGTAGAGCGGGGAAGCGGGATCAGCGCCCAGAGACTGTACGGCTTCACGCAAATTAGAGGAATTGTCGAAGCGTTCAATGCCAATTTTGGCTTTGCGGAAAGCTGCTCCGAGAGAAAAGAACTTCTGAATCATCAGTCCCCAGCTGCCAATACTCATCAGCACGAGAAAACCAAGAACGACCTTGGAAACAAGGCTGGCTTGACTGACCATTTGTAAAAAACTGAATTCCATTCCTACCCCGCTCACGTTGCCTTTCTGTCTTGCGGCAAAAAGAAACGCCGTTGCTGTTACTCAGGTTTGCTTGGTTGCCTGCTCTTTGGCGAAAAAACATCAGCCAAAAGAGAACAGAGCAAGGCGACACCCAGAAGATGCATCGCCTTGGCCCGTTTTTCAAGATTTTTTTAATATTTTTTTTGGATATGCCAGTCCTGGTCACAGTCTCAGACCGCGGAAACGATGGCCAGCACAATGGGATCCCGATCCAGAACGCGCCGAAAAAAACGGCGCAGGGCTTGGCGGATATTCTCCTGCAGCACAAGGGTGTCGTCGGGTTCGACCTTTTCCAATTCATCCAACACAAGACATTTGGCGTCCTCGAGCACGTAGTAGTACTCCGGCTCAAAAACAAAACCCTTGGACAGGATTTCCGGTCCATAGAGCATCTTGCCACTTGCCCGCTCCAAAACCAGGACCATAATCACCATGCCCTCATCGCCCAAAATGCGCCGTTCGCGCAAAACCGTACCCTCAACGTCGCCCACGCCTTTGCCGTCAACAAGGGTGCGCTCCAGAGACAACGGCTCTTCAAGACGGAAGGAATCGGGAAAGAGCGTCAGTGGCAGGCCATCTTCCAGAATCAGGATTTTCTCCTTCTCAAGACCCAGACTGGCCGCAAGCTTGGCGTGCTTCACCAGATGCTGATATTCCCCGTGCATGGGAACAAAAAATTCCGGCTGCACCGCCAGAAGCAAGGCTTCCAGTTCCTCTCTGTGGGCATGACCTGAGGCATGGATGGCGTGCACGCTTTCGTAAAGGACCTCGGCTCCCAAATGGTACATGGCATTGATCATCCGGATAATGGCACGGCCATTGCCGGGAATAATGCGCGAACTCATGACCACAGTATCGCCGGCATGAATGGACAGCTGCTTGTGCCCGCCAAAAACCATTCGGGACAGTGCCGAAAGCGGTTCGCCCTGAGCCCCTGTGACAATGATGACCAGCTGTGAATCCGGCAGATCCGGCACACCATTGTGCGCATCAAAAAAATTGGGTGGAAGGCAGGCGATACCCAATTCTCTGGCGATCTCAATATTGGTCGAGAGACTTTTGCCGCTGATCACCACGGTGCGGCCGTACTCGCGCGCAAGATCAAAGACTTCCTGAATACGCTGAATATGGCTGGAAAAAAGGGTGATGACGATTCTGCCCTGAGCCTCGGCAAAAATCTTGCCTAGCGAATCACGCACTTCTCGCTCACTCAGCGAATGCCCTTCCCGCTGAATATTTGTGGAATCGGAAAGTAAAAGGCGGACTCCCTCTCTGGCAAAATCCGTAAACAGGGAAAGATCCGTGCCAGAGCCGGAAAGCGGCTGGCTTTCAATCTTGAAATCACCACTGTGCACAATCCGACCCACAGCACTTTCAATGCCCAGAGCATAGCCTTCGGGAATGGAATGGCAGACCGGAAAAAAATGAATACGCAGGCCGGCCAGAGAGATCACCTGATGCGGCTTGACCGGGACAAGATCGACAAAATCAAGCACCGCATGCTCGGCCAGTTTGCGTTCCACAAGGGCCAGGGTAAAACGTGAGGCAAAAATACGGATCCCCTTGAGCAGGGGAACAACCCACGGCAAAGCACCGATATGGTCTTCGTGACCATGTGTCAAGACAATTCCGCAAAGCCGCTCACGTACGCCGCGCACAGTCTGAAAATCGGGGATAACCACGTCTATGCCCAGATGCTCATCACCTGGAAACATCAGACCGCAGTCGACCATGACGACACCTGCAGGCGTCTCCCAAAGCTGACAATTGAGTCCGATTTCCCCCATGCCACCAAGGGGCGTCAGCGTCAAAAACGCTTTCTCAGCCCGAGCCTGCACCATTTCCTCCATCACAGACGCATCACATCAGGATGTTCTTCTCCCATGGCCACAAAAAGCTGCGACACGGCCGTAAGATAATCGGCATAGGCACTTGTCAGGGAGAATTTGGCCGCCGTCAGCTTGGAAGAAGTATCAAGCACGTCAAAACCCGTCCCCGCCTGCTCACGATATCTGGCCAGAGCCGCCCGATACGCTTCGTCGGCACTGGCCACATTGGCCCGGGCAACGAGTATACGCTTTTCTGCCTCGCGCAGTGTTAAAAATTTCGCTTTGAGATCAAAACCAACTTCAAGACGCAGACTACGCTCTTCGTAGCGCATCTTCTGCACCAGTTCCCCGGCCTGCTGATCGGCGTAATACGTCGTTCCCCATTGAAAGACGTCCCAGGTGGCCTTGGCGCCGACTTCCCAGCTCGTATAGCGGGATCCGTGTTCACCGCTCATCTGTAAATCCGGCGTATTGCCTGCGCCTGTGACATTGTAATAGGCTTCAATCCTGGGATAATAGCCCGCCTGTACGGCCTTGCGATCCTTGCCGGCAATATCCACGGCCAGAGCGGCCATGATCAAATCCGGGCGATTGCGGTAGGCCACCTCCAGGCATTGTTCAAGAGAGCGAGCAAACGGCACATAGAGCAGCTTGCCTTGGTAGCGCGTGCTGCTTGTGGCGGCGAGTCCCAACAGGGTATTGAGTTTGGTCTGCTGAATGGCCATATTGTTTTCAATCTGCAAAAGCACACTTTCGGCTTCACGCAAATCCACTTCGGCCTGCAGGACATCGAGTTTGGGCTTGAGACCTGTGGCGTAGTAGGCCTGAGTAATGCGCAATTGGTCGGAAAGACGATCCATGGCTTCCCGCTGACTTTGCACATTGGCCTCTGCCTTCAGATAGCTGATAAAGGCTGTCTGTACAGCCTCGATTTTCTCAAGACGAGCCTTACGCAAGGCCAATTTATCACTTTGGGCCTGCAATGCCGCCTTCTGATAATTGGCAAGCAGACGAAAGCCCTGAAAAACAGGCTGTGAAATTTCAATGCCAAGGGCATAGGTGCCCTCATTGGGCAGGTGGGCCGGTGTGGGTTCACTTTTACGCACCTGTTTCATGGCCGAATAGGTCATGCCAAGTTTCGGTCCAAACTGACCACGCGCCGATTTCCGTCCCTCTTCCGCAGCCCGTGCCTGAGCCGCCTGTGCGCTGAGATCGGGATTGGCCTTCAGGGCAAAGCGCACGGCCTGCTCCATATTGACAATCCCCTTCAGACTGACCGTTTCCTGCTCTGAGGCCTTGGATAAGGCCTGCACCGGCAAAAAAAGGAAGAAAAAGACTGTCAGAAACATCACAAATGTTCTGAAATTGCTGAGAAATTGCAAAGATGAATTCTGCATAGCGCGTATATACTTGACAAGCGTCCTTTTTGGCAACTGCTCTGCGGTACGATCTTGACAAAGGTTTTCCAAAAAATTAGTGTCAAAAAAGGTCGGACGGCGGTAGCACTGCGAACCCCGTCAGATCCGAAAGGAAGCAGCGGTAACAGACGTTGCCGGGTGTCCGACCCATAAAAAACGCGATTGTTTCAATCGCGTTTTTTATTTTTTTGCACTAACGATACTCTCCAGGCAGTCGGCAGCGCGGTGGATCACAACCGTCTGAGGGCTGCTCAGGGGCATCGAACAAGACATCGCAAAGATCAGGCAAAAAATCCTGCCAAAACAAAATATCGTAGATCTCTCCTGGTCCCCCGACCTGAAAGGTTTGGCTACGGCCATCGTCATAAAGGCGATAGAGCTGCATGCCACCTCCTTGCTTAAGATGCCTCGGAGAAGATCCCCCAAGCATCCAGCCATCTTCCAGCCTCAGAGCGCCACGCAAAAAATGCGTGTCTGTAACATGCAATCGCATGCTTACCTGCCAAAGCTGATCGCCCTGCCGCTCCAAGCGCAAAAAATCCCCTTCTGACGACGAGCAGCAGTAAATGGCCCCAGCATAGGCCTGCAGGGAATGCGGGCAGTTCAGGCCTGCCGCGGCTATCCGAGCCGATGTCTGCCCAAGCACAGGCTTCAGGTGAAAGAGGCAGCCCAGGCCCTCTTTTTGCCAGGCAAAGGAGGTCTGCTTCCAGCGGCTAAAAGGCTGATGGCTGAAGGTGGAAACCAGAAAACCATCTTCAACGGGCAGAAAATCATTCAAATGCACCGCATCCAACGGCAGATTGGCACCAAAGCCCTCAAGCGGTGAATAGCTCAGGGGAAAATGCGTGCCATCAAAGAGCAAAAGGCGCGAATTGCCCGTATCCGCCACGCCCAAAAGGCCATGGCCCGCGCTCTTGATGCTGTGGACATAGTTGGCCTGCGGGCCCGGTAAGGCCACAGAGCGCATGCCCTGGGCGGTCACGCAGGTCAAACTGGAATCCGACGCCACCCAGAGCGCAGAGCCCTCATAGCAGATACCACAGGCCCTGAGCTGATTGGCCGGGCAGTACCAAAAAGGCTTGCCCAAATCGAGATCAAAGCCAATCAGCGAGACCCGTGAATTCACACAACTCAGTAAAAGCCGCGTTGCACTCATCTACAGTCGTTCCGCCACCAGCTGTCCCATGGCACGACAACCAACGGCTTTTTTTCCGGCCTCCATGATATCGCCGGTGCGATATCCGTCGGCCAAGGTCTTTTCCACAGCCCGCTCAATCATCTCGGCTTCTTCAGGCATATGCAGACCAAGACGCAGGAGCATGGCCGCCGAAAGAATCGTTGCCAAAGGATTCGCCTTATCTTGACCGGCGATATCCGGAGCTGAACCATGTACCGGTTCAAAGAGGCCTGGCCCATCTGCACCCAGGGAAGCCGAAGGCAACATGCCCAGGGAGCCCGTGATCACAGACGCCTCGTCGGACAGGATGTCGCCAAAAATATTGCCCGTGAGAATCACGTCAAACTGCGAGGGATCACGCACAAGCTGCATGGCGGCATTGTCCACATAGAGATGGCTGAGCTCGACGTCAGCAAAATCCTTGTGCACTTCACACACCACTTCTTTCCAAAGGCGTGAGGTCTCAAGCACATTGCTCTTTTCCACCGAGCAGACCTTGCGGCGACGCTGTCTGGCTGTCGTAAAGGCCACCCGGGCAATGCGGGCAATCTCTTCCTCACTGTAGATCATGGTATTGAAACCCACTCGGCTGCCATTACGCGTTTCAAGACCACGCGGCTCACCGAAATAGATATCCCCTGTGAGTTCACGCACCACAATGAGATCCAGGCCTTTTTGGGCAATGTCAGAGCGCAAAAGGCAGGCGCCAGCAAGCTGGGGCAAAAGTAACGCCGGACGCAGATTGGCAAAAAGCCCCAGCGCTTTACGAATGCCCAAAAGGCCCCGCTCAGGACGTTTTTCCGGGGCCAAGGCATCCCATTTGGGACCGCCCACAGCCGCGAGAAAAACCGCATCAGAGGCCTTACAGGCTGCCACCGTCTCATCAGGCAGAGGAGAATCCGTGGCATCAAGAGCGGCACCGCCAATCAGTGCCTTTTGATAGTGAAAGCGATGGCCCTTTTTGGAAACCGCGGCATCCATGACGAGCACGCCCTGTTCCAGAATCTCAGGACCGATACCATCGCCAGGCAGAAGACAAATTGTTTTTTCCATCAAATTATTCAGCGCGGGTACCTCGCCGTTCACGACGAGGAGGAAGCGCTGCCTCTTTCTTTTTCCTTTTTAGTGAATGAATATCCGTACCTTTCCAATCCTGTTTCCCGTAAGGGACTTGTTACGGACAGCTTTCGCCGTCTCTCCTCTCGTCGCTCGTGTTGGACGTTAGGCCAACAATGGTGATGCCCGGCATCACGATATCTCCCGTTTGTCGGCACGAGGCCGACACGAGCCGTTCCTACCACTGGATTGTCTGCAGATATCTCTTACAGGGTCACGGGACTAAGGAGGCTGCCCTTCGTGTGTCTTTACCCTGATAGCAACGGAGTTCATAAGAACGTAGACTGGTCAACCGGCTCTCACGCATTTGGCATTTCCAAACCTCGTCCGGAAGGCGCGAGGTAATTGACGTTCTTACCCTTCCTTGGTCAGCCGATCTTTGACATAACCGACCAGTCCGCCCTTATTCAGGATAGCGGTCATAGACGATGGCATGGGCGGAAACTGTATTTCGCTGCCAGTTGTCAGATCGCGAATGACGCCCTTCTCCATATCCACTTCGAGTTCATCGCCATCCTTGATCTGCGCAACCTGATCGCCGATTTCAAGGAGCGGCAAGCCCATATTAAACGCATTTCTGTAAAAAATACGCGCAAAACTGTGACCAATCACCAGAGGCATACCCGCACCGAGAATGGCAATGGGGGCATGTTCGCGCGACGAGCCACAGCCAAAATTGCGACCCGCGACGAGGATATCGCCTTTCTGCACCCTTTTGACCCAGTCGGGCTCAATGCCGGCCATACAATTTTTCCCCAGTTTTTCCGGATCACTTGTCACAAGAAAACGAGCGGGAATAATGGCATCGGTATCGATGTGTTCACCGACCTTATGAACCTTTCCTTTATAGATCACGACTTTCCTCCTGCCCGCACAGACTAAAGCGCTTCAGGACCGGCGACTTCGCCGACCACAGCACTTGCCGCGGCAACCACGGGGCTTGCCAGATAGACTTCACTCGACAAACTGCCCATACGGCCCTTGAAATTGCGGTTGGTGGTCGCAACGGCGCGCTCGCCATCAGCCAGAATGCCCATATGGCCTCCCAAACAGGGACCGCACGTACATGGCCCGACGATACAGCCAGCCTCCATGAAGACCTCCATCAGGCCTTCTTTGAGGCATTGCTTCCAGACCGTTGGCGTTGAGGGCAAAACAATACAGCGAACGCTCTCTTTCACCTTACGACCGCGCAAGATACTGGCCGCATCACGCATATCACTAATACGGCCATTGGTGCACGAACCTATGACCACCTGCTGCACTGGCAAATGGTCCAAATCCTTCACAGCCCGCACATTGCCGGGCAAATGCGGACAGGCCACCACAGGGCCCTGCCCCGTCACATCGAGACGTACCACCTGCTCATAACTGGCCTTGTCGTCAGCGCGTATTTCTTCAAAGCCCTGGCTTCTGCCATGTTCTGCGCAATAGCTCCTGGTCTGAGCGTCACTGGCAAAGAGACCGGCCTTGGCGCCGGCTTCGATGGCCATATTGGCCATGGTCAGACGCCCTTCCACAGCCAGTGAATCGATGACACTGCCGCCGAATTCCAGAGCCTTGTACAGTGCCCCATCGACGCCGATTTTACCGATGAGCAAGAGCATCAAATCCTTAGCCCGAAGATAGGGATCAAGGGAGCCCGTAAACTCGACACGGATTGTCGGAGGCACCTTGAGCCAGGTTTCGCCAAGGGCCATGGCCGCCGCAATGTCTGTTGAACCCATGCCAGTCGCAAAGGCCGCTATACCGCCATACGTGCAGGTATGACTGTCTGCCCCCACCACCAGGTCGCCGGGCCCAACAAGACCCTGCTCGGGAAGCAGGGTATGCTCCACGCCGCTATTGCCACCTTCATAGTAGTGCCTAAGCCCCTGCTCCTTGGCAAAATTGCGGCTGATGAGCACCTGATTGGCAGAATCGATGTCCTTTTGCGGCGTAAAGTGATCCATGACGAGCGCGATTTTCTCCGGGTCAAAGACCCGGGCTGCCCCCATGCCACGGAACGATTTAATGGCCAAAGGACCGGTGATATCATTGGCAAGAACCAGAGAAACCCGGCATTGTACGATCTGCCCGTCACTGCGAATTTCTTCCTGGGTATGCCTCTGCAGAAGTTTCTGCGCCAATGTCTGTTGCATATGCTTATACTCTCCTCTCAAGGCTCTGAACCATGCTCGGCTCTGACCTTTAGGCTGGCAGCTGACAATGGATGCGTTCGCCCTCTTCCTCGCGCTTAGCGAGGTTATTCAGGGCATCAACATACGCCCGTGCACTAGCCACAAAAATATCAGGATGTGTGCCACGGCCAATGGCGGAAAAGCCTTTTTCCCGAATGCGCACGGTCACTTCACCTAGGGCATCGGTCCCACCGGTGATGGCATTAATGGCGTACTGTTCCAGATCAGGGCTTCTGCCGCACAGATCACTGATCACATTGAAGAGCGCGTCCACAGGACCTGCGCCAAAACCAGCGCCACTCTTTTCAATGCCATCGACGTCCATGAGTACGGCAGCCACAGGCGGCACGCCGCCGGCATCGGAGCTCTGTACGCTGACGTGACGCAGGCGGATGCGATCGGGAATGCGGTAGATTTCCTGCTGCACCAGGGCCATCAGATCCTCGTCGTGGATCGTCTTTTTCCGATCAGCCAGATTCTTGACCGCCTCAAAAATACTGTTGAGCTGTTCCTCATTCAGGCTGTAGCCCAAACTCTCAAACTTCTGATGCACGGCATTGCGGCCGCTGTGCTTGCCGATAATCAGATGCGTGGACTTACGCCCCACTGACTGCGGCGTCATGATTTCGTAGGTCTCACGATTCTTGAGCATGCCGTCCTGATGAATGCCACTTTCGTGGGCAAAGGCATTGGCGCCGGTGATGGCCTTATTCAGAGGAATGGGCTGACCGATGATCATGGACAAAAGGCGGCAGGAAGGATAGAGCTGCTCACTCTTGATTCCGTGCTCTAAGCCATAAAAATCCTTTCGGACCTGCAAAGCCATCACCACTTCCTCAAGGGCGGCATTGCCGGCGCGCTCGCCGATGCCGCTCAAAGTGACTTCTGCTTGCCGTACCCCCACACGCAACGCGGCCAGGGTATTGGCAACGCCCTGTCCCAGATCATCGTGGCAGTGCACACTGTAAATCACTTTTTCACTGCCCTTGGTATTTTTGATGACGTAATCCACAAGGGCAGCAAATTCTTCAGGCTGGGCATAGCCTACGGTATCGGGCAGATTAATGGTCGTAGCCCCGGCTGCAATGGCCGCTCCCACGATACGGCAGAGGAAATCCTTGTCCGAACGCGAAAAGTCTTCGCAGGAAAACTCCACATTGCTCGTATAGCCGGTACAACGCTTCACCGCAGCCACAGCCATCTCCACCACTTGATCCGGGCTTTTCTTCAGCTTGTATTCCATATGCAAGGGCGAAGTTGAAATAAAGACATGAATGCGGGGATTTTTGGCTGCTTTGACGGCATCCCAGCAACGGTCAATATCCGAAGCGACACAGCGAGCCAGGCCGGCAATCTGAATGGAAGATCCTGCCTGTTTGGCAATGGCTTCCACGGAAGAAAAGTCGCCGGCACTGGAGGCCGGAAAACCCGCTTCAATAATGTCACAGCCGAGAATTCCCAGCTGATGGGCGAGACGCAGTTTTTCCTGAAAATTCATGGTGGCACCGGGCGACTGTTCTCCATCCCGCAAGGTGGTATCAAAGAAATAAACACGATCCGACATACTATCCTCTCAAAAAAAGCGTAAGAAAAAGAGACAAAACCTTCTCTACGATGAGTTATTACTTGCCGGGTGTAAACGCCCGCATCAGCTGACGGTCTCGGCGTGGCAGCAAAATATAGGTATAAATCAGGCCGCCTATAATATAGAAAAGACAAAAGACAAAACCAAAGATGCGGGGATGCGAAAAAAGCAGCCCCAAAAGGAAGAAAATGGCGACAAGACAGCGTACGGGGTGGGCGCGAATAAAATCATATTCCTTAAAGGAAAAATAGCGCACACGGCTGACCATGAGAATGCCCACAAAGACGGCCAAAAAGAAGGCAAGCCAGGGGATAAAGCGGGCAAAGACCTCTGGCAGCGTCTGCGCAAAGAAAAAGAAGGTGATCAGGGTGCAGCCGCCTGCAGGAATGGGCAGACCAATAAAAAAGCGCTTACCCGCAACCCCGCTGCTGATATTAAAACGAGCCAGCCGCAATACGCCACAGGCCGCATAGATAAAAGCCACGGCCACCCCAAGATTGCCAAAGGTCAAAAGCTGCCACTGCAAAATCAGCAGGGCCGGGGCAATGCCAAACGCCACGGCATCGGCCAGAGAATCGTACTGCACACCAAATTCACTGGCAGTATGGGTCAGACGGGCGACCTTGCCATCGAGGCCATCAAGCAAGGCAGAAAGCAGAATGGCGATACAAGCGTCTTCAAACCGCCCCTGAATTGACCAGACCATGGACAAAAAGCCCAGAAACATACTTAAGGTCGTAATCAGATTGGGAAGAAGATAGGCAGTTCTACGCGCTTTACGTTCTTCTTTACTCATCTTTTTTTCGGCATTCCCCTGTCTTCAGGGAAGAATTGCCGCCTCCAGTGTCTTTGATGCTGCGTTGAGGACCTTTGCCAAGTGTCTCAGGTATGCTCTTGGCACTGCCAGGGCCAGAGCCTATGCTTTTTTGGCGAGAATGCTCTGACCGGCAAAAACGCGCTCGCCCACCGTTACCGTTGCTGTGTAATTTGCCGGCAAATAAAGATCGACACGGGAACCTAAGCGTATCATGCCACAGCGTTGCCCACGTGCCAAAAGGTCACCACGCCCAGCCCGACAGACAATCCTGCGGGCTACGAGACCGGCGATCTGCACCATGGACCAAATTTCTCCTGAGTTTTCCTCAAGCTTCCAGGCACAACGCTCATTATTTTCTGAGGCCTTGTCTAACGAAGCATTGACAAAGGTGCCGGGAAAATACTTCATATCGACAACACGGCAGTCCACAGGCACGCGATTGACATGAACATTAAAGACATTCATGAAAATACTGATGCAGCAGCGCTCCTCTCCGTCAAAAGGATCCCTTCGAGGCTGGACGTGCAAAATCCGACCATCAGCTGGGCTGACAGCCAGATTGGCTTCTCCGGGCACAACGCGTTCAGGATCGCGGAAAAACTGCACGCAAAACACACAGAGCAACAGAGCAATGACTGCCAGACACGGCAGCTTAATCAAGGCAAAAATCAGAGCAGCAAAAGCCGTCAGAAGAATAAACGGTTTGCCTTCGGGGGCGATGCCGGCACTGGGCGTTATCATGCAAAACTCCTTTCTCAAAACCCAAAAATGGCAAGTCTAAAAGTTCAATTCTAGCTGCTTCCGGCAGAGCACGCAAGACCCTGAGCCGGGCCGCAAAATCAGCTCTTTCAGAGTGCTCACAGCCAATATTGACAAAGGCTGGTGAATTCTGCCAAGGTGCCCACGCTTTTCTCCGTCTTTGCTCAAACCGTATGCGAGAACTGTTATGCAAGACCGTGTCACAAGCCTGCTGGCTCTTTGCCTGCTTCTTTCAGCCTGTGGGCCAAAAGATATTGGGCAGTCGCTGGAAGAGGAAGAACCCATCCGGACTTCGGTGTCCTCAGCCGAACAGATGCGCTACCCTATCTACGGGACAGACGGCAATCAAAAAATGCTCTATCTGAACAATACTATGGATACCATGGTGCTACGCCAGACGCTTTTGCACAATGCTCTGAAACCGTCAGCCGGGGGCCCTTCCCCCGAGCATCCCTCCTATCGCGCCTTTCCCAAACAGGCGAGCCCTTTCAGGCAATAAGAGCGTCACAAACCGTTTTTCCAAGGGGGAGCTATGGAGCGTGAACTGACGCATATTACCCGTGATGGCGGCATCACGATGGTTGACGTGGGTGAAAAACCCGCAACGAAACGCGTGGCTCTGGCCGAGGCCTATGTCCACCTTTCCCAAAACACCATGTCACTCCTCAAAAATCAGGCTCTGCCCAAGGGCGATGCCCTGGCCTGCGCACGCGTAGGCGGCATTCTGGCCGCAAAGGATACCAGTCGCCTGATTCCTCTCTGTCACAGCCTAAATACCACGTTTGTGGATGTGCGTTTTGAGATTTTGGACAATCCTCCCCGCATCCGCATTGAAAGTGAAGCCAGATGCACAGGGGAAACAGGCGTCGAAATGGAAGCCATTGTTGCGGCGGAAATGGCGGCGGCTATTATCTACGACATGTGCAAGGCCGTACAGCGCGACATCACTATTGACGGCATCCGCCTGCTCTACAAAAACGGTGGCAGAAGCGGAGAATACTGCGCACAAGGATTCTCGCTGTGATCCATACCCTTTCTCCTGTGGCCTTCAGCATCGGGAATTTTGAGATGCGCTGGTATGGGCTGATGTATCTGGCCGGTTTTGTCCTTGGCTGGATGCTCGGCCGCTACCGGGCGAAGCGGCTTACGCCGGCCTGGTCAACGACTGATGTCGATGATCTCTTGACCTTTTCCATGCTGGCCGTCATCGTCGGCGGCAGGCTGGGTTATGTGCTTTTCTACGATTTTTCAGTCTATCTGCATGACCCACTGGAAATCTTCAAAATCTGGAATGGCGGCATGTCCTTCCATGGGGGCTTGCTCGGTGTTCTGGCTGCCTTCTGGTATTTTGCCAAAACTCGCCACAAAGATTTTCTCGACGTTTCCGACTTTGTGGCCCCACTTGTACCGCAGGCCATCTTTTTTGGACGTCTGGGCAATTTCATCAATGGAGAACTCTGGGGCAAAGTCAGTGACTTGCCCTGGGCCATGATCTTTCCCGGCGCAGGCCCCTGGCCCAGACATCCCTCCCAACTCTACGAGGCCTTCCTCGAGGGACTGCTGCTCTTCGCCATAGTTTTTCTCTTCGCACAAAAGAGGCGACCCAAAGGGCAAATCTCCGGACTTTTTGCCGTGGGCTACGCCGTTTTTCGCTTTGCTGTGGAGTTCATTCGTGTTCCCGACGCCCAGTTGGGCTATCTCGCCTTTGGCTGGCTGACCATGGGACAAGTGCTTTGTCTGCCATTGTTCTTCATTGGTCTCTACCTGCTCTGCCGAAAGCCCCAAACGCTGCACTTTTCGACGAATACGGCCCATAACGGTTGACAGAACCGTTTTTTTTAGCGAAAAGTTCTCTTCAGCACTTTTTTTGTTCCGGCCTTGGGCGGGAACCGTAATTTCCAGGAGGATCAAATGGCAAAGGAAGGATCCATCGAAGTCGATGGTGTTGTCCAAGAAGCATTACCCAATGCCATGTTCCGTGTAGAACTTGAGAATGGACATGTTGTTCTCGCACATATTTCCGGAAAAATGAGAAAATTCTATATTCGTATTCTTCCTGGAGATCATGTTAAGGTTGAACTTTCACCGTATGACCTTACCAGAGGTCGTATTACCTACCGTGTAAAATAGATTGAAATCTTTCTATCACAGCCTCTGTTCAACGAAAAGTCTCATCGACCAAGACAGCGTATAGAAAGAAGCAAAAGGCGTCACCGGATATCACAATGGATAAAACAAGCAGTGAAATATTTGGGAACTTTCTCTATGACGAAAGCCTGACATATGATGAGCTGCTGCATACCGAAGAAACCCTGACATACGCCATAGAAGATCTGTTAAAAAGAGCAGGCGCCGAACATGTGGATTTTACCCCCATGGGTGACTCTCTGATGTTGCAATGCTGTTGTCAGGGGCATAAAATTTATATTTTTCGCAAGCTAGCCTGTGAACTGGCCGAAATACTGCCGCCAAAAATTTCAGGTCGTATTTGTTGTCTGTCACATGCCCTGAATACGTGTCACGTCTATTGGCTACGCAAAAACACCTGGCAAGAAGCCAGTCTGGCCATTCCTTTGACACCTCTCAAAGGCGCCAAAGAATGGAAAGCCGAAGAAAACGAAAAGGAAACAGAAGCTCTGACGGACGAAGAAAACCCTCTGCCCAGGTGATGGAATTGGTAGACATAAGGGACTTAAAATCCCTCGAACTTACGTTCGTGCCGGTTCAAGTCCGGCCCTGGGTACCAGCTTCAATCAAGGCTTTGCGGGAAACTGCAAGGCCTTTCTTTTTGCTACATTCCCCTTTTGCTCCATTTTTGCGACATTGACGTTGCACTTTGATCGAAATGCTTTTCCCAGGCTCCTTCATCCAGGACGAGGGATTTTTTTGTAGCAGCATCGGAGAGGGCATGAGCGTCCAAAAGCATGGCATGTGAGGCCGATGGAAACAAGGGATGTTCTTGCGCGGCACAAAATCCGAGCTAACAAGGCTTACCGAACTGTTTCAAAGGGTTCTGGACGAGTACGCGCAAAGACTGTCCGATCAGAAGCGCCAGACAAACAGGGTCAAGGCGCTTTTGCAAAACATTTGCTAGCAAAAGGACAAAAGCATGACACAAACCATCAAAAGCAGCTCTTGGCTTTTTGCCAGATTGCTCGCCTTGCTCATCATTGGAGGCTGTATGGCAACCGTTTTTCTCAACTCAGACGATGTGGTGGCAGAGGAGATCGTCGATGGGGCTTGCGAAGACACGTCTTGGAAGCAGGCGCCCAAAAAAATCGTCAGTAAAGATATTGTGAAGTTTTTCGTGCGCTTTGCCTGGAATGACAGCGTCGGGCATAGCCAAAACGGCTTCTTTATTCCCGATCCCTATCAGCCCTACCCACAGGGCATCTGGTCCATGTCCCTGATCAAGACAAAAAACGGAGCAAGGTTCACGATCCACTGTGAGCAAAATGATCTCCAGATTACGGGAGAAGTCCCCCAAACTGAACTCGTCGCACTCCAAAAGCTCATCGACGAGCACCATCTGGCAGAGCTCAATGGACACAGCAAACGCGATTCAGCACTCGACGAAGTGCTGGACCTAACAGTCACCTATGCTTCAGGCGAAAGCATCACGGCCTACGCCATGGGAGGAAGTGCAACCCTGCCGGATAACTGGTCGCCTCTTTGGTTCCTCGATTTCTTTGCTCATATGGCCAAAAAAGCCGGTTTATGGCCCAAAACAGTGCAATGACCAGCATTTCTCACCTTCCCCATGGGCTGCTTCTGCTTCCTGTATGGCCAAGCTGCGAAAAAACGCGCTATTGATCCACTTCCACCGCTGGAGCAAAACCTTGCGCTGCGCCTTCAGGAAAAGTACCTGTCAGCTCGACGGTCTTAAGATGTGGCAATTTTTTCAACGCAGCCAGATCTCCTGCTCCCTGCATATCTTTGAGCTCGACACTTGTCAGCGCCTGACAGCCAGCCAGCGCTTCAAAATGCAGGACATCCACATCGCGCAGAATAAGCTGCCCAAGATGCTGCCATTGAGCGGCACCGGCCAAATCAAACTGTTCTGTCCCGCTGTCTGTATTGTAGCCGTCAATTTCAAGCTTTTCCAAAGAGACAAGACCTGCCAAGCTGCTTGATCCCTTAACCTGCTCTAGCCTGAGCAGACTGAGCTCTTTAAGCTTGGGCATCCTGGAGATAGGACTGAGGTCAATGTCTTCTTTGTTCTGGCCAAGTTCACAAAGGACCAACTTTTCCAGCGAAGAATCAGCCAGTGGACTGAGATCTCCGATAGGTTCGGAAATGGTTGAAAAACTTTTGAGATCAGGCAAGACAGCAATCCAGGCAAGATCCCGAAGCTTTGTCATGCCACCTTCGAGTTCCCGCACCTGTCGCAGCGTTCCCAGTGTGGTGTAGTCAGCGGCATCTGTGCCGTAGTAGCCAAGTTTGACAAGATGAGCACAAGCCGCCAAGGCGCTGAAATCTTGCAGTTTGGAACCGTGAAGGTTGAGTTCTGTGAGACTGCCAAGCTTACTCAGAGGGGCCAGATCAGGCAAAAGCATATCTCGCAGATCAAGCTTTTGCAGGTTGGGGAGCGACTGTACCAGCGGCGTCAAATCCTTGGGCTGGCCGCCGCTGAGCATGATTGAACTGAGCGTGGGCAGTTGAGGCAGCCCCGCAAGCGAAATCAGCGCTTCTGAAGAGAGGCTCACAAAAGATAACTTTGTGAGCTTCTTCATCCATGAGAGATCCTGCACGGCGCTTTCTATGAGGAGTTCTGTGAGCTGCGTCAAATTGCTAAGCGCTGAGAGATCAGATATCGCACAGTCAGTCAGTTCAAGACGCTTCAGCTGCGTCAGTGCGCTCAAAGGCGCAAGACTTGTCATTCTTTCGCCATTGTGGATCTCAAGCTCTTCCAGAGCGGGAAAAAGCGAGCATATCTTGGCGAGATCAACGTCTTGACAGTCATCAAGCACAATACTTTTCAAATTCACAGCGTTTTCCAGCAGGCTTTCCCCTTGCGCGTCAATACCTTCGCAGATATTCGCCGTCATCTCGTTGATTTCCACAGACGGTTCTGCTTTGGCCTGTGCAACAATACAACAGGAAACAAACGCTGCAGACAAAAACAAGGCTTTGATGCTCACCTCAATCTCCAGATAGGCTGATGAGTAAGAACAATTGCGCATGACAGAAAATCTAGCAAATGCTAGCGTATTCTGCCTTTAACGTCTATCATGCCTTGATGACAAAAAACTATTTTTTCGCTAGTAGTTCGTTCTTTAAATAACTATGTCAATTTGACGTATTTCTAAAATTTTGGTAGAGGATCTTGTGGAGGGATCCTCTATGGCAAGAAAAAGAAAAGAAATAACAATCACTGACGAGGAAAAACAGAATCTCCAAGAA
>JAILPJ010000043.1 GCA_024699605.1 Desulfovibrio sp. | reverse complement strand
TCTGTCGATATCTCTAAAACCGGCTTATATTGGGGCTTTCCACCATCTTCGTTGACTCGCCTCCAGGGGAAGCCAGAATTATTCAGGAAACCAGCTAAAAACAAGGCTTTTCAAGGGGAGATGCCCCGTCGAAAGTCGAGTATGAAAAATCAAATCAATGCCAGCATTACGTTATCAAATGATCTGCATGCACAGTTAGCTAAACTTGCTGAGTTACGTCAAAGGAGCGTTCATTCGTTACTGTTACAGACTCTCGAATCGTATGTAACTCGTGAATTAAAACGGGAGGCTTGGCGGCAGGAAGGTCTTGCAGCATGGGAAGAATATCAACGGACAGGACTTCATCTAACAAACGACGAGGTTTTAGACTGGCTCGCTAGAACTGCTGCCGGTGAGAATGTGGAGATGCCAGAATGCCACCTGTAGCTGTTGTATGAACTCCAAATGCCAGATTATGCCTTGTGAGACTTTACTTATTTATGGCAGATAACAATAACAATATCGCTCAAAGTGCCATGCCTTTGCTTCGCGACCAGGTCAAAAAGTTAGGCAACTTCTCCACTTTCGACTAAGCCGAACTATGAAAAGTATTTTCACTACATTTTTTCCTTTGAGCGGAAAATTCAACAAAGCTCTCACAGCATCTCTTATACATTCATTCATGTATTTTGCTCCATGATGATTGCCTTTTGCGATATAAGTAACACTATTGGGTCTATCGTCGCTTGGTCATTAACGAGAAGATCAAAAAATGGGCAATAAAAAGAAAAAGGCCCCAAACGGGGCCTTAGGCAAATTCCAAAGGAAAACGGACTACTGCTTTTTGGGTTCCTTGGTCAGATCATCCTTGCTCTTTGCAGCATGCTCCATATAGAGCTCGGCCACTTCAGGCAAAACGCCAAGGCCTTGCAGGTTCAGATCCACGGCAATGCCCTGGGCCTTCAGACGCGAAGCCCAGGAATCGTCCTCGTCGCCACCCAGATCATTGCGCGCATGATCGCCAGCCACAAGCATCAGCGGCTGCAAAAGCACCTTCTTGACCTGATGCGCCTTGAGTTCTGCCAAAAGCTCATCAAAATCACGCTGCCCTTCCACCGTGGCCATAAAGACCATCTTGTCGAGACCGGCAAAGACCTGCCGGACCCCTTCAAAAGCAAGACCGGCACGGCCATGCTCCTGACCGTGACCCATCAGAACCAGAGCAGTTCCTTCACCACGCTTGGCCTGACTGCTTTTGAGTACAGCACGCCCCACGATCTCCGCATCCTCACGGCTTTCCAGAAGCGGACGGCCAATATAGACCGCCTGGAAACGCGTTGGATGCTTTTTCACCTCAAGCAAAATGGCTCGCTCAAGTTCTGTATATTCCTCACCGGCCATGAGATGCAGGGGCTGTACCCGCAGCACGCGCACGCCCTGCTTGTACAAAAGCTTCAGAGCATCGGCTATGCCCGGTATCATCTCCCCCTGCTTGGCGAGCTTCTTTCTGATAATCTGTGAAGTATAGGTCCAGACAAGGGGAGTATTGGCAAATTTGCCGCGAAAAGCCTTTTCCAAAGCCTGAAACGACGTTTTGGCCTCAGGCACACTGGTACCGAAGGCGGCCAGAAGAATCCCCTCCTTGGCCGCAACCTGGCTTTTTGCCTGAACAAAATCCACCTGCCCGAAGAACAAAAAAGCCATCAGAACAAGGGCAAAAGCCAAACGCCCTTTTTGCCAAAAAACCATCACATCCTCCAATCATGCGTTGAAAGCTGAACAAACAATCCCTTGCCGGGTATTCGGACTCAAGATTCTGAAAACGCAAGCGTTTTCAACGAGCTCTCGCAGCCTTCACCATCACTGGCTGGCGGTCGCAAAACCAAGCCAGAGCTCTCCTCTTTCACCGCAGCGCGACTGTTTCCGGTTTGCACGGATATTCCCCGCAAACAAGGGACAACCTCTGAAAAAAAATTGTTAGACACGCCCAAGAGGCACAGCCTGCAGTCACTTTGCGCTAAAAGCAAGCCTGTGGCCGTGCAAGAGCACAACACGACGGTAGCGCAAGTAGACAATGGCGATCAAAATCGCCGTTGCAAGCCAGCTTAAGGGATAGGAAGCCATCAGCACCACAAAATCCGGCCAGATACGAAAGACCGTAAAGACCCAGACCACGCGAATCCCACAAATGGCCAGCAAGGTGGCAATGGCCGGCTGCAGACTGCAGCCGTAGCCGCGCAAGGCGCCTGAGAGCACGTCGATAAAGATCGTGACGACATTGGGCAGCACAATGAGATAGATGCGCAGCATGGCCATGTCCACAATTTGAGGATCCTGCGAAAAAAAGCCGAGCAGACGCGGGGCTGCAAGATAAATGGCCAGGGACATGACGAGATTCAGGGGCAAGGTCAAGGCCAGGGTGACACGCGTGACCCTGAGACAGCGTGCCAGATTTCTGGCACCGTAATTCTGACTGACAAAGGTTGTGGCTGCCTGGGCAAAAGCGCTCATCAGGCAGTACATATTGATTTCAATGGTAAAGGCTGCGGCCGAGGCGGCAATGGCTATGGGCCCCAGGCTATTGATGGCCGATTGCACAAGCACATTGGAAAAGCAGAAAATCATGCCCTGAACGGCCGCAGGCAGGCCGATGCGCAGCATCTCACGCAGTTCTGCACAATCAAGCTTCGGAAAACGCAAGGAAAGTCCAAAGACCCGTCGCCTGAACAAGGTCAGGATCAGGATCAGCGCACTCACCCCATTGGCCAAGGATGTGGCACAGGCCACGCCGGCCACGCCCCAATGAAACTGCAGGGTAAAGAGCAGATTGAGGGCAAGATTGAGGAGACTGGCCACAGCCAGACTGAGAAAGGGTGTTGTGGTATCGCCCTGGCTGCGCAGCATGGCTGCCGCGAAATTGTAGATGGCCACAGCCGGTAGCCCCAGAAGATAATACTGGAAGTAGACTGTGGACAGCGGCAAAAGATCATCGGGCACGGACAAGAGTCTGAGCAGGTGATCGGCCAGGGGATAGCAAAGCCCAAGACAGCCCAGACCAAGAGCAAGAGCCAGAATAGCCGCTGTTTGCGAAGCGCTGACAATCTGCTCAGGCGACTTGCGGCCAAAATGCTTGGCAATGACCACGTTGGCGCCCAGCGCAAGACCCAGAAAAAGCGCCACAAAAAGACTGATCACTGCTGTCAGACTGCCCACAGCTCCCATGGCCTCACTGCCAAGATAATGACCGAGCACAGCCACATCAGCGGTATTGAAGAGCTGCTGCAAGACATTGGTCAGGGCCAGGGGCACAGAAAAAAGCACAAGCTTGTCCCAGATGGAACCAGCAAGCATATCGATGTGCGTAAAGTGATCTTTTAGTCGAAACGGCACGGCTCATTCTGCCCCATAGACTTCCACAGTGTTGGAGGAGAAAAGAACGCGTTTGGTTCAGCGGCAAGGGAAGAGCAAGGACCAAGGAAGGAAATGCCCAGGCCATCAATGCCTGAGAAGTCTCTTGATCGTCCGCATCGCATCCGCCAGCATCTCTCTGCTGCCACAGCCGCGCAACACAGCGGCCGGATGCAGCATGGGAACCACCGTTAAGCCGTCGAGATGGTAGACACGGCCACTTACGGCCATGATTTTGTCCGTGATTGTGAACTTTGACAGGGCCTTCGCTCCGCAGGGCACATAGATTTTCGGCTGCAAGACCTGCCAAATGCTCGCGACATTTTCGGCACAGCACTCAATGGCTTGGTTCGCATCCGAAATGTCGGATTCTTTCGACGTTGAGCAGAGAATAACATTGGAAAAGGCCAGCACGTGTCCTGCGAGGATTTCGCGCGCGGTCCTGCGTAAAAGCTTCCCCGCAGGGCCGACAAAGGGCCTGCCAAGATCCGCTTCTTTGGCGCCGGGATTGACGCCAAGAAACAACACGTCGATCTGTTCGGCTTCCTCCGGTTCCATGTCGGCGACAACTCTGACTTTGCCGCGCAGAGGACACCGGCGGGGACAGAAGAAACGAAAGGCTTTGGAAAAAGCGGTACTGTTTACGAGCATAGAACGCTTCTGATACCTACGCCAGCCAATGGATTACCTAACCTGATCGCTCACGGCAAAAATTCGCAACGCTTCGTTCAGCCATCACCTCACACTGAAAACCGTGCTCTTTGCTGACTTCTTGCTCTGATCAGCAACCGTGAGACGGTAAGCCGTACAGAAAGCGACAGGCAAGGCTGAGAGCCGCTTATGAGGCAAGTGGCGTTTCCATTTGCTTTTCCATGCGCTTTTCCATACGCCGCATCAAAAATGGCGAAATCAGACCAAAGACACAGAGGCCAATCAAGAGCCAGCAGAGGGGCGTGGAAAAGAGAATGGAGGGATCGCCGTCGTTCAAAATCAGTGAGCGGCGCAGACCCTTTTCGCCAATGGGTCCCAAAATCAGTCCCAAGACAATGGCTGCGGTATTCAAACCAAACTTGTGAGCCAGCCAGCCCAGCAGACCAAAACAGAACATGATCACCACTTCTTCGAAATTGTTGTGGATGGCGTAGGAGCCGACCACACAGAGCAGAAAGATCGAAGGAATGAGAATGGCGTCGGAGAGTCTGCCGATCTGCGCAAAAGCCCGGCAGCCCGCAAGACCCACGGCCAGCATGCAGAACTGTGTGAGCACAAAACCGCCAAAGAAGGTGTAGGTCATGCCGGCATAGGTGGTGAAGAGTTCAGGGCCAGGCTGCAGACCGTGGATGATCAAGCCTCCCATGAGCACGGCCGTGACCGATTCGCCGGGAATACCCAGGGTCAGGGTGGGAATCAGGGAACCACCGGTTACGGCATTATTGGCGGCTTCGGAACCGGCCACGCCTTCAATGGAGCCCTTGCCGAACTCCTCCTTATGCCGCGAAAAACGTCTAGCCTCGTTATAGCCCATAAAACAGGCAATGGAGGCACCGGCACCGGGAAGAATGCCCACGATATTGCCAATGATCCACGAACGCAGCACATGCGGGGTTAAGCGTTTCACTTCGCTTTTGTTTACGCCGATCTTGTCTTTGAAATCCACAGGCCGTGAGCGCTTCACAATCTGTTTTTCCGCCAGAATGAGCACCTGCGACATGGAAAAAAGACCGATCAGGGCACAGGTGGTATTGATGCCCGAGTCGAGAATGCTGAAATCAAAGGTGAAACGCGGCACCCCTTCCATGGGATCCATGCCGATGGTGGAAAGCAAAAGACCCAGCACGCCGCTCATCAGCCCCTTGAGCATGGACTTGGAAGAGACACCGGCAATAATTGTCAGACCAAAGAGCGACAACCAGAAATATTCAGGGCTTTTAAACTTCATGGCCAGCTGGGCCAGAAGCGGTGAAAAACAGTAGAGGGAAAGACAGCTGAGAAGACCGCCGCAAAAGGAGGCGATGCAGGCCACGGAGATGGCCTTGGCCGCACGCCCCTGCAGGGTCAGCTGATAGCCGTCAATGGCTGTGGCCGCTGAGGCCGGCGTACCCGGCGTGTGGATGAGAATGGCACTGATTGAGCCGCCAAAAATGGCGCCACAGTAGACCGCACCTAAGACAATGAGTCCTGTTGCCGGATCCATACCAAAGGTCACAGGCAAAAGCAGAGCCACACCCATGGCCGCTGAGAGCCCCGGCAGGCAGCCAATGACAATTCCCACCACCGTTGCCAAGAGCATGGCCAGAAGATTGATGGGGCTTAAGGCGTGAAAAAGCCCCTGCGAGACAAGGACAAGAGTATCGGGCATGATGACGCTCCTTAGGCAAAGAGCCGGCCCACGGGCAGGGGCACCTTGAGGAAAAGCGTGAAGACCGCATAGATCAAAGCGGCAAGGCAGGCAATGGTCAAAAACAGCGGCAGCTTTGGCACGCGCAGAAAGGCCATGCACAGCACAAGATAGGCCAGGCTGGTCACATAGAAGCCAAGATAGGGCAAACACGCCATGTAGGCCAGACAGGCCAGCAGCACGAAGAAAAACTGACCGCCCTTGAAGCCGGTAAAGACCTCTGGCAGGTCATTGAGCAGTCCTTGGCGTTTCAGAGCCACGAGCCCGCGCAGCAAAAAACAGGTATTGAGGATGGCCAGACACGCCAGAATGGTCAAAGGATAGGTTTTGGCCTCCTCAGGCAAGGTGGTCACCAAAAAGTAAAACAAGAGACAGACGCCATACATGAAGAGGACAACGCCAAGATCTGATCGCTTCATAAATTTCTTCAGAGGAAACAACGACCCTTTAGGGTCGGTTTGAGAGTTCTGAGAGTGCCATGGTCAGCGCGCCTCCCTCCTTAGACCTGGCAGGAACGCTGCCTGTGGGATTTTCCTTTTGCGGCCAAGGGGAAAAGGCTTCAGGCTTTGGCAAAGCCTCTGGCCTAAGAACAAGGAAGGGGAGGCAGCCTCCCCTTCCACGTTACTCTGCTTCCTCGCACCTACTTTTGCTTAAAGAGCGAGGAGACAATATCTCTGGAAAAAACGAGCTGCGAGAAAATCAGCTCGCCCAATTCCTTGCTGTTCTTAAAGTCCAGATTCATCTTGGCCTTTTCATGGGCTGCCACGCATTCAGGATCATTCATGGTCTTCTTGAAGGCCTCTTCATAGAAATCAATGATTTCCTTGGGGGTTCCTTGCGGAGCAACGATGGCGCGGGCACTGCCATACCATTCCTTATAATAGCCAAGCTCTCCCAGTGTGGGCACATCGGGGAACTGGGCCAGGCGCTTGGTGTCAAAAACACCAAGGATCCTCAGCTCTGGCGTCTCACCGCTGACCAGGGGCGCCACATCGGCGACCTTGGCGCAGGAGAACTGCACTTCACCCTGACGCAGGGCCAGAAGCTGATCAGCTGTGCCACCGTAGGGAATGGCCTTGTAGGAAAACTTTGCGGAATTGGCCAAAAGCTGGGCTGCGGTGTGATTGGAGGCCTGCTTGCCGTTGGTGGAACAGCGGTACTTGTCGGATTCACGGCAGGCATTGACCAGATCGTTCAGGCTCTTCCAGGGGCTGTTGGCCTTGACCACCACCACGCAGGTCTCGGTGAGATGATTGGCAATGGGCACAATACTCTGCACGGAGAAGGTGGAATTGGGCTGAGCGCTCAGCGTCGTAAAGGAAGGCAGATTAATGAAACCGATGGTATAGCCGTCGGGTTTGGAGCGGGACAGTTCGGTCCAACCGATTTTGCCGTCACCGCCGGGGAGATTATTGATGACAAGAGTCTGCCCGACGTATTTGCGGGCATACTGGGCCAGAAGTCGCGCTCCGGTATCAGTGCCGCTGCCGGCCTTATAGGCCACGATGACTGTCACATCCTTGCTCGGAGACCAGGCCTGCGAGCTGGCCGGCAAAAGCAGAAAGAGCGCCAAAAGCAGAAGAATTTTTTTCATCAACCTTTTCAGCGTGGAAACCTCGGCCCGAACCGAGGCGGAAACGCTGCCTCCGATTTTTTTCCTGTATTGATCAGCATACCTGTGCCATGGGCTCTTCAGGCAAGAGCCTGCTGCCAAGCCCTGGACAGTTCCACTTCTTTCCCACACCTCTTGTCTTTGACAAAGCCGCACGCGCCTAAGCGTAAGCCAAAGACACCAAGCCGTCCCCGTGCCTCTTGAAAAAAAAGCCGAAAACGGGCGTTTTCTCCTGATCCTGCCAAGCATAGGTCTTGAACGTCTCACAAGGTCTACGCCTGGCCAAAAAACATCTCAGGCGACATGCGCTGCCGCCTGATTTGCGCAAAAAAATACGCTGCCTCAGCGGATTTGTCTACCGTCTGGGAGAAAGCGCCTTGGACAGGCAGAGGCTTGCCCGGGCCTGACCGTTTCCCTCTCCCTCTTCTTGTATCCATGAGAGAGTATCTTGCCCAGGGCTACGTCATTGCCAAGGGCTTGCCAGCTAACCTATGACACGGATCCGACCATCTTTCAAAAGCCCGAAACGTATCCAGGCTTTACGCACAATCAGTGCCGCAGATGATGCGATTGACGGCATGTGTTGAGCGCCTGTGGCGCGTCCTAAACAATGCTGAGCTTCGCTTTTTGCAGACAGGCAGATAATCGAGACAAAGCCAAAGTCCTGAAAGGCACAAGGCCATTGAGACATGACAATTATCCAAGGATAGGGATAGCAAAGAGCCTTAGCCGCCTAAGGTCATCATGCTTACACCCGTTCTGGCGCAATGATTTGCCAATTATTCCCAATCTTATTCAATGGCTACAAGGCATCGCTGCTTTTGAGGCGCACTCATTTTTTGTTCATTTTCTATGGGACACAAAAATGAAATTCAACCTCATGTATTTTTTTGACTTGACGAAAAGAAATTTGACACATAGAATACGTCTGAATGTGAAGCTTGTATTGATTTTTTCCTGGCAAGCTTGTGTTTATGGCTTGATTTGCAGACTCTCATAATAGGCGTAAATGAGAGAATACAATCCCCGTTACGGCCACAAAATCCTCTGATCAAGAGAGAACGGCGGCCAAGAGATTGCCGTCCACCAACTTGCTTGGCGACAGAGAATAGACGCAAGTGTTGCGTGAAGTTGTGCCACTTGGCGTGCCAAGACAAAGAGATCGCGGTGCTTGAAATACTTTGTCGCCGTACCGTAACGCCGACAATCGTCCAGGATTTCACCTATCCTATTTGCTACGATTGTATTTACGGTCAAAGCCTGTGCGATGATCAACAAAACAGGGATGCCAGAGCCAAGCACCCCGCTGCCGAGAGATCAATACGTTTCGCAAACAGTTTCTACAATAATCGTCTTTTTACCGTTAACTCTTTTAATCTTTTGCGCAAGGAGACCCAAAATGCCCATTGACAGCGATGACCTGCAGCTTTTCAAAATCATTTATGCCCAGAATCCCGACAAACCCATGGAATTTATTCAGCAAGAAGTGCTGAAAGCCAAGCTCGCCTTTCTTGAAAATAACGCGATTCTGGCCGCCCAAGCTGAAGCCAATAATGGTAACGAAAAGAAAGTTCAACCCTTTGTCGAGCTGAAAAAGAGCGACCTGGCCATCAAATCACGCCAGGAAATCGACGAAGCGATCGGCACCAATGAAATTGTCTGCTGCATCTGCCGCAAAAAGATGAAATCGCTTGGGGCGCACTTAAAGAGAGTGCATCATGTCGATCCCAAGGAGTATATCCGCGTCTGTGGATATCCTGAAGGCACCAATCTGATGTGCCTGACAACCCTCGACAATGCCCGCGAAAACACCAAGAAAGCCCAATCCATGCGTCGCTCCAGAGCTAGCAGCCTGTCTGCTCAGCCGGAAACCGTTATTGAATAAGTAGGCGCCCAAGGCTCTGCCGCGTACGCGTTGGTAGCATCCAAGCCTTACAATATGCGACAAAATCAGGCTCTGCCATAAGACCTGGTTTTGTCGCATTTTTTTGGATTTCTGCCTCAAGGCTCGCCTGCTTGGGCCTTGGCCAAAGCCTTCCCCTGCCCAAAAGCCCATGAGCGTTAGCAGGGAATCTGCGCATTGAGCCGCATCTCCACATCTCTTGGATCCACAAGCCCCTCCGCCATTTTCTGCAAAGCCACCTCTACGCTCGTTTTGCCGCCATTTTTGCGAAGGAGGTCTCTGACCTTGCTCATCTGGCCGTAGATGAGGAGCTCTCGCAGCGTGTTATCCAAGGTCACCACTTCAGCGGCCAAGGTCATGGCAACGGTCCCTCTCCCCTGGCAATGCGAACAGCCGGGTCCCCGCACATAGACCTTGCCAAAGTGGCGGCCCAAGACTTTTTTGGCGCGCAAGAGACTGTCTTGGGAAAAACTCTGCGCCTGTCTTTTGCCAAGCCGATCACTGGCCTTTTGTTTACACTCCTGACAGAGCACCGGCAAAAGCCGCAGATGGCACAGGCCACTGAGCACGTCAGGGTTGAGAATCCACTGGCGTGCATGATTTTGCCCACGCTCTTCCAGCAATCCTTCCAGACGCGTCACACAGGCCAGACTGTTTTCCGCGTGCAGCGTAGCCCAGACCGCATGACCGGAAAGGGCACAGTTGATGGCCGCCTGTGCGGCTTCGGCATAGCGGATCTCGCCGATCATCAGCACATCGGGATCGGAGCGCAAGGCGCCGGCCAAGGCCTCACGATAGGCTTCTGCCCTGTTCAAGCCCTCGCCTGGCTCCGTCTGCACCTGAATCTGATTGACGCCAAGAATGCGGTATTCCGGCGGGTCTTCCACGCTCAGATAACTTCTCTCAGGCATGCTGGCCACCATGGATTCAAAAATGTGCTTCAAGACCGTGGATTTGCCATGGCCTGTGGCGCCGCTGACCAGGGAGAGACCGTCTCTGCGCACAAGCTCCCCGATCTGGGCAATTTGCTCGGGCAGAAAACCGAGCAGACTGAGTCGTTGGCGAAGACTGCCAGAGGCGTGGGTTGAGTCGTAGAGTAGCCGCAGCGTCATCAAAAGACCCGCATCGCGGGCATTGCTCTGAATGGGTTCGGCGTGCAGGCGTACGGCAAAGACGCCGGCTGGCAAAACCTGGGGATTGATAATGCGCCCATCAAGACGCAGGAGGTGACTGAAGACCGCGCGCCCCGTCTGCTGGGCAAAGCAGTTGTAGATCAAAGCCATCATCTGCTCGCCAAAGATCGGGTCTTTCTGCTCGTAGTCAATCAAATCCCCCAGGATACGCAGACGTATCAGGGTGGATCGGCCCGAGTGAATGATGTGAATATCC
Organism: Desulfovibrio sp.; assembly: GCA_024699605.1. Taxonomy (GTDB): domain Bacteria; phylum Desulfobacterota; class Desulfovibrionia; order Desulfovibrionales; family Desulfovibrionaceae; genus Desulfovibrio. The sequence goes on along the minus strand of JAILPJ010000043.1, from coordinate 10,665 downwards.
TGGGCTCTTCTGGCATAGGCCGTTTCAAAGAGCTCGACCACGTAGCGCTGGATGGCATTGTCCTGCAGGCGAATCTGGGTGGAGGCACGGCTGAAATGCTCGGCAAATTCCAGAGGATCATGCCAGATGATACGCAGTCCCTCGCTATGTCCCCAAAACAGGAGCTCGCCAATACGCCCATCTCGGCCCAAATCCCGTGAAAGATGCAGTTCGCGCTGCTTTGGATGCACAAAGACCTTGCCGGAAAAGGGCCGAAGGAGCGTGCGCAACGCTTCTTCCTGCTCCTTGGCCGACAACGACCAGAGATCTTCCAGGTCAGCCTCTGGCTCACAAAAATCCGCATAGGCCATGATCTTCCCCTCTTTTACTTGGCAAAGGCTAGTTCCAAAACGTTTCCAGCAACCCGCACAAGTACCCGTTCACGGCTGATGGCAACAATAGCAAGCCCGCGGTACTGCTCGTTGGGCGTAACGCGCTGACGCTGACCGTCTGGCCAGCAAAGCCATGCGGCATACTTTCCCTGGATTCCGCGCTCAATGGCCAAAATCCGTGGCAGAGAAGCTCCCCCAAGGCTACTCTGGCCTTTCTCAGGCGCTCTTGCCAAAAGCTTTTGCAACGTTGCCTGAACAAGCGCTTCGATCTCCTTGCGCTCTAGTGGTTTACCCTGATTGTGTTCCTTGGCCTCAAGCTCGGCGATTTCCGCCTGAAGCCGCCTGACGCGCTTGGTTTCTTCAAGGAGTTCTGCCTCCTGACAGAGCTTGCGCAACTGCCCAAAGCTCACTTCACCCATAGATTCCGCCGCATAAGCGACACGTCCCCAAAGAGGCTGAAGCGCAAGCGCAAGCCACACAGGGAAGCTCACAAGCAAGGCACAGCCCAAACGCTGCCTTTTGCAAAGCCAATGTTCAGCCATAACGACTCCTTCAAACACGATGTCTTTTTTCAACACGTATCAGCCAAATAGCCTTATCCAAGGTCTCGTTGCGCATAGACCAAGCAGTCCAAGGCAAAGCGGCCCTTGGCAAAGCAGAGTTTTTGCACAACAAAACCTGGCAGCTTGCCGAGCTCTGGCACAAGCTCCGCCAATTGCGCAGCCGAAAGATTCTGGAAGCGCACCTGCCCTTTCTGCCAGGGAGCAAGCACTTTCCCCAAAGCCGCAAGGCTCTTTTCCGCTGCCGGCTCAAAACGCAACTGACAGCCAAGGCGCAAGGCTTTGGCCTCCTGCCGAAGGCGCTGCTCACACTGCCAGGCAGGCAGCAAGGTCTCCTGGCAACGGCCGAACGCTCTGTCCGAGCTCTTTGGAAGGGCATGCCAAAACCTGCGCACAACGTGTTTTCCGTCCGAAGACAAGCTTGCCTCACGGCCAAGGCCTGTGTATTGGCAAGCCTTTGTTGCCTGATAGTGCAGGGTAAGCGAAACCGAGCGTGTGGAAAGCGTATCCTTGGCCTTTGCCGCACAATCGACCTCAAAGGCCGTCAATTGCCAGCCAGAAAGGGTGAGGGGAAGCGTATCCAGATAGTCCAGCAGAGGCTGCAGGGCCTTGGCCGGAAAAGCGCTTTGCCAGGGCTTGCCAAAGATGGCCGAAAGCTCCTCAGGGCCAAGCGTTTTCTTGAAAGCCTCGTCAAGGCCAGAGTCCACGGCTTTGGGGCCAAAGACGAAATCGCCCTGAGCAATGAGAAGCAAAAGCAAAAGACAGATGCCCAAAGGCCAGGCGCCTCGGCGCAGCCACAAGAGCCCATGGCCCAGGGCTCCGCGTGGCGGCAGATGCCCAACGCTTACGCCAAAGCGGCCAGAGAGCCGTTCCCAGAGTGTGGGTTTGGGAAGATCCGCAAAATAGCGCAGGCTTTCGGAAAGCTTGGTGGGTGCAAAAAGCGTAGGCAAAGACGAGGATGTTGTCTGACAGGCCCGGCAGAGCTCCAAAACCTGCTCGGCCGCCTCTTTTCCGTCTTCGTAGCGCGTGTAGAGACTATCGGTGTAGCCTGCCACAAAGTGGCCGCGCCACTTGACGAAAAGCCAAAAAAACTGGCTTCCGGCTTCGTCTTCCAGGGGCAGAAGCAGAATGGCGTCGCTGACCCGCGCTCCAAGCCAGGCCGCAAGACTCAGCGTGACCTTGGAAGCGTTGATCGCCCCTAAGCTGGCCAGCCCCAGATCCCCGCAGGCATAGGCTGCGCAGTCACAGAACAGGCTGGCATAGCGCGTTCTGGCCTCTGCCTCGCCATTGGAGCCAGGTTCAAGCGCCTGCCAGCAAAAGCCCGCCAGATAAGGACGGCCAAAAAGCTGCAGAACGCGGGCCTGTCTTGAACGCCTGCTGAGCAATGTCCGGTGCGGCATTTTCCACCTCAATGGTCACGATGATCAACGAACGGCTTTGTGTACTTTCCTGGCCAAGCTTGAGCAGACCAAGGCCTGCCTTGTTCTGCTGGCCAGCCTGCTCAAAGCCCGCCAAGACCAGGGTCTGGCCCATGAGCAAGGTGGCTTTCTGGGAAAAGGCCCGGCTTGACACTCTGGGCAGTTGAATGCTGGCATGGCTGCTTTCAAAGGCCTCCAGGCCGTCAAGACTTGAGAGCTGTACGGTATACTGCAAAACAACTTTGCGTTCCGGCAAAATGTACGGCGTGATGGTCATGCTAAAGCCTGTGGTCACCTCGCCTGGGATCAAGGCCCGCTCACTGCCGTGCTCGGTGCTTTCAATGCTGGAACCGGCCAGATAGCTGGTCTTCTGGATGGCTTCCACAGGTGCTGGCTGATTATTCATGGCGACAATACCGGCTGAGGTGATCTGACGGGCGCGGCCCAGTTTTTTCAAAGCGGTCAAGACGGCACTGGAACCCTTGAGACTCCCGTCCAGGATGGTGGCTTGGGCTGCGCCGGAAAGGCCTCCCAGCGCTTGCGAGCCTGCGGCCAGAGAGACCGTGCCGGCCCCAAGACTTGGCAAGAGCAGGGCCAAATCCAGGCCTAGGGAGGTGTCGTCGCTCGTTTCCAGGGCATAGACATTGACTTTCATGGCCACCTGTCGGCTCAGACTGTCGTTCAACTGCTGCATGTAGCGTGTGATGCGGCGCAGATTTTCCGGATGATCACAGACTGTAATGCTGCCTGCGGCCTCATGGCTCTGCACCTGGCCCTGCGGCGTAAGCATGCTTTTGATGGTGCGCACCGTATCGGCAAAGACGTCGAAAGCGAGGCTTGCCTGATAGTTTTGGCTATTGGCAAAACGGCTCTGACTGGTTTTGCGGCTCTGTGCGCTAGGTTGCCCAAGATCTCCCCCCTGCTCCTCGTTCAGACTCTGATTGCTCAAGCTTGCCGCATAGCCCACCTTGCCTGGGGCACAGCGCAGATAAAAGGTTTTGACCATGTTGCGGGCAAACGTGAGGGTATTGCTCTTGCGATCATAGTCCCAGCCATAGCCTGAGGCTGCGGCGATGCTCTCCAAAAGCTGCACAAAAGGGCCTTCGTGATTGATGGCCAAAAGCGCCTGCTCAGATGCAGCCTCCTCCTCGCCCAGAAGACGCATGAGTTCTGGATCAGCGGGATTCTGCGCTGGCTTAGGCTTAGGCTTGGAAGTATCCTCCCGCACCAGGTGCACCTGCACCGGCACAAGGCGCATCAGGGTATCGCAGAGATCCGAAAGACTTGCGTGGGTACGTAAGGTCACAGGCGTCTGCAGAAGCGGCGCATGCTCATCATCCATTGGCAGACGTTTGATCCCCAAATAGCCCTCTGCCAGCTCGCGCATTTCCTTGTTTTCCGCAAGCTGCGCAAAGCGAGCTTCCGTCTGCTCAAGACGTGACGGCTTCTGCCCCTGCTTGCCACAGGCAACTGTTCCGCTGAGCAAAGCAAGGCTCAGCGTGATCAAAAGGCCTTTGCCAAGATACGCCATCTCATTGCCCCCTGACTTCAAGCACGCGATTGCCCCGATAAAACGTCGCCCGCAGAGGCTGGCCCTGCGCGGCCAGACTGCGAAAGAGCGCTCGCACGGCTTCCTCAAAGACACAACCAAAATCCACACGTTGGGCCAGTTCCAGTTCACAGTCAGCCCGCCAGACAAGTTCAGCAAGCCCCTGACGGCACCACTGGGCAAGCTGGGCTGAGAGCGGACCTGGCATCAGGCGATAGGTGAAGGGTGCAGGCTTGGTCGACTCTGCCTGCTTGGCTTCTGCCTTGGAAGCCGGCAAAGCCTCAACCTTGTGATCAAGGGCTCCTTCCTTGGCTTGTCCGTTTTCCAGGCTCTCCCTGCTCTTTCCTGTTTGCCCTGGGCTTTCATTTGTGGCCCTGGCCCTTTCAGGCCTCTGTGCCGAGTTTTCCGGCTGCTTTCCTGGCAAGATCTTTCCTCGGTCACAATCAGGCCTTCCCTTTTTCCCGAAATTGGCAGGTTCACTGGCAAGATTGGCCATGATTTGCGCGTCTTTGGGCGGCTGATGGCGATAGAGGCGATAGCCTTTGCCAAGCGGCGTATGCGGACCGATATGGTTCCAGGCACACAAGTCGCGTACAGAAAGCCCCAGGCGGCGCGCGATCTCACAGGCAAGACCAGGTTTCTCAACCGTATAGTCTGGCTCAGCGTTTGGCTGAGGGGCCTTTTGGCCTGTGCTTGAAGAATCCTTGCCTGGCAAGGGCTTGGCCTGGGTTTGTGCGCTTCCTTTGAAAGACAGATCATTTCCAGAACGTTTGGCCTCCTTGTTTGCGCTTATTTCACGCAGACGCAGGACTTTGTGGACGCTATCCACCTGCCAGACAAAACCCAGGCGCTCGCCCAAATCCTTTAAGACCTGGCCCAAGGGGCGCTTGCAGTGTGAAAGGTTCACCCGGCAGGCTAAGAGCTTTTGATGCACCTCAAAGCGCCAGTCTTTGGGCAAAACAAGGCGCAACACCTCGCCAAGAGCCAAATGCCCCTGCACGGAAACCAAAAGATCCTCGATTCCCTTGGTCTTTGGCGCAAGCTCGCGCTCAACAATGGCGGAAGGACTCGCTTGGCCAAAAGAGCCAGCCTCTTCAAGCCGTTCCCGATAGGCCGCTTCAGGGGACATGGGCCAAGCAGCAATCAGGACGAAGAGCAAAAATCGCCACAAAGCTAACACAAGCACCTCCTGCGGGCGTCGTAGGGTGAAAGAAGCGGACGCTTGGGACCCAGCCAGAAATTTTTCAGGTAGCGCAAGGCCGCCATGGGGCGAATGCCAAAAAATTCAATGAGCGCAAAGAAAGTCATTCCAAGCACGGCCAGCACAAAGGTCTCAAGCCGCATATGACCGGCCCAGAGCAAAAGTGCCAGAAGAACGCGCGCATCAAAGCCAAAAAAGCGCAAAGGCCGCGCCGTATCGCGCCAGCTGCTCTGCGGAAAAAGCGTTGGAGCCTCCATCTTGCCTCCTAAATAAAAATATTGTATCAAATTTATTAAAAACGCTTGGATAAAACATCCGGCAACAAGCCTCGCTGTTCATCGCAAATACTGGCGTAGACCTCACGGCTGATGCGCTTGGCCTGGTATTGGGCGCGGGCATCGACCAGGAGGGGGTGCCCTTTTTCCCAGACAAAGCCGCGGACCTTGGCGATCAGTTCCGCATAGGGGGTGGCGTAGAGACTGAGACGAATGGCCTCGTCAAAGACCAGGTATTCCCGCAGGGGCATGCGCCCTGCCCCATCGGCCCGTGGCACCAGACGCTGATGCAGGATAACTCGCAGATTGGCCTTGAGCACTGAAGCCACCTGGGCGCGTTCCTCTTCGGGAAAGCTATGGATAATGCGGGTGATGGTCTGGGAGACGTCCTTGGCGTGCACGGTGGCGTAACAGGTCACGCCCTGCTCCACAATCTGCAACATGGCCCCGAGGGTTTCGCTGTCTCTGGCCTCACCCACCATGACCATCTCGCCTTTGCGGCGCGTCATGGAGCGGACACCGCCTGCCCAATCCTGCACATGGCCTGGGATTTCACTCTGGGCAATGGGCGCGGAGCGCAAGGCATGCGGTATCTGCCCCAAATCGAATTCAATGGGCTCTTCCAGGGTCAATATCTGACGGCCAAGACCCAAGCCACCTGAAGAGCGACGCAAAATTGCCGAATGCAGAAGGCCAGCCAAGAGCGTGGATTTTCCGCAGCCCATGACGCCGGAAATGATGACCATGCCGTTTTCAGGATAGAGCTTGGGCCAAAGCGCAGAGTCAAGGGTAAGGTCTGAGAGCGTGGGCAAATGCGTGGGTAAGGTGCGCAAAACCAGGTAGTGGCCGGCATTGCTGGCTGTGACATTAACCCGGAAACGCTGCACAAGACCGCGCTTTTCCGGCACGCGCAGGCTGTAGGCAAAGTCCGCTGAAAGGCCTCGCTGAACATTGCCGGCTTTATGCTCCTGACCGGAAAAGAGATTGGTGAGGAGCTGCGTTTCACTGGCCGAAAGCACAAAATGCTCGGAAGTGGCATACCAGCGACCATCCACCTGGATCCAGGGCGGATCACTCGCCCGCAAAACCACGTCAGAGGCCTTTTTTTCCACAGCCCAGAGTAAAAAGCGGTCGAGCATGGCCTGGTTGACCGTATGAGCGAGCTCACCCGGATAATGCAAGCTCTCACTCACGGCCAGCCTCACAAAAACGTGCCGGCAGACGAATGCGAAAGGTCTGCGCATCAATAGCCAAGACCTCATCCTTTACTTGAATAGTTGGCTGTTCTGTTTCCAAAACAGGCAGGGAAACCAGGCCCATGGCCTGCAAACGCCGAAATTGCAAAATCCCCCGGTAATCCGCAACGATTTTCTCCATATTCTGATCAAAAACCGCCAAAGCGTGGGCACAGCCCTCCTGCCAGCCGGCTGTCAAGGCCTCCTGCCAGATGGCCCGTTCCCCGGCGTCTTTGGGCAAAAGCGCAAACTCAGGTTCAAGCACTGAGCAATCCACCAAAAAATAGCTCTCAAGGCCTGGCGCCTCAGCTACAAAACGCGCCCTGGCCATAATGCGGTACTGCGCTTCCACGTGGCTTGCCAGGTCATCTCGGCTGATCTCTGTGGCAGGTCCTGACCAGCGAATCACCGGCGGCAAAATACGGCCATGCAGCAAGAGCTTGCGAAAATCAAAAATCTTGGCAAATTCCTGCCCATGCGCCCGCAAGGCCGCAAGCAAACGGCCATAGCGCCAGGCAAAAGCGCGCTGAAAGCCATAGACCTTGGCGGCCTGACGCAGACTCTGCTCTCGCATTCCCAGGCTTTTGGGCCTGATTTGTTGTACGCTTTCTTCAAGACAGAGCGCCAGCTGCCGCTCTTCTTCACCAGCCAACGCCTGAGGCTCAGCAAGCACGATCAGCCAGAAGAAGCCCAAAGGCAGGCAAAACAACGCCCGTAAAGACAAGCTCAAGTATTTCTTGAAGCTACCAAATTGCTCACTGCCCTTCCCTACGCCAATGCCCATACCTCACCCCATGGCCACAAAGCCCCTCACAGGCTCCTCAAACCACAGGCTAAAACATAGCGAATTTTGTGAAACGAGTCAAGGGAAATGCAAAATTTTGTGAAAATTTTCCAAAATTGAACTTCAAATTTTTGATGATACACAAATTTTTTTAAAAATCAGACTGTAAAAATTTGGTTTTTCTGAGGCGTATGGTTTTTTGGACAAACAGTCTGCAAAAATGGCAGAATAGAGACTTCTGCCGTCCGGCCCAAAAAAGCAGTTGACCCCGGCCCACACGCGATGGGTCGGGGTCGTAAAACTTCTCCAATTGCAGTAGCCGTGCACAGGGGCGCTCACCGCGCCGTGCCAACCCGGTACGCTGTTCTCCCAGCATACCGGGTTCCTTTTTTAGATAATTCTTTTCCTTGCCCTTGGCAAGGGAGGCGAACTCGCAAAACACTCTTATGCCGGTTTCTTTCCAGCCTGAACTCGCACACTTTATAGCTCGTCCTATTCCAGTTCCATCATCGTGAGACGGACAAGAACATGAGATGGCCCGGCACACTAGCCGCCCATGCGCCGACCCGCGAGTTTCTCCCCTTCCTCAGCTCGGAAACAACATTCGCACCTAGGAGATACACCGCTAGAACTCAGCCGGTCTAAGAAGGATGCCATCCAACTGGGGTGTATCGAATTCGACACCTACGGCTTCTGGACAGGCCAGTGCATCGGTGACGTTCCCGCATCCGGTAAATTCAGCGTAGGCCGGCCCAGGTCATCAACACATGCGAAGGCTTCCCCCTCTCCGTAATAACGACAGGCCCGTTTTGCGCCTTACGCTTCGCCCCGCTCGTATCTTGACTGAATTCTCGACTGGTGATGGTCTGCATGAAACAACTCCGGATTATGTTGATATATATCTCCATCATTATTCTTACCAGGTTCCAACGATCTGGAGCTCGCAGACCTGCTGAAGAAGGTCAAAGGGCGGCGAACATCGAGCGGCTGACAGGCGTGAAGCTAATCTAAGGCGGGAAGACAGCACATCCAGCCAGGGAGTAAATATATGGGGAATTATTACGTTGCTGGAATAGTTGAGGAGCAGAACGGCTCCGGCTATTCCGTCTACTTTCCGGACTTTATGGAGGTATGCGCCGGAGGCGGAACAATTCCAGAGGCCATAGCCAATGCCACGGAAGGCCTGTTTTTGGCTGTGCGCAACAGGATTGAGGACAACCGCGACATTCCCGAACCGTGCGACCTGGATACCGCCAAAGAAAAAATCAAGGCAGAAAGAAAAGAGGACAGTCTTGAGACGCCGAATATCTTCTTGCAGTACATACCTGCACCGGAGGCGTCAAAAATGCCGGTGCGCATCAGCGTGACCATACCATGCATGACGCTGGAGAAGATCGACGAGCGGGCACGCGAGGCTGGAATGACGCGCAGCGGCTATCTGGCTGCGGCTGCACTGGCTGCAAACCTGTAGAACAACAAAAAATCTAAGCGTAACAAGCCGATGGTGTTTGCCATCGCCTTGTTTATGGGGAAAGAACATGAGCGATGAATCAAGCCGTTTGATTGCCTCACTCATGACTGAAGTCACGAGAATGCGGCGGTCATCTTTTCAACAACTGTTTTTCTTCAGCACAGGCCGCAGGAACCCCGCGACCGCATGCTTCGTGCAACCATTTCTGGCCGGTTTTTTTGTCTTTTTTAATACCATTGCCCTCAAGATAACTGTGGGCGAGCCTGTACTGTGCTTCTGGATGTCCGCTCTCTGCAGCCTGCTTTACCCAAAAAAATCCTTTTTTTTCGTCCCTCTTTGTGCCAAATCCCTGGATATACATACCCGAAAGATTGTACTGAGCTACCGGTTCGCCTTTCTCCGCAGCCCTGCCCGTCAAAGAAAAGGCCTTGTCGTAATCTCGGGGAACACCTTCGCCTAGATAATACATCGCGCCAAGATTTGACTGCGCTTTGGTGTTTCCGAGGTCCGCCGCCTTGCGATACCAGTACGCCGCTTTTTTCTTGTCTTTTGTTCTCCCTTTTCCTGTCTCAAACATCAGACCAAGATTAAACATGGCAGCATCTGAGCCATTGTCAGCCGCTTTTTCAAAATATCTCCCGGCATTTTTGTAATCGCCCCGCTCAAAACTCTGCAAACCTTTTTCAAAATCCGTCCAGTCCGCCTTTTTCTCTGAAACGTTTTCAAGCCTCTCTTCTCTTGGTTTTTCCCGCCGCTCTCTTTGGCGTTCTCTTTGGCGTTCTCTTTTCCCAGACTGTTCGTGTTTACGACGCTCTTTCCTGTCTTTTTTATCCTGCCTGGCACTTGCTCCCCGTTTTTCACGCTGAGCATCCTTCTTGTTCCTTGCATCGACTGAGCGTTCCCGCTTTCCTCGCTCAGCCCGCTGCTTGGCTCTTGCGTTTCTCGCCTCGCTTTTTTTGTCCTCTTTTTTTCGGCTGTGAGCAGCACGAGACTTGTCGCGCTCGGCTGAGCGTTTCCGTTCAGCTTTGGCCGCACAGGCGGGGTCTGCATTGACCGCAAAATCAAAGACTAAAAACTGAGACAGCAAAAAGCAAATCAGACAGAGAAAAACAGAGAGGCGAGACCTCAGAGATTGATGAGTAAGCATAAGCATCCAAAGGAGTGAGGTTGATAAACAGTTACGATCAGCAGTTCGTGTTGTGCTGAAAGGAGAACTGTGCTTTCCCAAGAGAGAACTAAAGAAGCACAGTCTCAACGTCAGCATAGTCTGCGACGTAAGCCGAATTGCCTAGCATATCAGGACCTAAAAAAGCTAGTGAGCAGAAATTGGAAGCAGCGAGCAGCCTGAAAGGGAGATCTCGTCCTTGGCACCGACAAAGACACGCAACTCACAATTGATTACATCTTCAGGCAGGGTCAATTCTTCTGAAAACTGGAAATCTCCCGGTAACGGTCGTAGCGGCGCATTCAGATAGTGGAACTCTCTATCCCTAGACAGAATCTCAACGCGAGCTTCGGAAACTTGGCGGCATGAGCCCGTGATCGTGAGCCGATACTTGCCAGCACGGAGGCTGACATTGGGCCCGGCCAGCAGAAAACCTGGCTTGCCCTGTGTACGGATACTCTCCCCCTGCACAATGCCCACATCACTTGGAAGCTGGCTCAAGACTTCAGCATGATAGGCATAACCTTGCTCATAGCCATCCACAAAACGCAGCAAGGAAACTTGGTCCTTTTTGTCACTATAGCCACTCAGGCGCAAGGGGCCAGCGGCAGTCAAAACTTGGGAGACACAACGCAA
>JAILPJ010000036.1 GCA_024699605.1 Desulfovibrio sp. | reverse complement strand
TTTTTCTTAACCTTGACAACATACTCTCTGATTTTGTTCGTGACTGGCCTGGCCATTTCGCCGCCCCCATGCTAGAAAATTAGCTAGTGGGCAATTTTTTAAAGAAAACTAGAGAAAATGTCAAGCTCAACAATGGGATTTAGCTAAAAATTCACTTAACTAGTTGATATTATCCTGCTTTCAGGTTAGTAACAGGGTTGATCCCTGTTGCTGATCCAAAAAGGCCATGAATGCGCGATCATGGCCTTTTTTTTGTGCTCTTAAAAGCCCGCCTCAAGGGGCGGCCAGATCAAGGCCTGCTCAGGCCCTGGGGCAAGTTCGGTCTTGGCTTGAGCCAGTTCCACGCTGCGACCCTTCAGACGCAGACGCCCCGTAGCCAGCCATTGCACGGCCTGAGGATAGATGCGGTGTTCCATGGCGTGGATGCGAGTCAAAAGCGTTTCCTCGTCTTCGCCGTCTTTGACCGGAACGGCCGCCTGAATGATCACAGGACCGTTGTCCATGATTTCGTTGACAAAATGGACGGTTGCGCCTGTGAGCTTGACTCCGTACTCCATGGCATCGCGGGCCCCGTGCAGACCGGGAAAACTGGGCAAAAGCGCTGGGTGGAGATTGAGCACCTGACCAGGAAAGCCCTGCAAAAAGGTGCGCGAAAGCAGACGCATATAGCCTGCCAGTACCACAGCCTGAGCTTTGTGTGCCAAAACAGCAGCCAAAAGCGCTTGATCGTAGTGCTCACGGTCTGGGTAGTCGTGATGATCCAGGACAAGATGCGCAAGGCCCGCCTTTTTGGCCCGTTCCAGGACCTTGGCTTTGGGATTGTTGGAGGCTATGAGCACAATGTCAATATCGAGAAGGCCGGCCTGCATTTTGTCGATCATGGCCTGGGCGTTTGTGCCGTTGCCGGAGGCCAGAATGGCGATGGGAAAAGGCATGGGAAACCTCAGTGTTGGGAAAGATCAGCGGTTACTGCCGAAATTAAAGCCTTGATGGTGTATTGGTCTGGCTGGATATGGCAGGAAAGTCCGGCCTCCTGCAGGGCTTTGGCCGTGATGGGGCCAATGGCTGCCAGGCGGACTTCAGGGTGTTTGCGCAGGGTCTCTGCGGGAACGAGCTTTAGGAAATTGCGCACGGTTGAGGAAGAGGCAAAGGTGATGCAGGAGAGCTGGCAGGCATTGAGCCGTTCTTCCACAAGCTCTTTTTGTGACGCATCGGGCAGGGTTTCATAGCAGGGCAGAACATCGACCTGATAGCCGCTCGCGCGCAGACGTTCTGGCAGAACTTCACGCGCCTCCTTGGCCCGCACTAGCAGCAGAGGTTTGCTTCTGTCCACCTTGAGGGCCAAAAAGTCCTGAACAAGACTCTCCGCCACAAAACGCTGGGGGATGAGATCGGGTTTGAGGCCATGTTCGGCCAGGGCTTTGGCTGTGCCAGGACCGATGGCGCAGAGGGAAAGGGAGCCGAGTTTGCGGGCGTCAAAGCCGAGTTTTGTCAGGCGTTGCCAGAAATAGGCCACGCCATTGGCCGAGGTGAAGAAGAGCCATTGATAGTTTTCAAGATTGCGAATAGCCGCATCGAGTTCTCGATAGTCAGGCAGCGGGGCAATGCGGATGGTCGGACACTGAATGACTTCGCTACCCAGTTGGCTGAAGCTTGCCACAATGTCACTGGCCTGTTCGCGTGCGCGGGTGACGACAATGGATTTGCCAAAGAGCGGGCGCTTTTCAAACCAGTTGAGTTCATTTTTGAGGCTGACCACCTGACCGACGACGATGACGGAGGGATTGGTGAAATGGGCCTCAGCGGCTTTTGCCGGCAGGTCTTTGAGAGGCGCCACAAGGCTGCGCTGGGCAGGTGTGGTTCCGCGATAGACCAGGGCTGAGGGCGTTTGGGGGGCAAGACCTGCGGCCATCAGCTGCTCTGAAATCTGCGGGAGATTTTTCATGCCCATGACAAAGACCAGGGTTGAGCCGCTTTGTGCCAGAGCCTGCCAGTTGAGCGAAGACTGGGTTTTTTCCGCTTTTTCATGCCCTGTGATCAATGTCACGGAAGAGACAAGATCCCTGTGGGTCAGGGGAATGCCGGCATAGGCCGGAGCCGCGATGGTGCTGCTGATGCCGGGCACTTCTTCAAAGGGAATACCGGCCTCAAGCAGTGCCAGGGCCTCTTCGCCGCCGCGGCCAAAGATATAGGGATCGCCCCCCTTGAGGCGGGCCACGATTTTGCCCTCCCTGGCCTTGGCAATTAACAGTTCATTGATTTGGGGCTGAGGCAGGGCGTGATTGCCGGCAATTTTTCCCACATAGAGGATTTCCGCATCCCCGCGGCAGTGGGCGAGCAGGCTTGGACTGGCCAAGGCATCGTAGACCACAACATCGGCTGAAGCGAGAATATCACGGGCCTTCAGGGTGAGCAGGGAGGGATCGCCCGGGCCTGCGCCAAGCAGATAGACTTTCACTGGAGGCCTCCTCTGGCCAGTTCGATAAGGGTGCGTGCGCCAAAACCCGTGGCGCCCTTGGGACAGAGCGACGAGGCCTTTTCCTGCCAGTCCACACCGGCAATGTCCAGATGCGCATAGCGCACTTGGCCAGCAAAGTGTCTGAGGAAGAGGGCTGCATTGATGGCTCCGCCTTCACGGGGACCGGTGTGACAGATGTCGGCAATCTCGCTTTGCAGCTTTTTTTCGTAGTTTTTCCAGAGCGGCAGATGCCAGAAGTTTTCTCCGGCTGTCTGACCTGCGGCTCTGATATGCTCCACAAGCGGGCTATCGTCGCTGAAGAGTCCAGCCAGCTCATCGCCTAGGGCGACGGCGCAGGCGCCTGTGAGGGTGGCAATGTCCACAAGGATGGCTGGCGAATAGTGTTGCATGGCATAGCAGAGGGCGTCGGCGAGCACCATACGGCCTTCGGCATCGGTATTGGTGATTTCAATGCTTTCGCCGTTCATGGCATAGACCACATCACCGGGCTTGACCGCGGCGCCACCTGGCATATTTTCGGCACAGGCCATGATCCCCACAATATGTTTTGGCAGATTTTCACGGGCAACAACGTTCATGGCCGCCAGCACAGCTGCCGCTCCGCTCATATCGCTTTTCATTTGATGCATTTTGGCCGCAGGCTTGAGACTGATGCCCCCTGAATCGAAGCAGATCCCCTTGCCCACAAAGACCAATGGCGGCTCCTGGGCCTGGGCATTGGGGGCGTGCTCAAGAACCACCAGGCGCGGCGGATTGACGGAACCCTGCCCCACAGAGAGCAGAGCGCCCATGCCAATGTCTTGCATGGCCTGTTCATCGAGCACATGACAGCCTAAGCCAGATGCTTCGGCAAGCGACTGTGCCTGAGCGGCGAGCTTGGCAGGGCTAAGGAGATTGGCCGGCGTATTGGCCAGCTTGCGGGCTAAAAGCGTAGCCCAGCTGGCATTTTCCCCGCGTTGGGCGGCGTTGCGGATATCCTGGGGCAGAGTCTTGGCTGCCAGAGAAAAGCGTTCAGGGTCTTTGGGGGCTGCCTCGTCTTTTTGTTTGAGCCAATTGCCCTGATAGAGGCCGAGATTGGCGGCGTAGACCATTTCTTCCACAAGCCGATTGCGACCGCAGGGAAGAAGATCCAGTATTGACAAAGGCAGAAGCACCGACGAAAGTCTGAGTTCGCGGCATTTTTGCAGTGCCTTGCCCACAGCCAGTCTCAGCGTCTCTACACAAAAGTCTTCTTTTTTGCCGAGGCCAAGAAAAAGAACTCGCGGAATATTCAGCTCAGGATGTCCGTAAATGATGGCAAGCTCCCCTTGGCTATGGCGCACGTCGCGCATGGCCGGGGCCACGGCCAGCCAGGGACAGGCGGCATCGAGTTCCGGATACTGGTCAAGAGCGAAGCCGTCTTCCAGCGTCGGCGCAAGCAGAATATCTGCCTGCCACTGCTGGTAGTCGCCTTCCTGAAACTGAATTTCCATGCAGACCTCCCAGGGCCGTTCGGCTCTCTGTTCATCGTTCGGCTCGCTACTATAGCCCGCGCACCGGTCTTTGCCAAGTCTTCGCGTACTTTGCGCCCCTCGTTTGGATAATCGCTATGCTCATTTATATTCATGTTCCTTTTTGTCGTCAGCGCTGTCATTACTGTGCTTTTCAAGCCCAGGCTCTCGGCCGTGATGTTGAACCGGTTTCAAGCCAAGCCATGCGCGATTATGTGGATACGCTGCTCATGGAACTGGCTCTTTGGGGCGATCGACTGGCTGGACGACGCGTTGAGACGGTTTTCTTCGGCGGCGGAACGCCCTCTCTTTTGCCCCCAAAGATTGTGGGCATTGTGCTTGAACGCTTAGCCAAAATTTTTGCCATCGACGCTCATGCCGAAATCAGCCTTGAAGCCAATCCCGAATCTTTCAAAGGCACCTTGCTGCCCTCACAGTATCTGAGCGCAGGTATCAACCGCCTCTCCCTTGGCCTGCAGAGTCTGGACGGCGATATGCTGCGTATTCTGGGTCGAGTGCATAAGGCCCAGGACAGTCTGGGCAGTCTGTTGGCTGCGCGTGAAGCCGGTTTTGTGAATATTGGCGTGGATTTGATGTGGGGGCTGCCAGGCCAGAGCGTTCGCCACTGGCTACAGAGTCTCAAGGATGTGGTGCGCCTGGCACCGGAACATATTTCAGCCTATGGGTTGACTCTGGAGCCGGGGACCGTGCTGGAGCGTCAGTGCAGTGAGGGTCTCTTGCAGCTGCCGCCAGAGCGGGATTTGAACATCATGTTTGTGGAAGGAGCGGCGTATCTTGAGAGTCAGGGCTATATGCAATACGAAATTTCCAATTTCGCGCGTATGGGTTATCAGTGCCGGCACAATCTGGGCTATTGGCAGGGTCTCGATTATCTAGGCCTTGGCCCGTCGGCGACCTCGACCATCGACAACAAGCGCTGGACCAATCCCGCGCATCAGAAAGCCTGGGCCGAAAAGATCGCATCCGGCAAGGTGGCTGGCAATGAGGAGACGCTTTCCCCGCTGATTCGTGTGCTGGAAATGATTATGCTGAGTCTGCGCACAGTGCGGGGACTGTCCCTGAAACGCTACAAAGCGATGACTGGCCACGATTTTCTCACAGATCACCGGCGTATGATACAGGCCCTGCACGAAAACGGCTTAATCCGCATCCGTCAGGGCTGGCTCAGGCTGACCCCAAGCGGCATGGTGGTTTCTAACGCCATTATCTCCAATCTCTTTGCCCAGACCAAGAAGGTCCTGACCGAACCTCTGCCGCCGCTTGCGACAGAGCAAAATCTGATACTGGCATCAGACGATCCGCCTGATGTGCGCAACGTGGTCTGGCCGAAAGCGTAGGCTAAGAAGCGTTGGCAACCAAGCCTCTGGCAGCTTTCTTGATCTTTTGCCGATTTTCAAGCATAGTAATCAGCTCAAAATCCATTTTGACTTCAGGCTTTTCCTTGGCAGACGGAGACCTCTGCCCGGATTTTGGCATTGCTGAAGCCGCAATTTTGAACATCTACGGAGGCAGCGTATCCTCCGCGTCGTCTGGACCGGGCCTTGTACGCTGAAAATCTGATGAGTGAATACAAATCAACGCTCAATTTGCCGCAAACGTCTTTTCCCATGAAGGCCAATCTTGTGATGCGTGAGCCTAAGATGCTCAAACGCTGGGACGAGCAAAAAACACGTGAGAGCATGGAATCGGCCTCGGGCAGCCGGGGAACGTATGTTCTGCACGACGGCCCTCCCTATGCCAACGGGCATCTGCACATGGGCCATGCTCTGAACAAGATCCTCAAGGACATCATTGTCAAATCGCGGAATATGCAGGGCTATCTCTGCCGCTATGTTCCCGGTTGGGACTGTCATGGGCTGCCCATTGAACTCAAGGTCGAACAGGAGCTCAAGGGCAAGAAAAAAGAACTGCCAACCGCTGTGGTCCGTCGTCTTTGCCGTGAGTACGCGACCAAGTGGATCGCTGTGCAGCGCGAGGAATTCAAGCGTCTGGGTGTGCTCGGCAACTGGGAGGATCCCTACCTGAGTATGACCCCGGCCTATGAAGCGGAGATTGCCCGTCAGCTGGCCCGCTTTGTGGAAAAGGGCAGCGTTGTGCGTGACAAAAAACCGGTCTATTGGTGCTGTTCCTGCCGCACAGCACTGGCCGAAGCTGAAGTGGAATACGCGGATGTTGCCTCGCCCTCCATCTATGTGACCTTCCCTCTGACCGATGCGCGCCTCACTGAGATTTTGCCCAAAGCCGATCCCAGCCGCTGTAAGGTGATCATCTGGACCACAACGCCCTGGACTTTGCCGGACAATATGGCTGTATGCCTGCACCCGGAGTTTACCTATGTGCTGGTGGAGGTTTCTGGCAACCAATATCTGCTGGCGCAGGAACGTCTGGAAGCCTGTGCCGCCATTTTTGGCTGGCAGAACTATCAGGAGCTTGGCAGCTGCCAGGGCGCAGCCTTAGACAGACTTGTGGCACGTCACCCTTTTTATGACCGCGACTCACTGATCACCCTGGGGCAGCATGTGACCCTGGATACCGGTACCGGTTGTGTCCATACCGCACCCGGTCATGGCCGGGAAGACTATGAAGTGGGTCTCGCCTATGGTCTTGAGATCTATTCGCCACTGGACGACGCAGGCTGCTATCTTGGGGAAGTAGCGGGTTTTGCCGGCAAAAACGTCTTTGAGGCCAATCCCCTGGTCATAGATGTCCTGCGCGAAAAGGGCATGCTCCTGCATTCGGATCGTATTGAGCACTCCTATCCGCATTGCTGGCGCTGCAAAAAGCCCGTGATCTTCAGAGCCACGCCGCAGTGGTTTATCAGCATGGAAAAAAACGCCTTGAGAAGCCGTGCGCTGGCCAGTATCAATGAAAAGGTGCAGTGGATTCCCGCCTGGGGCCACGATCGCATCTATAATATGATTGAACAGCGTCCCGACTGGTGCATTTCCAGGCAGCGGCAATGGGGTGTGCCGATCATGGCCCTGCGTTGCCAGAGCTGCGGCGAATCCTGGAATGATGCCGCCTGGATGCACGAGCTCTGTGACCGTTTTGCCAAGCATCCCACCGGTTGCGATTACTGGTATGAAGCGCCTCTGGAGGAGATCGTGCCCAAGGATCTCCGCTGTCCCCACTGCGGAGGCCAGAACTTTACGCGCGAAAGCGACATTCTGGATGTCTGGTTTGATTCCGGCAGCAGCTGGGCCGCTGTGCTCAAGGCGCGCCAGGAACTGGCCTTTCCGGCAGACCTCTATCTGGAAGGTTCTGATCAGCACAGAGGCTGGTTCCACAGCTCTCTGCTCGTCGCCCAGGGCAGCGAAGATCAGCCTCCCTACCGGGCGGTTTTGACCCATGGCTATGTGGTTGACGGTGAAGGACGCAAGATGAGCAAGTCTGTGGGCAATGTCATTGCCCCGCAGACATTGATCGACAAGTACGGTGCGGAAATTGTGCGTCTTTGGGCGTCCTCGGTGGATTATCGTGAAGATATCCGTCTCTCCGATCAGATTGTCAGCCGCCTTGTGGATGCCTACCGTCGCATCCGCAATACCTGCCGTTTTCTTCTGGGCAATCTCTATGATTTTACGGAAGAAGACAGTGTGGCGCAGGCGGACCTTCTGCCCCTTGACCGCTATGCCCTGGATCGTGCGGCCCGCCTGCACAAGATGATCCAGGCCGCCTATGCCAGCTATGAATTTCACAAAGTGGCCCATGGCCTGCACAATTACTGTGTCAGCGACCTTTCAGCACTCTATTTTGATATCTTGAAGGATAGGCTGTATGCCGATGCTCGCACAGGCCGAGATCGGCGTTCAGCCCAGACGGCTTTGTGGAAGATTTTGCAGTTGCTGCTGCGCGAGATGGCTCCGATCCTTTCTTTTACGGCTGAAGAAATCAAGGATAATCTCCCCCAGGGGCTTTCTTTGCAGGTTCCCACGGTTTTTGCCCTGCAGGAGCTTGCGGTGGACGACGAGCTTCTGGATGATGCCCTGTGCGCTGACTGGGCCATGCTCGTCAACGTGCGCAATGCCGTAACGCGTGCCATTGAACCGTTGCGGGCCTCACGCACGGCAGGGGTTGGGCATTCTCTGGATACGCGCCTGACGCTCTATTTGGCAGAAGACCTGCAAAAACGGCTTGAAAGCCTGAATACGGATTTGCGCGCCTATTTCATCGTCTCCCAGCTTGTGATCCGTCCTCTGGCTGAGGCCGATGCTTCTGCCATCAGAGATAGTGAAGTTGAGGGCCTCGCCATACAGGTCGAGAAAGCCCACGGGGAAAAATGTCCGCGCTGCTGGATCTATAGCTGTGAAATCGACAGTGATCATCCCGTCTGTCCCCGCTGTGCCGAGGTCTTGGCCAGAGGGGAGAATGTGCAGTGAGTGGGAAATACCGTCTTCTCGGCCTCTGGGCCGTACTCGTTCTGGTCGCCGATCAGCTGAGCAAATGGCTGGTGGTGGAGCATTTGCCGGAGTACCGCAGCGTCACGGTCATTGCCGGTTTCTTTGACCTCGTCAATATCCGTAACCGCGGAGCGGCTTTTGGTTTTCTGAACCGCTCGGATATTGAGTGGCAGTTTTGGCTTTTTCTTTTGGCCACGCTTCTGGCCGTGGGCAGCATTTTCTACATCATACGGGGCCTGCGAGAGCGTTCGCCACTGCTTGTGACCGGCCTTGGCTGCATTCTGGGCGGGGCTTTGGGCAATTTGACAGATAGATTGCGTTTTCGCGCGGTAGTGGATTTTATCGATCTGTACTGGCATGACTGGCACTGGCCGGCCTTTAATATTGCCGATACGGCGATTTGTCTTGGTGCTTTTCTGGTCTGCCTGATCCTCTGTTTTGACCGGAAAAAACCTGTTGCACCTTGTTAATTCCTAGGGAGTATGGTCGGCGTTTTGTCCGGCCATAAGCGGATCTTCTATGCAGTTTTCTTGGTGGTACCTTGTCATTGCGATCTTGCCACTGCCCAATTTGTGGAGTATTTGGCATGTTTGGTCGCATGAGTTCGATTCTTTTCAGCGTAAGGTTACGTGGCTTTGCGTGGCGGTCTTTGTCCCGGTGATCGGTGGCCTCTGCTACCTGGCTGTTGGCCGCAGGCACGCTTTGGGTAAAGTCAAGCGGCCTTCCGTAGATCAAAAGTAGCGTTGGCGGTCCCTTGGCAGCCGCGCCGTTAACCATTGGAAAAATTAGGGGGCAGCGTTTCCACTCCGTAGCTTTTGCGGAGACTTTGCGCTGAAGAATTTGATGCGGAGATCTCGTTTTTTCTGTCTGAGCCTGATTGTCACGTCCTCGTTGGCACTTAATGCCTGTGTCGGTCAGCGCAGTGCCTCCCTGGAGGAACAGGTTCAGCAGCAGGACATGCAGCTCAAACAGCTCCAGCCCGCTCAGGCGGATACGCTCAATCAGCTCCAGTCCATGCGCGAGGAGATCAATGAGCTCAAAGGACAGCTTGACGATTTGAAGAATGTGGGCGGAGCGCGGGCTTTGCTCAACCAGGTGAACAAGCACGATGCTGCCTTGCATCAGGTTGAGAACAGCATGGCCATGAATTTTAATTTGGGTGATCCTCTGACGCCCAAGACGCCGTCTTTGCCACCGGCGCAGCCTCAGGCAGCGGCCACGCCACAGCCACCCATGAATCCGGCACCGCAGACCCAGGCCACTGCCCCTGGCTCCTATGGCGAGCCTCTGGTGGCGCAGACGCCTCCTGGTGTTGAGCCCTGGAAAGGAGCCTCGGCCATTCCCCAGGCTCAGGCCGCTCCGCAAGCTGTCACTCCGCCCACAGAAAGCACCTGGGGCAAGGAAACACCGCAGCAGCAGGCTCCTGTGCCGCAAAAAGATCTTTCCCTGGCTCTCTATGATGCCGGCCTCAATGCCTACAACGCTCGGAACTACAGCGAAGCGCAACGGTCTTTTGCCGATTTTCTGAAGAACTACGGTTCGCATAATCTGGTGCCCGATGCTCAGTATTATCTGGCTGAATGCTATTTTCAGCGCAATCAGTTCCCTGAGGCCGCCTTGGCCTACAATGAAGTGATCACCAAATATCCCAAGTCCTCGCACGCGGCAGGCTCCTATCTCAAGCAGGGCATCTGTTTTAGCAAGAGCGGGCAAAAGGATGCCGCCAAGGCCAGGATGAATGAACTGATCAAGAAATACCCCAGTTCCCCTGAGGCCGCACGCGCCAAAAACTTTTTGAAGACCAATAGCTAGAGGCAAGCTCTCTTCAGGATCTCGCAGCCGAAAACGCGGTCGCGACCATGGCTATCTGATAGCCCAACAAAAAACAGTAAAATTGGAGGCGGCATTTTCCTCCTGCAGCGCTGCAGGACTTTTGTGCCGGAGATTTGATGACGAGTGAGACAAATGAGCCGATTTACAAAAAGCTCAGCAATGACATGCGAGAGGGTCTTAAGGACATTTACCAGCAGCTCTCTTCTGCTTCCCAGCAGACTGATACGACGCCAGAACCTGATGCACGTGCACTCTTTCGTGAAGCAACCTCACAGCTCGATGAAGTGCTCAAGTCCACGGAAGAAGCCGCAACCAATATCCTCGAAATCGTTGAGCGCAACGAGGCTCATCAGGAAGAGACCGCATCCCTGCTTGAAGGTCTGCGCAGTGGTCGGGCTCCGGAAACGGCCATCAGTCGTCTGGAAGAGATTAACAGGCAGCTTGGCGATGATCTGACCACCTTGATGTTACAGCTGAGTTTTCAGGATCTGACGGGGCAGCGCATCAAACGCGTGGTTTCGTCCCTGAACCGCATTGAAGATACGGTGGTCAATCTCTATGTCACTTCGGGATTGATCATGGAAGGGGCGGAGAACAGCCCTGAAAAAGACGCCGAGGCCCTGAAGGCGGAAGCCGAACAGGCCATTGAGGACTTTAAGAATAATCGCAAGCAGGTTTCTTCGGAGCTCAAAGGCCCCGACAAAAACGCCATTTCGCAAAAAGTGATTGACGACATGCTGGCTCAGCTTGGCATGTAGTGCGCGTTTGAGCGAAAAACAAAGAGCCTGTCAGATGGTCTTCTGACAGGCTCTTTGTTTGTTGAGGAACATTGTCTAGATGGTCAGGGAGATACCTGTGCCAAGCGGGGCAAGGGCCTTGGGCATGACGCCCTGCCGTGACATGCGGCTGTAGCTATGGGCGGCAAAGGCCTGCCGCTGCTCCTGCGCCAAAGAAAGATCTGTTGTGCCACTGGCACCAAAACGTGTTGGCCCTGTGGCGGCCTGGGGGAGGCGGCCGGCATGGTAGGTGCCGTGGGCCCAGGCAATACGGTCGGACTGTTCCTGGGCGATGGGGGTTGCGCCTCTGACAAAATCTTCTGAGGTCTGATCTGGTGTCGAGACGTGCGCTTGCTTCTGCGCAAGTTCTTCCTTGGCCTCTTGGCTTACGGAGAGCTGATCGTTTTGCCTTGCCTGAGAAAAGGCCGCTGAAGAACTTCTCCCCCGATCCCTGAGGACCTGGGAGGATGTGCTCTCCTGACTGATAAGAGCGCTTTGTTCTGTGCGGATTTCTGTCAGCATGGCGTATTACGGGCAAAAGTTTACACCTATGAGATAGCTCGACTCTATACGCTTATCGGCAAATTGGCAAGAAGCTTGAGGGTCGAAGCGCTTCTTGCCAATTTGTGACAAAAGGTGCTGAGCCTTTGCACTGGGCCTGGGGGAGATTGAGAAGAACACAAATGAGCATAAAATCAAATATTTCAATAGGTTATGAGAGTCTCTTGTTTCTTCAGGCAAAAGCGTTTATAGAAAAAAAAGACGTATTGCCATCCTAGGCCTTTTTGCCCTTCTTACCTGTCTTGAGTGCCAATGCTGAGTTCCTGCCTTTTGATCAGAATCTGCCCCAAGGACATCGGCCTGTTTCGCTTTTTGCTTGAGGCCTACGAGCACGTAGGCTATTTTTCTGTCCTTGAGAGGCAGACGGCTTTACTCAAGTTCGTTTTTTCCCCGGATATGGAGGTACAAGCCAGAACAGCACTCAAAGAAATCGCCCAAAGTGTGGCTCTGACCCTGGAGGAGTATCCCTTTGCCGCAGCACGGTGAAGTGTTTCTCAAGCAAATGGAGGAACTATGGCCAATGATCTGAAGTATGCACGCATCCTCGTCAAATTGAGCGGAGAAGCTCTGGCAGGCGCTCATGGCATGGGGATCGCTCCAGAAACCGTGTCTGAAATTTGTCAGGAGCTCGGTCGTGTTCTGGATATGGGCGTGAAAATGGCGCTGGTCATCGGGGGAGGGAATATCTTTCGCGGCCTTTCGGGCTCGGCACAAGGCATGGAACGTTCCTCGGCCGATTATATGGGTATGCTCGCCACAGTTCTCAATGCCCTGGCCGTGCAGGATATGCTTGAAAAGCTGGGCTATCCCACGCGCGTGCTTTCAGCCATCACGATGCGGGAGGTCTGTGAACCCTTTATCCGCCGCCGTGCCCTGCGCCATCTGGACAAGGGGCGCGTTGTGATCTGTGCGGCAGGTACAGGCAATCCCTACTTTACCACGGATACGACAGCCGCCCTGCGCGGTATGGAATTGAAGTGCGACGCCATCATCAAGGCGACCAAGGTGGATGGCATTTATAATAAGGATCCCAAAAAATTCTCCGATGCCGTCAAGTACGAAACCTTGAGTTATGACGATGCGCTCAAACTGCGCCTGGGGGTCATGGACGCCACAGCCTTTGCCCTGGTCAGGGACAATCATGTGCCGCTGATTGTCTGCCGCATGTTTGGGGGCGATATTGTGCGAGTGGTGCAAGGGGAGCGTGTGGGCACTCTCGTTGCTGATTAGCCTTTGCGCCCTGTATTTGGGGATCTTTGTAAGGAAACGGCCGTATGCGTGCGGCCAAGGAGCGCCATATGGATATCGACTCGATTCTGCTTGACTCTGAAGACCGCATGGAAAAGACCCTGGAATCGTTAAAAAAGGATTTTGGTAAACTCAGAACAGGTCGGGCTTCAGCGTCCCTTGTGGACGGCATCAAAGCGGATTACTACGGAACAATGACCCAGATCTCACAGATGGCCACTGTTGCCGTGCCTGACAGCCGCACCATCACCATTCAGCCCTGGGACAAGGGTGGGGTTGGTGTCATTGAAAAGGCCATTCTCAAATCGGATCTGGGTCTGACACCGGTCAATGATGGCCGTATCATCCGCATCGCCATCCCACCGCTGACTGAAGAGCGCCGTAAGGAACTGACGAAAGTGTCGCGCAAATACGGCGAAGAGGCCAAGATCTCCATTCGCAATATCCGCCGTGACGCCAACGAAAATTTGAAAAAATTGGAAAAGGACAAGGAAATCACTGAGGACGAGCTGAAGAAAGCCACAGAAAACGTGCAGAAGCTCACCGACAAATTTGTGGAAGCCGTGGACAAGCGTTGTCAAGCCAAGGAAAAAGAAATCATGGAGATTTAACGGCCCTGGCCTTTGGCCATGGCTCTGTTCTTTGAGCAGTCTTTCGCTTTGCTTTTTTGGGCCTAACGTCATTGCCAAGAAGTTTCTAAGGCTGGATTTAGGATGCAAGTAAAACCGTCTGTTCCTGCCACGTTGCCGCGTCATCTGGCCATCATCATGGATGGCAACGGTCGCTGGGCGCAAGCGCGTGGTCTTGCCCGTTCGGAAGGGCACAAGGCGGGAGCGGAAAATGTCAGGACGATTGTCACCGCATGCCGCAGGCTCGAGATCCCCTATCTGACGCTTTACGCGTTTTCCACAGAGAATTGGAAACGGCCGCAGACCGAAATCAGCGTGCTCTTTTCGCTGCTCAGCGATTTTTTACAGCGCGAATTGCCGCTTTTACGTGAGCAGCAGATTCGTCTGAAGACCATCGGTCACGTGGAGGCTTTGCCCTTTGCCCAGCGAACGGCCTTAGCCCATGCCCTGCGCGCCACGCAAGAGAATCGGGCCATGACCTTGAATCTGGCCCTCAATTATGGCGGACGCAGCGAACTGGTGCGGGCTGTGCGCGCCATTGTGCGGGAGGGCTTGTCCGAAGAGGCCATTACGGAAGAATGTCTTGCGCAGCATTTGTATACAGCAGGCCAGCCCGACCCGGACTGTGTGATCCGCACCAGCGGTGAACAGCGTTTGAGCAATTATCTGCTCTATCAGGCGGCCTACAGTGAACTGATTTTCAGTCCGGCTTTCTGGCCTGATTTTGGTGCTGCTGAGCTGCACGCAGCGCTTGAGGAGTATGCCGGCCGTAAACGCCGTTTTGGCAAAACCCAGGAGCAGATTCTTCCCTCTGCTTTTTGCGTTTAGGAAGGTTTTGTTGGCGCCCAGCTTTGGGCGCCATGATGTTTTTTTGCCTGAAAGGAGAGCGCAGCGCTGCAAAGCTGCCACAATACTATGTCTGTTGATCATGCTGTTGACAAAACTCGCACCCTGACCGGTCTTGCCTTAATTTGTGTGCTGGTCCTTGTGCTGGCTGTGCGCGGCTGGCCGCTTTTGCTCTTTATTCTTGTGGTCTGCGCACTGGGACTGTGGGAATTTTATTCCCTGTTCTGGGGCAATCACGGCCGTATTCGCAGCCGCTTGTGCGCCATTGCCCTTGGCTGTGCCATGCTCATTTTGACGTGGCTGGATCGTCCCCAGGATGCGCTTGTCTGTCTGGGAGCCGGTTTTGTCCTGGTGGCCTTGAGTTTCCTCTTTCGCTGGGATGTGGTGGGAGAAGATACGGCCTTTTCACCAGGAGGCATCTTTCTCGCCGGCCTGGCCTATATCCCGCTCTTGCTTTTGCCGGCCACCTATCTGTCTACCGTCAAGCTGGTCTATGTCTTGTGTGCGGTTTCTCTTTCCGATACGGCGGCCTATTTTGTGGGGACACGTTTTGGCCACCATAAGCTCTGGCCCAGAGTCAGCCCCAAAAAAAGCTCGGAAGGGGCTGTGGGCAGTCTTGCCGCCTGTGTGCTTTTTTCGCTGATTTATGGCTTGGCCTTTGGTCGTGCCGGTTGTTTTGCCTTTATTTTGCTTGGCATTGCGGTCAATGCCTTTGCGCAACTTGGCGACCTGTTTGAATCGGCGCTTAAGCGTTCCGTCAACGTCAAGGATTCCGGCCATCTCTTGCCAGGCCATGGCGGTGTGCTCGACCGTGCCGATAGTCTGCTCTTTGCTTTGCCCATGGTGGCTGTTGTGGATCAGTGGTTTTTCTTCTTTTAAGCCGTCTGCGTTAACTCTGGGTCGTCTATGTCTGAACTCTGGCCGGGACGCAAAGGTCCCCACGTTGACTATATTTCCTTTCCGCCTGCCTTGTCCTGGCAAACAGCCTTTCCCCGCAAGATCGTCATTCTTGGCTCCACAGGCTCCATCGGACGCAATGCCTTAGCCGTCATTGACCAGAATGCCAGCCTGTTCAGTGTCCAGGGATTGTCCTGTGGCAGCAATGCGTCGCTTTTGGTGGCTCAGGCCGGCAAATACCGCCCACCGTATCTGGCTGTAGCCACAGAAGAGGTTCGGGCGCGGGTCGAAGACGCGCTTCCGGCCAATTATCGTCCGACCATCTTTGTGGGCCAGGAAGGCTACGCCAAGCTTGCCACCGTGCCTGAGGCGACAACGGTCTTGTCAGCCCAGTCGGGAGCAGCGGGTTTGGCTGGCACATTGGCTGCCGCCTTGGCCGGCCGGGTGATCTGTCTGGCCAATAAGGAATCCTTGGTTTTGGCGGGCAGCCTTGTGCGCGATATCGCCGCCTTGACCGGTTCTGCCCTTTTGCCAGTTGATTCCGAGCACAATGCCATCTTTCAATGTCTGGCCGGTCGTGATCAGGATATTGACACGATTGTTTTGACAGCCTCCGGCGGACCCTTTCGCGGCTTAGCTTTTGACCAGATGGCCAATATGCGGCCAGAACAGGCTTTGGCCCATCCCAATTGGAAAATGGGCCGAAAAATCAGCATTGACAGCGCCACCATGATGAACAAGGGCCTTGAGATCATCGAGGCATTTCATCTCTATGGTGTGGCCAAGGATCACATTGAAGTGGTCATTCACCCCCAGTCGCTGATCCATTCCCTGGTGCGCTTGCGTGACGGCTCGCTTCTTGCGCAACTGGGACAGGCGGATATGAAGCTGCCTTTGGCCCATTGTTTAACCTGGCCCTGCAGGGCTCAGTCTGTTACCCCAAAGCTTGATCTCACAAAAGTGGGACAGGTCTCTTTTGAAGAGGCTGATGAGGAAGCCTTTCCCTGTCTGGCCTTGGCCAAGAGGGCCTTGGCCGAGCGCGGAGGCATGTGTGTGGTTTTGAACGCTGCCAATGAAGCGGCTGTGGAGCTTTTTTTGAATGGCCAGGTCTCTTTTGGTGCTATCCCTCGCTTGATAGCCCGTGCCCTGGACGCCCATGCGGCCACATCCCCTGGGCATCAGCCGTTTTGTCCACCGCTGGCCGATCGGGCGAAGAATCTCGACGACTTACGCCAGCTGGTGCGCAAGGCGGAAAAGCGTATTGTGCTTTTGGACCAGAAAAGCCGCGATTTTGTGCGAGCCATTGCGCAAGAAGAACGGATGCCGTAAAGCGGATCCCCTTGGCGTCGATCTTTCCTTGTTTTTTCCCTGCCTTTTCCTGTTTTGTGGCTTTCTCAGGCTATCGTTAGCATCGCCTGAGGCGTAGGCTGCTTTTTCGGCCAAAGACTTGGCTTCTTGAAGTCTGGCCGCAAGCGTGCCTGTAACGTTTGAGATACCGGTCTGTTAACCGGGAATTTACGTCCCGAAGCGTACGACAGCCCTTGCGGCCAATGCGCACGCCAAGCC
This sequence comes from Desulfovibrio sp., assembly GCA_024699605.1. Taxonomy (GTDB): domain Bacteria; phylum Desulfobacterota; class Desulfovibrionia; order Desulfovibrionales; family Desulfovibrionaceae; genus Desulfovibrio. Next base: position 29,202 of record JAILPJ010000036.1, on the reverse strand, counting down.
TCGGCCTTGAGGTGAGCGGGAAAGAAAACGGTACACTGGCTGGCCTATTGTCCGTTTTCCATAACAGAGACATCCGTGCTGATCACTATTATATCCGTTGTTCTGGTGCTGGGAGGATTGATCTTCTTCCACGAACTGGGACATTTTTCTGTCGCCCGTTTGTTGAAGATGGGGGTCTCCACCTTTTCACTGGGTTTTGGCCCCAAACTCTGGAAATGCCGGCGCGGAAAGACTGAATACGCGCTCTCCCTGGTGCCCCTGGGAGGCTATGTGGCGCTGGTGGGTGAAACCGATCAGGCCGAAATCCCCGAGGGTTTTACGGAAGAAGAATGTTTTTCTCTGCGTCCGGCCTGGCAGCGTTTTCTCGTGGTTGTGGCCGGTCCTCTGGCCAATCTGCTCTTGGCCTGGCTTTTGTACACGGGGCTGGCCCTTTTCTGGGGTACGCCGATTTTGCTGCCTGAAGTGGGGAGCGTGCAGGAGGCAAGTCCCGCTGAGAAAGCCGGGCTTTTTCCTGGGGACCTGATTCTGTCGATCAATGATCGGAAACTTGCCTGCTGGGAAGATATGTCCCTGGCAGTGGCCGCAAGCCACGGTCAGCCCATGGATTTTGCCATCAGCCGCAAGGAGGGCGATCACCTGACGACGCTGCATGTCAGGCTTGCCGCCGAACGCTCAACGCGCAAGACGATTTTTGGCGAGGAGGAAGTGGCCTGGCTTGTGGGTGTGCGTTCCTCAGGCCATGTGGAAGCGCGTAAGGAGACGCTGATCACAGCCTGTGTCAGCGGGCTTGAACAGACCTGGAAAATGATAGCCTTAACCTGTCAGGGTTTTGTCAAGCTGATAGAACGGGTTGTGCCGGCCGATCAAGTGGGCGGACCGATCATGATTGCCCAGCTTGTGGGGGAACAGGCCAAGCAAGGTCTGGCAGGGCTTTTGGCGTTAACAGCCCTGATCAGTATCAATCTTGGCATCTTAAATCTCCTGCCCATCCCTGTGCTTGATGGCGGTACGATTCTCTTTTGTCTCTGCGAAATGCTCTTCAGACGCCCCATCAACAAAAAGTTTCAGGAATACGCCATGCGTGTTGGCGTGGCTCTGCTCGTCGCCCTGATGCTTTTTGCCACGTTCAACGATGTCATGCGCATCATCAAAACCTAGAGGCTGAGGGCATGGGGCAGAAGCCGAGTGGTCTTGAACTGTTGCTGAGCGCCACGGATGCGCTTGTGCAGATAGTGCTCGTGCGTCAAGGGGAAATCGCCGTTTCCCAAGACTGGCACTGTGACAATCGCGCAACGGAAATCCTGCCCGCGGCCCTTGAGGCCATCTTTCAGCTGTTAGCGCTCAACCCGAAAGAGCTTGAGCGCATCGCCTGTGTGCACGGGCCGGGCTCTTTTACCGGTATCCGATTGGCTCTGGCTCTTGCGCAGGCCTTGCGGCGCGTTTCGGGGGCAAAGCTTGGCGCCTTAAACGGCTTGCAGATTCTCGCCTATGAGTATCAACTGCGCCATACGCTCCCTGCGGGGCGTCTGCTCTTTGTCGTGACCCATGCCCGCAGAAATCTCGTCCATTTCCAGGCCTTTGCAATCGATGCGCTGGGCTGCCCCAAGGCATTTTCTCCCATTTCCCTGCTCGCCCCGGACGCCTTAGGTCCCTTATTGCCTTGCGGGGCCGTCTGTCTTGGCAATGCGCTTGGCAAATACCCTGAGCTTTTTGCCGCCTATGCCAAGCAGGCCTCCTTGCTTCTGGCCCCCGAGATTCTTCATCCTTCACCTCAGGCTTTGCAACGTGCGGCGTCTTCTGTCAGTTATCTTGCCTCGGATCTTGAGCCGCTCTATGTCAGACCCTTGGATGCCCTGGAAAACCTCAGCCGACTGGCTGCCCGCCAGGGGCTTTCCCAGCAAGAGGCCTGGCAGACCTACCGTCACCTGGTGCAAGAGAAACCGGTCAGCGCCATTTAAGCTTTCGTGAGGAGTCCATGGACAACGCTCTGGTTCTTTTTTCCGGGGGGCAAGACAGTACAACCTGCCTTTTTTACGCCTTACGCCACTATCAGCAGGTGTTTACGATGGGTTTTGCCTATGGTCAGAGGCATGCGGTGGAGCTGGAATGCCGTCTGGCCATTTTGCAGGAGATCCGTGAGCATTTTCCCCTTTGGGCTGAACGGCTGGATCGCGATGTGGTCTGCGATCTTTCCTCCTTAGCCAAGCTCGATGACAATGCGCTGACATCAGATGCCGACATCGAGGTTCAGCCAGGCGCTTTGCCCACGACCTTTGTACCGGCCCGCAACCTGCTTTTTCTCTCCTATGCCGCAGCCTTTGCCTACGCCCGCAACATTGATACCCTGATCATTGGCGTGAGCGAGACCGATTATTCGGGCTATCCCGACTGTCGCAGCCAGACAATGGCCAGCATGGAACAGAGCCTCTCCTTGGCCTTGGATCGCCCCATGAAAATCGCAACGCCTCTGATGCATCTGGACAAGGCCGCCACCTGGCAACTAGCCCTGGAGCTGGCAGGAGAAAAGGGTGTGCAATTGCTCGTGCAGAAAAGTCATACCTGTTACGCCGGCGATCACAGCCATTTCCACGCCTGGGGCTATGGCTGTGGTCAGTGTCCGAGCTGCCTTTTGCGCAAAAAAGGCTGGGAAGCCTTTCGTCCTTCACACTGATGGGCTTTTTTGGACAGAGGTCGGCATGCCCTTTACCTGTTCCATTATTATTCCCGTCTTCAATCAATGGGCTTTGACCCGTCAATGTCTTCTGAGCCTTAAGCAGCATACCCAGGGCCAAGCCTATGAAGTCATTGTGGTCGATAACGGCTCATGTGACGCCACGCGGGAAGCCTTGCCTGGTCTTGGTCAGGAGCTTTTTGCCCAGGCTTTTGTCCTGCAGAGACTCGCTGAAAACCGCAATTTTGCTCCTGCCTGCAATCTCGCAGCCCGCACGGCACGCGCTCCCTTCTTGTTTTTTTTGAACAACGATACGCTGCTTTTTGACAATTGCCTTTTGCCCCTGCTCAAGGCTTTGCAGGAAGAACAGGATCTTGTGGCCGTTGGCAGTCGCCTGCTCTATCCCGACCAGAGCGTTCAGCATGTGGGCATTGCCTTTACGCCAAAGGCTTTGACGCATCTCTACCGTTTTTTTCCTGGCAATCATCCTGTGGTACTCAAGCAGCGAACCGTCCAGGCCCTGACGGCCGCAGCCTTGCTTCTGGCAAAAGACGATTTTTGGCAGTATGGCGGCTTTTGCGAAGAGTACCGCAATGGTTTTGAGGACGTGGATTTTTGTCTGCGTCTGAAGCAAAGCGGGCGCAAGCTGAAACTGATTCCAAGCTCTGCCCTGTGTCATCTGGAAAGTCAGAGCCAGGGGCGCAAAGACTGTGATGCCGCCAATGCCGCCTTATTCCAAGCGCGCTGCGGTGATGATTTTTATCCTGACTATCACCTTCACGGATTACGCGATGGTTTTGTGCCGTTTTTGACAGAGAGCTTTGACCTGGCCCTGGCCCTGTCAGAAGCCGATGAAGAGCGGCTGCTGCGGGAAACAGAACAGCGTTCGCCTGAAGCATGGAAACGCGCCATCCAGAGCAATCCCTTGTGGATTGCCGGACGGCGCGTTTTTGCTGAATGTGCCGAGCAACAGGGCAACTATGCGTTAGCAATCAGCCTCTTCGCCGAAGTGGCTTTTTTGCGGCAGCGCAAAAGTGATTATCTGCGGCTGCTGGCCCTTGAGGATCATGCCTTGGGAGACAATCAGCGTCTTTTTGACCGGGCCCATCAAGAGATCAGGCGCATTGACGACATCCGAAAAGATTTGAGCTATGCCAAGGCGGTTTTTCGACAGGTGCAAAAAAGCCATGACCGTTTTTTGTGTCGCCTTTATGAGCAGGAACTGCTCAGTCTGCAACGACAGCTGGCTGGCGGAGTCAGTTAGTTGGCAGTATGGCATGTTTGTTGCATAAAAAAATCAACAAACCCTTATTGCCTGCGGAGGTCGTTATGGAATTTCAGCACATCGCCAGAAATCATGATTTGGGAGCGTGTCTACCGACTTTTCAAGAACGGGTCAACAGTACCATGCTGCCAGTGACAGAGCAGCGGCTTGACCAGACGGACGTGGCACCGGCTCTCTATCAGAGCAGTCGTCCGCAGACCCCCCATCTGCCCTCTGCCAGTGAAGTGGAACAGACGCTCAGCATGATGGAAAACGAAGCGCACGGCAATAATCAGCAGCTTTTGAAGATCCATTCGGGGCTCAACCGAGAGCGTGTGGAGCGTCTTTTGGACCTTTTGCGCTGAGCCAAAAAAAAGCGGGGAGTGATCCCCGCGGCAAGCCTTGGCTATTTGCGATAGGGCTTGAGTTCTTCGAGAAATCCCGCCTGCACGTCAAAGCCAAGTTCTTTGGCTTTGTCACAGGCTTCAATGGCCTCGTCGTAGCGTCCTTGATCAAAAAGGGCCAGCGCCAGGTTGTTCCAGGCCGGCGCAAAATTCGGTTCCTGTTTGATGACGGCACGACAGGCCTCTTCACATCCCGTAAAATTCCCCTGCATATAGTAGGCTGTGGCAAGCTCGTTTCTGGCCTGCACAAAATTGGGCGACCAGTTCAGGGCCTTGTTCAAGGCCGCGATAGCCTTGTCCGGCTCGCCTTTCTGTAGATGCACAAAGGCGATATTGCTGTAGGCCACAGCGTACTGCGGCCGACAGTTGGCGGCCTCCTGATTGTAGTGCAGGCACCCCTCCAGATCCCCACGTTGCAGGCAAATGCCTCCCAGCTGCACATAGGCCTCAGCCATCCTCGGCGAATTGCGCACGGCATTGAGGAGACATTCTTCAGCCCCCATGAAGTCGCGTTTGGATAAGAGAGCCTGAGCCAGATTATAGTGATGGTTGGCGCACTGATCGTTTTCGGCAATAGCCGCTTTGAGATCGGCAATATAGTCGTCAATATTCTCGTAATGCTCTTTCAACATGGCGCAGCCGACGCTCTCTGAGCGTCTTCCTCCTTTGTGTGATTTTTTGCCGCAAGCTTAGATCAGCGCTGGCGTTGCAGAAAAGCCTGGAAATCTCTGGCGTTTTTCGAAAGACGCCCTTCTTTTTGCAAAAGCTCATAGTACCAAAGACAGAAGTCAAAAACGCCGCGATATTTTTCGTCCTTGGTGATGACCCCCATGACACAGTCAATGGCTCCCTGTCGATAGGCGTTGCTCACAGGCTCACCGTTCAGGCTGTGCAAAAAGGCGTTGAGCAATTGTTCTGTTGTGCGCATGCCCGCATCGACACGCATGTCAAGCGGATGATTGGGCTCCTGAAACGGATCCCAGTTCTCATAGCCGATTCTGTCTACAAACTTGCGGCGTGTCGGCCGCATTTTTTCGTAGATCTGGCGTTTCAGGGCCTCTTGTTCTGTGGTCAGATTCTGGGGCTCGGCGTTGGTCTCAAAAAGATAGGCAGGAATGCGGCTGGCCATTAGTCCTCCCTGGCCGGGCCGATGCCGAGATACTGCTCGTTGTATTCGGTCAAGAGAGCCATTGAGAGCGGCACATAGACCTGGTCGAGTTCCGTAAAGCGCGAGTGGACGGTTGTGGCGATTTCAGCGCTTAAGGCTTCCAGACGGGCCTGAATTTTGTCCAGATGGACAGTCGGATATTTGTTGCCAAGAGAAAAATTGGAAAAGCCGCAGACGTGGCCCTGATTTTTGATGACTGTGGGCACACCGTAGAGACGGCAGGTGATGGGGCGTGCCTCGTAGAGCAGACAGCAGGAATTGTCATCGAGCAGGGGGCAGGGGATACGGATTTGTGCCGCCTTGGCCATGATCGCCGCTTCGGACTCACCGTTTTTTTCCATGTGGAAAAGCTCGCGTTTGTATTTGGTCAGCTTACGGTCAGTAGTGGCGGCACGCGTGAGAATTTCTGAGCGTTGCGCCCCATAGTCAAAAGCAGCCTTGAAGGCCTGATTGATGTACATGGCCTCGACGAGGGAAAGATCAAAAAGCGCATGGCAGCAGTCACTGCAACCCTTGCTACAGGTTACGCATTGCGGGAATTTTTCACTCATCTGCCCAAAGATGCTGTCGGCTTCGGCACGAAGCTGCTCATAACGCGAGAAAATGGGGCTAAGATCGGGAATCATTATTATTCAGCGCGGATACCTCGATAGCCGAGGTGGAAACGCTGCCTCGTTTTTTCCAGGTTTGCACAGATCGCTAAAAAAAGCCGCCAGACTCACGTCCGGCGGCACACGGACTTCCGCCCTGTTGCGGAATTTTCGGTCTTGTCTTGAATGCTTTGGAGCGGGCTTGTTTCTAGGCCTCTTCAACGGTGATAGCGTCTGATTCACAGACTTCCACACAGGATTCACAGCCCAGGCATTCTTCGGAATTCACGGGCTCGGACTTGCCGTCTTTCAGTTCATAGACTTCCACGGGGCAGACGTCTACGCATTCACCACAGCCCACACATTTTTCGTGATTGACGTTGACATTGTACGACATAGCGAGATCCTCCAAAAAAATAAGTTTTCGCCTCTCGGCACAACGGATTTAGTACCGTGTTTTTAGGCATAGCCTGCTGCTAGCACTATGTCAAGACAGAAGTCCTTTGTGAAACCTCACACAAGGAACGACATGGGCTTCCTCATGCCAAAATGGACCGGAGTCTGTTTGCGGTCGCCCTTGAGAGGCCAAGGACGACCTGTCGCTTTCTACGCTGCTCAGGCGTGAGCCTTTTTGGAAAAAACAGGCTCTTTGCTGAAACGCCACAAGATTTCCGTATGTGATGACAATCACGGAAAGCGGACAGGCTCTGGATTACTGAGTGCTTGAGGAGATTGCCCATGACGCAGAAAATACGACTCAATGAGCGGCGCGATCTGGCCCTTGATGAACAGGATATTCTTGAGGCCATGCGCGATTTTGGTGCTTATCTCGACATTTCACCCGATGATTTTCGGGCCATCTATACCAAGGCCTATGCCATTGCGCATACGCGTTTCCTTGAGGAAATTTGCGCAGACCAGGTGATGTCGAGCCCGGTTTTAAGTGTTGCGCCGAGCATGAGTGTGCGGGCTGCCATTGATTTTTTGGATGCGCAGAATATTTCCGGCGCACCGGTCCTTGATGGCGCAGGCCAGCTTCAGGGTGTGCTCTCGGAAACCGATATCGCACGTCTAGCCGGAGGCAGCCGCAGGCCAAGCCCCATGCACTTGTTGCGAAGCGTGCTCAGCCAGACTTTTGATCCGGCCTGTCTTGAGGTGGCTGTGGAAACAATCATGACGCGAGAGGTGATTTGCGTCTCTCCTCAGACCTCGCTAGCTGAAATGCTCAGCCTGGTGAATAGCCACGATATCAACCGCTTGCCGGTTACCGAGGCCGGCAAGCGTGTGGTCGGGCTCGTTTCGCGTACGGATCTTTTAAATGTTTTGAGTACACTGCGATGAGTATCTGGCAAAAAATGACCGGAGGCGGTCAGCGTCCTCCACGCGTGGGTCTGGGCGAGGTCGTCATTTCCTGGTTTGGCGCTTTTCTGGCGATCGCTTGTATTGGTCTTCTGGAGCGCTATGTGGTTGGCGGCGATGGGCCGCCCCTGCTCATCGGTTCCTTTGGCGCTTCGGCGGTTTTGGCTTTCGGGGCCATCCGCAGCCCTCTGGCCCAGCCCCGCAACCTTGTGGGCGGCCATCTCCTCTCAGCCCTGGTGGGTGTGACAGTTGCCCAGTTGATCAGTCCCCTCTGGCTTGCCGCAGCCATGGCTGTGGCCACAGCCATCGCACTGATGCATCTCACCCAGACCCTGCATCCTCCGGGTGGCGCAACGGCCCTGATTGCGGTGGCTGGCGGTGAATCCATTCGTCAGCTGGGCTATCTCTATGTTTTGCTCCCCTGTTTGGCCGGTGCCCTGATCATGCTTTTGATCGCCCTGCTGGTGAATAATCTGCCAAGCAAACGCAGTTATCCTCTTTACTGGTAGTCAGAGCAAACACCTCGCGCGCGTGCGGGGTGTTTTTTTTTTGCTTGCCAACGCTCTCCTTAGAGCACAAGGCGGGCGTAGTAGGCTCGGCCATTGCGCAGCACTTGCAGCAGAATTTGCCCTGCCATGCGTTCGCGCCGGAAGGCCTGAAAAAGGTCGTCAGCATTCTTGATGGCATGTCCTCCCACGGCCAAAATGCGGTCACCGGGTCTGAGGAAATCAGCGGCACTGCCGCGGCGCACATTGCGTAAAACAACCGAGCCGTGAGATTCGCCGATGCGTATGCCCCAGCGCTCTTCCATGAGGCTTTGCACGATGTCGTTGGTAAAGGGCACAGGCTGAACAGTCAGGGAAATGGTCCTGTTGTCTCGCAAGATCACAAGTGTCAGTGCTTCACCGGTCTGATTGCGCAAAAAGCTCACATAGTCCCGTCTGTCATTGATTTCGCGTTCATTGATGGCAAGGAGGATATCGCCTGGGACAATGCCCGAACGCTGTGCCGGCGTGTCAGCGTAGACCGCTGTGACCAGAATGCCGTGTCGGGCCTCCAGTCCCAAGGTCCAGGCTGTCTGGCCGTCCAGATCTTCGGCCAAAAGGCCAAGCCAGTAGGGAGAGATGTGCTCCTTTTGCACCAGGCTTTCCATGACACGCCTGGCCTTATTGATGGGAATGGCAAAGCCGATGCCCTCAGCGCGGGTATCGGTTGCGGTATTGATACCCACAAGATGCCCTTCCAGATCTAACAGGGGGCCTCCGCTATTGCCCGGATTGATGGCGGCATCGGTCTGAATGAGGTCCGTGAGTGTGCCGCTCTGGCAATTGATGGTTCGTCCGAGTGCTGAGACCACGCCTGTGGTTACGGTGTGACTGAAACCAAAGGGATTGCCAATGGCAATGACGGTTTCGCCTGGCGACAGATCCTTGGAATTGCCCAAAGGCAGCTCCGGCAGATTCTTGGCCCCCTGGATGGCGAGAATGGCGATGTCAAAATCAGGTTCCGCCCCACGCACAATGGCCGGAAAGTTGCGCCCGTCCTGCAGGTGAATCATGATTTCATCACTGTTGGCGATGACATGGGCATTGGTCAGCACCAGGCCTTCTTTGCCGTCGACAATGACACCGGAGCCCAGACTGGCCCGTCTTTGCAGACGGGGCCTGCGTCCGAATTCCTGGGGCAGCCCGAAAAACAGATCCAGGGGCGAGACGCTCTGCCCACGAATCTGGGTGCAGGTGATATTCACCACAGCGGCCTGTGATTTTTCCACGACAGCCACGATCGGCGTATAGCGGGGGCTACCGGGCTGAGGGCTGGCTAGAGCATGGCACGAGAGAACACAGAGAACACAAAAAAGCGTGCAGACGCTTGCTGTCTTGAGCATAGAGACTCCTCAGTGTGATGCCGTTTCTGGCCTGAGCAATACGCCAAATGATAGGGCAAGGCAATTGCGGCCACTCTGCAGAGAGGCTCTGCGAGCGTACAGGAAAGCTCTTCTCTTCACAAAAAAAAGGATGCATGCTAGAGCACGGCTTGAGTGAGAGGCATTAGGGGCAGGAAAACCGCGTTTTGAGGCAAGATAGGCGGGCAGAAATGGCGGTTGACCTTGAAGCTTGGGAGAGTGGCATTGCAGGGCAAATGGAAAATTTTTTGGCTTGGCCTTCTGGTGCTTGGTGTCTGGACGCTCTATCAGCTTTTTGGCTCCCAGCCCCAGAGACGCGAGGGCCCCGGACAGATGCGTGCGCCGGTACGCTGCGCTGTGGCGCTGGCTCAGGATGTGCCTCATTTTCTCAATGGCCTGGGCACGGTCCAGGCCTCAAGTGACGTGCTTGTGAAAAGCCGGGTCAGCGGTCAGCTGATGAAGCTGCACTTTCGGGAAGGAGAGCATGTCAAGGCCGGGGATCTTCTGGCTGAGATTGACCCCAGACCCTTTCAGGCCGCCCTGGACGAGGCCAAGGGCAGACTTGCGGCCGACGAGGCTCAGCTGGCCAACGCCCGTCGTGACCTGGCACGCTACGCCTCGCTGGTGAAAGGGGATTTCGTCGAGCGGCAAAAATACGATACGCAGAAAGCCTTGGTCGCGCAGTTTGAAGGGGCCTGTGCCGCTGACCGGGCAGCCTGTGAAAATGCCCGTCTGCAGCTTGAGTACAGCCGTATCACCGCTCCCGCCAGCGGCATTGCCGGTCTGCGCAAAGTCGACTGCGGCAATCAGATTTCCGCCTCTGACAGCCAGGGGCTTGTGAGAATCTGTGAAGTCAGTCCCTGTGACGTGCTCTTTACGCTTCCCGAGACCGCTGTGCCCAAGATTGCCCAGGCTTTTGCCCAGTCGCGCGAACGGCAGATTACCGTGCAGGCCTGGGATCGGGAGCAGAAAACCCTTCTGGCCACAGGTTATCTTTTGAGCCTGGACAATGAGATCGATAAAAGTACCGGCACAGTGCGCCTCAAGGCGCGTTTTGCCAATGACGATAAGCGTCTCTACCCCAATCAATTTGTCAATGCCCGCCTCTGTGTGGACGTCTTGAAGGGGGCGATCACAGTCCCGTCAAGTGCTGTGCAGATCGGTTCACGCGGAAGCTACGTCTATGTCCTAAGCCTGGATCAAGACCAGGCTAGAAGGCCTGAGCGGCCCGGTCGGTCTGAAGCGCCTTCTGGTAGAGGCATGCCTCCTGGCAAGGGCGCGCCTTCTGGCAAAGGATCACCTCCTGATAAGGACGCGCCTTCTGGCAAGGTCAGCGTGCGTTTGGTGACCGTAGGCCTTGAAACCGCACGCTTTGCTGTGATCAGCGATGGGCTGAAGAGCGGAGAGCAGGTCATTGTCGACGGCGTTGACCGCTTGCGCGACGGCGCATTGGTCAAAGTGGCAGGGACCATGGAAACGCCCAAGGCAGAACCGTTTTAACGCCCATGAACCTGTCTCGTCTTTTTATTCTCAGGCCTGTGGCCACAAGTTTGCTCATGGCGGCCCTGCTCTTGGTGGGACTGCTCAGCTATCGATCGCTTCCGGTCTCAGCTTTGCCTGAAATCGATTATCCCACCATTCAGGTGCAGACCCTGTATCCCGGGGCCAGTGCGGAAGTGATGCTGGCCAAGGTCACGGCGCCTCTTGAGCGGCAGTTTGGCGCCATGCCAGGTCTCGGTCAGATGATTTCCCAGTCCTCTGCCGGAGCCTCGGTGATTACGCTGCAGTTTGAACTGAGCAAAGAACTGGACAGTGCCGAACAGGAAGTTCAGGCAGCCATTAATGCCGCCAACAATCTTCTGCCTTCCGATCTCCCCAATCCCCCGGTCTACAACAAAGTCAATCCCGCAGATCCCCCCATCATTACCCTGGCTGTGACCAGTGACGACATGGCCATGACACAGCTGGAAGATTTGGCTGACACGCGTCTGGCCCAGAAGATTTCGCAGATTCTGGGTGTGGGCCTGGTGACGCTTTCAGGCGGCCAGAGGCCGGCTGTACGCATTGAGGTCAATCCCAAGGCTCTGGCTAGCGCTGGTTTCACTCTGGCCGATATTCGCCAGGCCATAGCCCAGGCCAATGTCAATGGCTCCAAGGGCAGTTTTGACGGCCCTGAACGGGCCTCAAGTCTTGATGCCAATGATCAGCTGAGCAGTGCCAGCGACTATGCCGCGACGATTATTGGCTATAAGAACGGGGCGCCCTTGCGGCTTTGTGATGTGGCGCAGGTGACAGAAGGCGCGGAGAATATCCGTCTGGCGGCCTATGTGGCTGCCAACAGGGAAAAAACAGCGAATTTTGCCCAGGCTATTATTGTTTCCGTGCAGCGTCAGCCAGGCGCCAATGTCATTACCGTGGCTGAGCGGGTCCGACGCCTTTTGCCGACACTGCTTGAAACGTTGCCGGGTAATGTGCATGTGGAGATCATCACCGACAAGACGGAGACTATTCGGGCCACTGTGCAGGATGTGGAGCGCGAGCTGCTTTTGGCCATAGCCATGGTCATTCTGGTGATCTGGCTTTTTTTGCGCGATGCGCGTGCCACCTTTATTCCGGCTGTGGCCGTACCGCTTTCCCTTGTGGGCTCCTTTGGCATCATGTATCTGGCCGGCTATTCCCTGAATAATCTGACGCTCATGGCCTTGGTGATTGCCACGGGTTTTGTGGTGGATGACGCCATTGTGGTCATTGAAAATATCGTGCGCTACCACGAGCACGGCAAAAGCCCTCTGGAATCGGCCCTGATCGGAGCCGGTCAAATCGGCTTCACCATTATTTCCCTCACCATATCCCTGGTGGCCGTGCTCATTCCTCTGCTTTTCATGGGCGATATTGCCGGGAGGCTTTTCCGGGAATTTGCCGTGACCCTGGCTGCCACCATTCTCATCTCGGCCGTCATTTCCTTAACGTTGACCCCCATGCTCTGCGCCCATCTGCTCAAACAGGGGGCGGCTCCGGTGCAAAAGGAAGGCGGCAGTGCTTTTTTTGGGATTATTCTTGCCTGGTATGAAAGAAATCTTGATGTTGTCCTGCGCCACAGAAAGGCCACACTCCTTGTGGCCTGTGCCACGCTTTTGCTCACTTGCCTGCTCTATTTGCTCATCCCCAAGGGCTTTTTTCCGGTCCAGGATTGCGGCCTTTTGCAGGGTATTGCCGAGGCTCCGCAGCAGACTTCCTTTGCGGGCATGACGCTGCGACAAAAGGAAATCAGCGATTTTCTCCTGCAAGATGCCGATGTGGAACGCGTGGCATTTTTTGTGGGGGTTGACGGGATCAATCAGAGTCCCGGCACCTCCAGGCTGACCATTAAACTGCGCGATCTTGAAGAACGCTCAAGTCGTGCTCCAGAAATCGCTGAGCGGCTGATGCGCCGGGCAGACCAGCTGCCGGGTCTTTTGCTCTATCTGCAGCCGGTTCAGGATTTAACAGTAGAAGATCGCATTTCACGTTTTCAATATCAGTTTTCCGTTGAATCGCTGACACAAGAAGCCCTGGAAGAGTGGGTGCCCAAGCTGACCAAGGCGTTGGCCCAACGGCCGGAAATTGCCCATGCGGCTCACGATTTGCAGGCCACAGGTCGCAAGCTCTGGCTGCAAGTCAACCGTGACGTGGCAGGACGCCTGGGTATCAGCATGGAAGATATCGACAATGCCCTCTACGATGCCTACGGCCAGAGGCAGATTTCAACAATTTTTACCCAGACCAATCAGTATAAAGTTATCCTTGAAGTTGCGCCCATCTATAGGCGGGGGCCTGTGGATCTCGAAAGCATCCACGTCAAGGCGGCAAACGGCGAAACCGTTCCCCTGTCCGTTGTGGTCAACGCCCAGGAGCAGTCCGCGCGCCTTTCCTTTTCACGGCAGGGACAGTTCGCCATGGCGACAATTTCCTTTGCGCCGGCACAAGACGCTTCCCTGGATGCTTGCATTGACGCTCTCTGGGACGAGTGCGCACAGCTCCGTCTTCCTGACTCGGTGCGTGTGGAACTGCAGGGTGCGGCCAGGGCCTTTGGCTCGTCTTCAAGTGATCAGCTCTGGCTGATTCTGGCGGCTGTCATCACAGTCTATATTGTTTTGGGCGTGCTTTACGAAAGTTATATTCATCCTGTGACCATCATTTCCACGCTGCCTTCGGCTGGCGTTGGCGCTCTGCTGGCCTTGATGCTTGGACGCATGGATTTGGGCATTTCAGGCATTATCGGCATTATCCTGCTCATTGGCATTGTCAAGAAAAACGCCATCATGATGATCGATTTTGCCTTGGAAGCTGAACGTCATGAAGGGAAATCCAGTTTTGAGGCCATCCGTCAGGCCTGTCTGCTCAGGCTCCGTCCCATCCTCATGACAACGCTGGCGGCTCTTTTGGGCGCTTTGCCGCTGATGCTGGGAAGCGGCATGGGCAGTGAGCTGCGCTGTCCCCTGGGGGTGACCATGGTGGGCGGGCTTTTGCTCAGCCAATTGCTGACGCTGTTTACCACGCCTGTGATCTATCTGTGGTTTGACGCACTGAGCCAGCGCTTTTTTGGCAGACGTGCTTCAGCCCAGGCTGAGTATGCTGCCGGAGTTGAGTGATGGAAGCGCCCAACTCGCGTCTGGCCTTTGGCTTTTCGGCCTATTTTATCCGCAGGCCTGTGGCCACGACATTGTTGACCCTGGCCCTGACGCTGGCTGGCATGGTCTCGTTTGGCCTTTTGCCTGTGGCACCGCTCCCTGCCGTGGATTTTCCCGTGGTCATGGTCCAGGCCAATCTCCCAGGAGCCAGCCCTGAGACCATGGCCGCAACGGTTGCCACGCCCCTTGAACGGGCCATGGGGCGCATAGCCGGTATTACGGAATTGACCTCGAGCAGCGGTCTTGGTTCCACCAGCGTGATCATGCAGTTTGATTTGAACCGCACAGCCGACGGTGCGGCGCGCGATGTGCAAAGTGCCATCAATGCCGCAGCCGGCACCCTGCCGACGATGCCCAGCAATCCCCGTTACCGAAAGTTCAATCCCGCTGGCGCTCCCATCATGATCCTCTCCTTGACCTCGCCTGTGCACACCCGCGCCCAGCTCTACGATTTTGCCTCCACCGTGCTTGCGCAAAAAATCTCCCAAATCCAGGGTGTGGGCGAAGTGCGCGTGGGCGGCGGTGCCATGCCGGCCATCCGGGTGCAATTGGATCCCGACGGCCTGAACCGGGCGGGCTTATCCACAGAGGATGTGCGCAGAGCCCTGGTACGGGCCAATGCCTTTCTGCCCAAGGGCGTTTTGGAAAACGAACGCCATTTCTGGATTCTTGACTGTTCCGATCAGCTGACCAAGGCCGCTGACTACGGCCCCATTATTCTCGCCGAGAAAGAGGGCCGGACCATTCGCTTGGGGGATGTGGCCAGTATCAGTGATTCCACCCAGGATGTGCGCAACATGGCGTTGGCCAATGGCAAGCCCGCTGTGCTGCTCATGGTTTTTCTCTCTTCGGGCGGCAATATCATCGCTACGGTCGATAAAATCAAAAGTATGCTGCCCACCCTGGAAAGCTGGCTGCCGGCCAGTGCCGTGCTCGAGGTGCGTACGGACCGCTCTGTGACCATCCGATCCTCGTTGCACGAGGTGGAGAAAAGTTTGCTCATTGCCGTCTTTTTGGTGGTGCTGGTCACTTTTTTCTTTTTGCGCAGTGTGCAGGCCACCCTGATTCCCGCCGTGGCCGCGCCGGTCTCTCTGGTCGCCACCTTTGGCGTGATGTACCTTGCCGGCTACAGTCTCGACAATCTTTCCCTGATGGCTCTGACCGTGAGTACGGGTTTTGTGGTGGACGACGCCATTGTGGTGCTTGAAAACTGCATGCGTCACCGTGAAATGGGGAAAAGTGGCTATCAGGCGGCTGTGGACGGCTCGCGTGAAGTGGGCTTTACGGTGATTTCCATATCCCTGTCACTGGTGGCGGTTTTTTTGCCCATTCTCTTGCTGGGCGGCTATATTGGCAGGCTGTTTCGGGAATTTGCCGTGGTTTTGACCTGTGCCGTGCTTTTTTCCATGCTCATTTCGCTGATGACCACCCCCATGATGTGTGCCCGCTTTTTGGGACGGGAGTTGTCCAAAGCTCAGCCTGGGCCTGGTCTTTCCGGGCGCATCTTGCAGGCCTTAGGCCGGCTTTGCGCAAAAGCCTTGGAGGGCATGCAGAGTGCCTATACACGTTCCCTAGCGCGGGTTTTGGCCCATCCGCGCCTGACCCTCTTTGTGCTTTTGCTCGTCATCGTACTCAATGTGCTTCTCTTTCTCTGGATTCCCAAGGGCTTTTTTCCGGTTCAGGATACCGGCGTGATCATGGGCCGGCTGCGCACAGATCAGAGTTCTTCCTTTCAGAATATTGAAAAAAAGCTGACCAAACTCGTGCAGGCCATTGGGCGGGATCCGGCTGTGGCCCAGGTCTCGGCCAATTTTTCCGGCAATCGTGGCGGTGGTGGGGTTTTTATTTCTCTCAAGCCTCTGGCTGAACGCCGCGAACCCATCATGCAGGTCATCGGCAGGCTGCGCAGCATGGTCACCAGTGAGCCTGGCGTACAGATCTTTCTCATGCCGGCCCAGGATATTATGATGGGCGGGCGCAGTGCGCGTTCGCAATATCAGTACACGCTGCAGGCTGATGACCTGAAACTGCTCAAGGAATGGGGGAGAAAACTGCAGGCGGCTCTGGCGCACAATAGCATTCTGCGGGATGTGGATACGGACATGGAGGATCGGGCGCTTGAGACTGAGCTTGTCATTGACAGGGATCGGCTTTCCCAGCTGGGGATTGGCATGCGCGAGGTGGATGCGGCGTTGAATAACGCCTTTGGCCAGCGTCAGGTTTCCACCATCTATCAGGATAAGAACCAGTATAAGGTTGTTCTGGAATTTGCCCAGGATTGGCAGGAAAGTGCCGAAAGTCTGAGTAAAGTCTATCTGTCTGGCAAAAACGGTTTGGTGCCGCTTTTGTCTGTGGCGCGCGTCACCACCAGTCATGCGCCACTCAGCGTGGCGCATCAGGGACAGTTTGCGGCTGTGACCCTTTCCTTTAATCTCGCTCCCAACACGTCCCTGTCCCAAGCGCGTGCCCTGATCGAGGAGCAACGGGTGGCCATCGGCATGCCAGCCCGTATTGTCGGCGGTTTTCAGGGAACGGCCAAGATGTTCACGGACAGCCTGCAGAGTCAGGTCATTTTGATCATTTCCGCCGTGCTTTTACTCTACATTGTTTTGGGTATTCTCTACGAAAGTCTGATCCATCCTTTGACCATTCTCTCGACCCTGCCTTCAGCCGGCATTGGCGCGCTTCTGGCCCTCTTCCTTTGTCAGAAGGAATTCAGCGTCATTGCCCTGATCGGTGTGCTTCTTTTGGCCGGCATTGTGAAGAAAAACGCCATTATGATGGTTGATTTTGCCGTCGAGGCCACAAGAGTGCAGGGCTACAGTTCGGAAAAGGCCATTTTTGAAGCCTGCAGATTGCGTTTTCGCCCCATCATGATGACGACAGCGGCTGCGGTTTTTGGGGCCATTCCTCTGGCCATGGGGCAGGGGGATGGGGCGGAATTGCGACAGCCGCTGGGCATCACCATTGTCGGCGGCCTTTGTGTGGGGCAGATTCTCACGCTTTACACAACACCCGTGGTCTATCTCTGGCTTGACCGCCTGCGCACAAAGCTGTCTGCGCGTTTCCACAAGCATTCTGCCGGCTCTGAAAACAAAGCGCTATTGCTTGCGGCGGAAAAGACGCGTTGACATTTGTTGGCGTGAGTTTAGTGTTGAGGATAGTCTTTTTGCCATTTTGTGGCTTGCCTTTTTTTCTACGAGGATGTCATGTCCCTGCCTGTCTGCCATCTCGGCTATAGTTCTCTGTCAGCACAGTTCTCGGCGCTTTTGGTTGAGTGTGCCAAAACCTATCAAGAGGCGGAGATCTGCGTAGAACGTGTTTCTGCGTCGACACGTTCCGAATACGATCTTGATCTGCTTTTGCTGGGGCGTGAGGATCTCCCCTTTTTGTCAGCCTTTAAGGCTGGCCTTGGACAAAAGGGACGCTTGATTGTTGTGGAAAACGCGGCGCAGACCGCTACGCCAGCGCTTTTGCAGGCCTTGGCCGACTATTGGATCTGCCCGGAGCCTGCGCTTTTCACTTTTCATCTGGAGCGCCTTTTTGCGGATTTCTGTGAGCGTTTTAAGGCCGAACGTACCCGCATTTATCTTGATACCTTTATCGACGCCTTGCCTGAGCTGATCTGGTTTAAGGACATCGACGGCATTCACGTTAAGGTCAATGCCTTTTTTTGTAAGGTGGTGGGTAAGGAACGCAGCAATGTGGAAGGGTATGGGCATGCCCATATCTGGGGTTTGACGGATGAGGAGTACGCGAAAAGTGATCTCGCTTGTAAGAAGAGTGATGAACGGGTTCTGACCACAGGCAAGGACGATTCTTCCCTTGAATATGTCAGTTCGGAAGGTCGGGTGCGCACTTTTCTGACCTTGAAGAGCGCACTGAGAAACAGCAAGGGCGAAATCATCGGCACGGTCGGGCGTGCGCGCGACATTACGGATATGCGCAGTGTCCTGGCCAAGGTGGACCTTTTGCTTGACAATATCCCGCTGGCTGTACTGCTCACCGATGAGAACGAGCGCGTCATCAAGATCAATGATCGCTTCAAGGAAATCTTCCTCCCCCATCTGGAGAGTCTGAAACTCGGCCAGACCACGTACAGCGATTTTATCCAGCAGACCAGTGAACTGATCAAACTCTTGCCGGGTGAGGTGCATTCCACAGAAGAATTCCACACCCGCCATTTTCATGAAGAGCGCAAACTCTTTGCACAGTCGGCTGAGACCATCATTGATGTCATCCGCAAGGATGTGCTTGATCATCAGAACGCGCTCTTGGGCAGTGTGGTTATTTTCCGAGACATTACCATGGAACGCAAGATGACGGCCTCACTGCAGAAGAGCGCCTTCATCGATCCTCTGACCGGTCTGCAGAACAGGCGCGGCTTCTATCAGAAAATTGCCGTCTTACCCGAGGCCGGTGATGTGCTGGTGTACCTGGATGTCGACAAGTTCAAGCAGCTCAATGATGTCTGGGGGCATGAATCCGGAGACCGGGCGCTGGAAGTGATTGCGGATCTGTTGCGCAGGCTCTGCCCCATGTCAGTCCGCTTTGGCGGCGATGAATTTTTGCTCTACTTTAAGCAGATTTCCCTGCAAACCGTGCTGAATAAGCTGTCTCTGCTGGCTGAGGAGATCAAACATGTGATGCGAGGTCGTTTCACGGGCCTCGGTTTTAGTATGGGCGTGGCTGTGGTGGAAGAACAGGGCATAGCCATTGATGAGATTGTGCGCAATGCCGATGCCGCCATGTACGCCAATAAACGTCAGCGCCACGAGTACGAGTGCATTCAGGACGAGATCAAAGTCCTCAGTACGGAAAATAATCCTGAGATGCTGGAAGCCTTGCGCGAGCGCTTGCAGAAATGTCGTGCCAATCTCTTGCCCTATACCATCTATAAGCCCGGTATGCAGAACAGTCCCGACGGTGTCACGCGCAAGACGACGCGTTAGACGCTTTTCCTTTTGCGCAAAAAAAAACGCTGGCGAGACAACCAGCGTTTTTTTTTGCTTTTAGGCAAAACTTGGCGGTTCAGCGGCTTTGCCGGCTTTCACCGTGTCCAGATACTCAGCCCAGGCCACGCCCATAGCAATCAGCTGGTCTTTGGAGAGAAGGGATGCGTCGTAGAGGATCAAGACAGAGCCGCTTAGGCAGTTGATTTCCACGGAATTGACGCCCGCGGTTGCCAGCATGCCTTCTTTGGTGATGCGCGCCGTTGCTTCGTTGTGCAGGGCAGGGTGGCGGAGGCGGATGCGGCCTTCGGAAAAGCTTTTGACGTATTTGAGTAAGGCGAGATTCATCAGTGCTCCCAGACGAGTTGCGATTACTTCTTGGGCTTTGGGGCTGAGGCCGGTATGGCGGCAAGGTGCTTGAGATGTGGTCGCATGGCGTTGAGGGAAATGCCCAGAGTAGTCAAATTATGCAGTACGGCTGAAGTACCGGCAGGTAAGAGATTGAAGAGTCCGCCCAGTAAAAAGACACTGTTGAGCAAAAGCGTTGCGGCAAAATTGACGTGAATGCGGCGCATGGTTGAACGGGCCAGTCTGCGGGCAGCGATGAGGCCGTTGAGGTCAGGCCTGGTCAAAAGGATATTGGCGACTTCGCGGGCCAGATCTGTGCCGTCGATCATGGCCACACCCACCAGAGCCTGGGAAAGCGCTGGCGCATCGTTGATTCCGTCGCCGACCATCAGCACCTTACAGCCGTTGTCTGAGAGTTCCTTGACCACATCGGCTTTGTCCGAAGGCAGAACCTGAGCGCGGAATTCTGTGATACCGGCCTGCTCGGCAATGGCCTTGGCCGTGCGCTCATCATCGCCTGTGAGCATGACCACACGCTTGAAGCCTTCCTCTTTGAGCTTTTCAATGACGCTCCTTGCCTCTTCACGCAAGGGATCCTCTATGGCCAGAAGACCAGCCAATTTCCCGTCTTCGGCCATATAGAGCAGAGATCTCCCCATGGCCGACTGCTTGGCGATTTGCTCTGACAGGGGAGAAACATCAATGTGTTCATCGTATTCAATATAGTGACGGCTGCCCACAAGCAGGCGTTTGCCGTGCAGCGATGAGGCCACGCCGTGGGCGACAATGTATTCGACCTGGGCGTGTTCTTCCTCGTGCGCCAGATTTTCATCCTGGGCTTTTTTGACCACGGCACGGGCCACGGGATGGGGAAAATGCTCCTCAAGACAGGCCATGGTGCGCAGCACTTCGTCGCGGTTATGGTCCGCACAGGGGATGACTTCGGCAACAACAGGGCTGGCATTGGTCAGGGTGCCAGTCTTATCGAAGACGATGGTATCGGCTTCGTTCATGGCCTCGAGATAGCGACCGCCTTTGATCACCATGCCAAGATAGGTTCCTTCGCGCATGGAGGCGAGCACCGCCAGAGGCGTGGCCAGTTTCAGGGCACAAGAATAATCCACAAGCAAAACAGAAGCGGCGCGCATGAAATTTCGCGTCACAAGGAAGACCAAGCCTGCCAGCGCAAAGGTGAAGGGCACGGCCATATCCGCCATGCGTTCACTCTTGCCCTGAATACCGGCCTTGTGGGCTTCTGATTCTTCGATGAAGGCCGCGACCTGCCGGAAGCGCGTATCATCGCCCACACTGGTGACTTTGATGACGATTTCGCCTTCCTCCACCACGGTGCCCGCAAAGACCGCACCGCCGGCTTCGCGTTTGACGCCAATGGGTTCGCCGGTCATCGAGGCTTGATTGATGACGGCAACCCCTTCCACCACGAGGCCATCGACGGGAATGGAGGAGCCTGAGCGGACCACCACGAGGTCGCCTTTTTTGATCTTGGCAAGCGGGGTGGAAACTTCAGTGCCATTGACCTTGCGCCAGACCGTATGCACATTGAGGGTCAGGGATTCTGTCAGCGATTCCAAAGAATGGCGTTTTGTCCATTCCGCCAGCGTGTCTCCCAGGCCCAACAGCAGGGTGAGCATGGAGACGGTACGAAAATCGCGCAGATAGAGCGAAGCGGCAATGGCGGAAGCGTCGAGCACTTCCACACAGAGCTTGCCGTGCAGGAGGGCTGAGAGACCTTTGATCAGGAAGGGAATGGCCCCGATGGCTGCTGAGAGCATCCGCAGCGCCGGCGGCAGAAAGGGCCTGATGAAGAGATAACGGAAGAGGGGAAAGAAACCGCCCAGAGCCGGCTGAGGCGTCGTCTCCACGCCAAGCAGTTTCTTCATGGCCGGGAGCTTTTCATTGGCCTGAAGGAGTTTCAGAGCCTGATTGCGACTTCTTGTGGAATCGTAAAAGATCAGCAGGGAACCGACTCTGGCATTGGCTTGCACTTTGGAGATGCCGGCTATTTTTTGCAGTTTCTGCACCAGATCCTCGGCTGCGGCAAGGGGCAAAGAGGTATTGGCGCGGATACGCATTCTGCCATCTTTTTCCGTTTTTAGCCCTTTGAGTTCATGAACAAGGTAAAAGGCCATTACTTCTCCTGATTAGGCAAAAAGAAAAAGCCCTGCGCATGCCCAATCATTAGGTATGACGCAGGACCTAAATTGTGACATTCCCCGAAGGGACACGAGTTATCTTAGGCTTGTTCGCTGGCGGCTTCAGCCTTACGCTTATCAGACTTCTGGCGCGCGGCGGCAGCCATATCTTCCAAATCTTCCTTCACGGCTTCAAATTTACCGAGAATGGCGTCTTTGACGTCCATCCCGCGGCTCAAAAGATCAGCGGTCACAGGCCGCAAATCGAGTTTGCCTTTGCTGACGGCAACGGCTCCCAGAGCCCCCAGAGCAACACCAGCGAGTAAAAAGAGTCCGTATTTCAGTCCGTCATTCATAACTGTACCTCCTGAGAGAAGAGTAGACAAAGTCGACATCGTGGGCTTTGCAAAAAAAGAAGAGCAAAAAAATGGGTACAAGTCAAGAATGTCAAAAAAAATGGTATTTTTGACAAAAAAAATGAGCAGCTTGTTTCCAAGCAAGCAATGATCTTACGTCGGAGATCGTTACCGTTTGGTGAACATTTGTCGTTGTTCAGGGTCGTGTGTTGAGGCGACCTCTCTTGCAATAGGCGTTTTTACTTTGACTTTGCAACCTTTCACAGCTATATAGATAACGACTTCCTTTTTCATTGTCAAGAAAAAAGAAATCGAAATTCAAAAAGGAGAATAGCTTATGTCCCTCCCCTCGTATGTTGTCAGTGCTCTTGAAGGTAGAGTTCGTTTGCGCCATGCCGTTTTTAAAACAGCAGAGGGACAGCAGAAGGCCTTGGAGGTCCTGAGCAAACAGAAGAAAGTTCGCGAAGTGCGGCAGGGGGCAGGGTCGCTTCTGCTCTTTTTTGATCCAACGCTTTCACTGGCCAGCCTTTTGGCCAGTCTGGAGAAGGAAATTCCCGAATTGGCGGCCCAGGCGGTCAAGGATAAAGAAAAGAGCCTGGTTCCCCAATGTCTTGAGCAGCTGTTCGGGGTGAACTTGCGCAAAATTGAAAACCGCAGTCTGCTGCTCCTGTTGGGTTTGGCGGCGCTCTTTGGTTTTGTGGGCAGTGGCAGCGCCCACCTCGCGATTTCTACGGCCGTTTTAGTCTTGCTGGGCCGGCATGTCTGGGTCAGGCGCGCAGCGCTGTAATTTTGGGGAAATGGTCGAAAAGAGGAAGGCTATTGGCCTTCCTTTTTTTGCTCAGGCTATGAGTTTGCGCTCAAGTAATTCGTGACAGAGGCGGGAGAGCGGTAGCCCCACTACGGTTGACCAGGAACCCTGAATGGCTTTCACCAGGAAGGCGCCTTGCCCCTGGATGGCGTAGGCTCCGGCTTTATCAAGGGGCTCCTCGCTCTGCGCGTAGGCAGAGAGCGTCTCTTGTGGCCAGTCATAGAAGGTCACAGAGCTTTGATCGCTGAAGGCAAAAGAGCTTTCTTGGCGTTTGCGGGGAAGGATGACACAGACAGAAGTGGTCACCTGGTGGCTGCGGCCAGAAAGGCGACTCAGCATGGCCAGGGCGTGAGCGCTATTTGCTGGCTTGCCCAAAATGCTTCCGTCAATGGAAACCACGGTATCGGCGGCGATGAGCAAGGGGATTTGGCACGACTCGGGGATGAGCGGTACGGTCTGCCGGGCCTTCTGTTCTGCCGCCCGTGCTGTAAAGAGTCGAGGATCCTCCCCCGGCTCGGGACTAAGTTCGCAGCTGGGATTTGTCAGCACCTGGTAGGGGAGGCCCAGCTCAGCAAGAAATTGCTGCCGTCTGGGTGAGGCTGAGGCCAAAAAGAGATCGCTTACGCCACAGAGTCTGAACACTGGTCGCATTTCGCTCACGACGCAACCTTGTGCTGTAAGACGGCTTCACCGTCCAGTTCGTACACGGTAAAGGTGCGGTTTTCATAGACCGCAAAGGAGCGTCGGCTGCCGCCCTTGGGCAGGGAGAGGGAGCCGGGATTCCAGAAATGGAAGCCCGCAAGGGTTTCCGCACGTGGAATGTGGGTATGGCCTCGGAGCAGGACGCAACCTTCCGGAAAACCGGCCGGCAGCGGAGGTCTTTCTGGGAGTCTATGGCCGTGGCTGGCAAAGATGGCCAGGCCGTCACAGTTGATCCAGGCATTTTCCACAACAGTGAAGGGCAGATGCGCCAGATCGACTTCGGCATCGCAATTGCCTCGCACGGCGGTGATGGGGCAGGGAAGCGCCCGGATTCTCTCCATATCAGTGAGCACACTGCGTGTGTCATAGCCTTCAGGCAGGGGATTGCGTGGACCGTGGTAGACAAGATCTCCCAAAAGCACCAGCATATCCGGAGCCAGTTCTTCGGCCTTGTTGACGAGAAAGTTGAGGCTGGAAAGAGAGCCGTGGAGATCCGAGGCAATGAGTATGCGCATGGAACACTCCCTTCAGTTGCTTTTTTGTCGCTTTTGCCAGTCAGCCAGGGCAATGGCTTCACTGGTCAGGAGCACGGGGATCTGGTCTTCAATGGGATAGACACAGGCACAGTGTTCGCAGACAAGACCGAGAGGCTCGTTCTCACTGCCTTCAAGACGGAGCTTGCCATGACATTCCGGACAGGCCAGAATATGCAGAATTTCGGAAATATTCATCAGTTCTTCGGCGTGGAAACCCCGGTCGTGCGATCAGGGAGGATACGCCGCCTTCGGTGTTTTCCTTGTATTGATAGCAAGAGGCGTCTGATACGCTGATCAGACGACAGAGGTGTTGACGTAAGGTCAACAACCGGCCGTAATGGATTTGACGATCACAGGCTGTCCAAAAGGCACAAGCTCGTTGACACAAGTATCCTAAAAAAGCTGTAACACAGAGAGGCTTTCCGTGCGACGCATTGATTTGCATACCCACACGTCCTTCTCCGATGGCACTGATCAGCCTGAGGAGCTTGTACAAAAAGCCCGTGCAGCAGGACTGGCGGCCATTGCGGTCACAGACCATGACACGTGCGAGGGCCTTGAGCAGGCCGTGGCCGCAGGTCATGCCCTGGGCGTGCAGGTTGTGCGCGCCTGTGAATTGTCCACCATGACAGAACGTGGGGAGATGCATATTCTTGGCTACTGGCTGCCAAGAAACTGTGCTCCACTTGAGGCGTTGCTGACCCGCCTGCGCGCGCAGCGAGCCTTACGCAATGAGCGTATGCTGGAAAAACTCTGTGCTTTGGGGTGCCAGGTGAACATGGAAGAGGTGAGGC
Organism: Desulfovibrio sp.; assembly: GCA_024699605.1. Lineage (GTDB taxonomy): Bacteria > Desulfobacterota > Desulfovibrionia > Desulfovibrionales > Desulfovibrionaceae > Desulfovibrio. Next base: position 4,521 of record JAILPJ010000036.1, on the reverse strand, counting down.
GCTTTGCCGGCCAGGGCACAGTGGGGCGACCGCATATCGCCAGGGCGCTTCTGCAGCACGGCTATGTCCAAAGCTTGGCAGAGGCTTTTGATCGCTATCTGGCCAGTGGTCGGCCGGCTTATGTGCCCAAGCAGGTTCTCTCCCCGGACGAAGTTATTCCCTGTCTGGTGCGAGCCGGCGCTACGGTCTCGCTGGCGCACCCTTTGCTGCACGGCTACCCTGAGTCCTGGCTTTTTGCGACCATCAAGCGGCTTGCAGGCATTGGTCTGGATGCCCTTGAGGCCTGGCACAGTGAACACAAAGCCTGCGATGTGCATATCTGTCAGGCCTGGGCCCAGGCTCTGGGCCTTGATCTGAGCGGTGGCAGTGACTATCACGGCCGCAATAAGCCGCATGTGCAGCTGGGAACTGGCCGCAATAATCTGCAATTGCCCTGGGAAATACTGGAAAAACTTCTGCAGCGCAGGCGCGCTCAAGGTCGATTGGTCGAGGCCTAGAGGCTGCCCTGGGCATAGATGTCTTCAAACTGTTCCGGAGGCAAGGGCTTGGAATAGTAAAAGCCCTGGGCCACACGGCAGGAACTTCTGAGCATCAGATTGACATTTTCTTCTGTTTCCACTCCTTCCACCACCACATTGATTCCCAGCTGCGTGGCCATGGAGACAATGGAGGCGAAGATGATATCACGCTTTTCCTTCTGATCCGACTGCCTTAAGAAGGACTGATCGATTTTTAAGACGTCGATATGCACGTCCTTGAGCATGCTCAGAGAGGAGTAGCCTGTGCCGAAGTCGTCCATGGAAACTTTGATGCCCAGTTTGGACAGCTCGTTGACCAGCTCGATAATGGCTTTTTGATTGTCGTAGAAGAGGCTCTCCGTGAGCTCCAGTTCAATCAGGTTGGCAGGAACGTCGTAGATTTTGAGCAGATTGGTCAATTTTTCCAGGAACGCTCCGTCTTCCAAGTGCTTGCGGGAGAAATTGACGGAAATGGGCGTGCAGTTGTGCTTGAGATCGAGATGATGACGGATGAATTCAAGCACCTTGCGGTAGATCAGCAAATCCACTTCGACGATCAGCCCCGAAGATTCACAGATGGGGATGAATTCAGCCGGGGAAACCATCTCGCCATTGGGCTTGCGCCAGCGGGCGAGCGCTTCGGCGCCCACAATCAGTCCGGTGACAATGTCCACCTTGGGCTGGAAGAAGGGTAAAATCTCCTCATCGGTGATGGCCTTGAGGATACGATGCTTCAAGGCCTCGTTTTTGATCAGATTCTGATTGAGAGAGTCGTCGTAGAGATTGAGTGAGGTGTGGATATCCTTCTTGATCATGCTCGTGGCCAGACTGGCCTTGTCGTACATGTCGCGGACGTTTTCCTGGGGATTGGTGATCAGGTACAGACCGCCAGAAAAGGAAATGGACATGTCCCAGGACGTCTTGAGTGGCGCAAGCAAGGTCTCGTCTTCGAGCGGATTATCGCGAGAGAGCAGAGCGGCAAAATAGTCACCCCAAAGGTGGGTGAGCATTTCATTGGGACCAAGACGCGAGGAAATTTTACGAGAGACTTCGCGCAAAATGAAATTGCCGTGATCAAAGCCGTAGAAACTGTTGATGTAGCGGAATTTGTCAATGTCAAAGGCCAACAGATGCCAGGATTTGACCTCGGGGGCATTGGCGATGATGCTGGGCAGCGAGGCGACCAGCTTATTGAAGGTGTAGCCACCGGTGATGGGGTCGGAAAAGGCCAGCCTTTCCAGTTCTTGATGTTCTTTTTGTTTGAGATTGATGATGTAGATCAGGGTGACACCAAAGACCAGGCAGAGCGCCAGGAGAATGATGTAAAACTGATGGATGATCTGTCGGGCATGGGGGGAAATGGCCTCGATGTCGATGCTGGTGACAAGGATCCAGTCGTGGGCGTTTTTAATTTTCTGATAGGCTGAAAAAATTTTGTGCCCATCTTCGGTTTCAGACATAAAGACACCGGCTTTGCCCTGGGAAATGTCGTTGCGCAGCTGCTTTCTGCTTTCGCTGTCGTCGTAGATATTGAGCTCCAGAAAAAGATTTCTGCTGGCATCGTTGTCTTCAACGTGCGAGGAAATGATGATCGTTCCGTTGGGTGAAATGATGTAGGATCGACCCTTGGAGGAAAAAAGCGGAGGCACAATGATGGCGTAGAGTTGCTGTGGCAGGTAGCGTTTCTGCAGGGTTCCGACCACTTTATTCTGCAGATAGATGGGGACGCTGCTGATGAAGACCTTGTCGCCGTTGGTCTTGTCTTCGAGCATATTGGAGATATTGGGATTGCCGGCTCTGGCGCGTCTGAAATACTGGCGGTCGGAAATGTCATAGGCTTTTTCGTCGAGACCGACGTAGACTGTCCCGTCACGGGAAGCCACAAAAAGATGCTGGCTGCTCATACCGTGCAGAGCCATGAGCGCGATATTCATTTCATAGGCATCGACCTGATCGCCTTCCAGTTTTGCGGCGAGATTGCGTGCGTCAAGCTGCTGATTCTTGAGCTCAAGATTGATATTGTTGGCAATGCCATCACGATTTTGCTTGGTGATTTCTGCGAGATTGAGGCGTGCGTCAGAAGCCAGCAGCTCCTGCGTGTGGCGCATGAGCAGAACAACGCAGAGAATGAGAAAAAGATCAAAGATGATGGTGCACAGAAAAAGGCGGCTCTTTTTGAGGAAAGTCTTGGAAATCACGTTCTTTTCCTGAAAGTGAAGCTTGTTTTTGGCTTGACGTCTGTTGCTTTTGATCTTTAGGCGTTGAGCATCGTGCGGAAATAGGGGATGGTCTTTTGCAGGCCGTCTTCGAGGGAAATGCGAGGCTCCCAGTTGAGCAAGTCCTTGGCCAGAGAAATATCAGGCTTGCGTTGTCTTGGATCATCGCCGGGCAAGGGGCGGTAGTCTATGACCGATTGGCTTGCGGTGAGCGCGAGCACTTTTTGCGCCAGCTCAAGAATCGTGAATTCGTCGGGATTGCCCATATTGATGGGACCGGTCACGTCACAGTCGGTGGCCATAAAGCGAATCATGCAGTCGATGAGGTCGTCGACATAGCAAAAGGAGCGGGTCTGTGAGCCTTCACCGTAAATGGTGAGCGGCTCATTGCGCAAAGCCTGCACAATAAAGTTGGAGACCACGCGGCCGTCGTTGGGGTGCATGCAGGGACCGTAGGTATTGAAAATGCGACCGATTTTCACCGGCACCTGATATTCTCTGAAGTACGAGAAAAACAGCGCTTCAGCACAGCGTTTGCCCTCGTCGTAGCAAGAACGGATGCCATTGGGATTGACATGGCCCCAATAGCGTTCATTCTGCGGATTCTCTTCCGGGTCACCGTAGACTTCACTGGTCGAGGCCTGAAAAATTTTGCATTTCAGACGTCTGGCCAGATCCAGCATATTGGCACTGCCGAGGACACAGGTTTTGATGGTTTGCACGGGATCGTACTGATAGTGGATGGGTGAGGCCGGGCAGGCGAGATTATAAATTTCGTCAACTTCCACCTGCAGGGGCTGTGTAATGTCGTGCCGGATGAGTTCAAAATGGGGATGGCTTGTCAGATCAAGGACATTGTCACGGGCGCTGGAAAAGAAGTTGTCTACACAGAGGACATCATTGTTTTCTTTGAGCAGTCTACGGCAGAGATGAGAACCGAGGAAACCGGAACCGCCGGTGACGAGAATCCTTTTGCGCTGATGCATGAGCATATCCTTATGCTTGAATCCGTGATGAGCTATTTGCAAAAATTGTTGACACAAGGTCAATACGGGCGAATGTAATACGTTGATATCCTTAACGAAAAAAGATTTTTTTCATTTTCACCCGAAACTCTTATTTACGAAATTGCAGTCATTGACAAAAATTAGTGTATCTTATATATTAAAAATTTTTAGTATAAAAACACCAGCCGGCATTGTGTTGCAGAACTTGAGACTGTTCGATTGGGAACATTTTTTCAGTAATTTCATCAAGATAGTATCTTGTCGTTGTTTTCTTATGAACGATCCGTACTTTGTTTCTGATTCCCTTGACAGTAATCTCTCCGTCATGAAATCCGGGATATTGTCGAATGAGATCTTTGTTCAGCAGCGTCCCGCATTGTTTCGCACGGCGCTTTCTCTTTTCACGATGATGTCGTCTTCTTGCAGCTCGTGCGATTTTTCTCTCTTTTATCCGCCCCGGAATTTTTTTGTTTTCGGTTTCGCAGTTGCTTGAATGCACTATGTCAAGCTTTCCCTGTTTTTCGATAGCAACGGCGCAGCCGAAGTTTTCTCGCCCAAGGTCGAGTCCGACAAAACAGGGAGAAACGACAGGAAACTTTGTCTCATAAAGCAACCATGTACCACATCTTTTTAACGTTTTTAGTGTCTATCCACAAATAAAATTTTATAGATATATGAAATAAGTATAATATAAATATGATGAATGTATATGGGTATTTCGACCTCGTGAGCCCGTCATGAGTTGCCACCACTTCTGTTTGTCGCTTGTTTGACCGGATG
>JAILPJ010000110.1 GCA_024699605.1 Desulfovibrio sp. | reverse complement strand
GGTATCTGTCGATGCTTCCCTGCAACACCACAAGACCAAGAGAACAGAACGTATTCGTCTTCGCACGGTTATCGACAAGTTCTGCACCATTGCCTGTCGAGTTAAGAGCCATGCCCGTCAGCTGATACTCGAATTCGGCAGAAAATGCACATATTTTGATACCTTTGTGAAATTGTATCGCTAGGCTCGTTTTTTCAAAAAAATTTCTTACCTAGGAGTACTGCGTCCAAAAAATGAAATTTTTGCACTTTGGACGACTTTTTTCTCATCGAGAAGCCCTTTCGGGCTTAAAATCGAAAAGGAGAGGGTGCGTCGGGCTAAAAAAATAGTCGATCCGACCTAAAAATTTTAAAAAAATGCTCCGAAATGCCGGGTTCTGCATTTGTGGCCCAAGAGCTCACGGATTCAGGCTGCTCATAGAGAGTTTCGCTATTGTAATTGGCACGCACCCCCTGAAGGTCGCATGGGAAGCGGATTTTCAGCCGTTCTAAAATCAAATCTTTGAGAGAAGTATTGCCACCTCGAAAGGCGAGTATTGCAAGGAATCTATAGTTTGATTTATAGTTTGTAGCAAACTGTTTCTTTTTTTATTATAAAATGGAGATCATTATGAAAATTTTTTGTATGGCATTAACAATGGTAATGCTTTTATCTTGTGTTGTAATACCTTCTATTGTAGATGCAAAAACTGAAGCGAAGGCAACTTCGTCTGAAAAAGCTAAGCAAGCTCAGCAAGTACAAAAACAGCATATTCGCATGTACGACGTGATAACCAAAAAAAAACGTGGTAAGACCTTAAGCTGAGAGGAAATTGAAGGGGTCGTTCAGGGATATGTGAGTGGAGATATTCCTCAGGAACAGATGTCAGCTCTCCTGATGGCCATTTGGTTTAATGGTATGACACCAGAAGAGACAACCATTCTGACGCTTGCTATGCGTGATTCCGGCGATATCGTTGATTTATCGTCATTGCCAGGTTTTAAGGTTGATAAACACAGTACAGGTGGCGTAGGAGATAAAACGACATTAGTCATTGCACCAGTCGTTGCAGCCTGTGGCGTCACTGTCGCAAAAATGTCTGGGCGTGGCTTGGGGCACACCGGTGGTACTGTTGATAAGCTTGAATCTATTCCTGGCTTTCGTATTGATCTTTCGCGAGATGAATTTTTTAGAATTGTCAAAGAACATGGCCTCGCTGTTACCGGACAATCAGGAGATTTAGCGCCAGCGGATAAAAAGATGTATGCCTTGCGTGATGTTACGGCATCGGTCGATAGTATCCCTTTGATTGCTTCCTCAATTATGAGTAAAAAGCTAGCTCTTGGTAGTGATGGTATTTTGCTTGATGTGACTGTGGGAAGTGGTGCATTTATGAAGAAATATTCTGATGCACTTAAGCTTGCCCTGGCCATGGCATCTATTGGGAACTCATCCGGAAGGGCAACAGCTGTGCTTGTTACCGATATGGACAGTCCCTTAGGAAATACCATTGGGAACGCTTTGGAGCTGGCTGAGGCTATTGAGGTCTTGAAAGGGCGTGGTCCCAAAGATGTTCGTGAAGTGTGTATTGAACTTGCGGCATCAATGCTTCAGCTAGCTGGAAAAGGAAGCTTGCCAGAATGCCGAGCTATGGCAGCAAAAGTCTTGGATAATGGCGCCGCCTACGCGAAATTGTGTGATATGGTTGCCGCACAGGGTGGGGATGTGTCTGTAATTAAAAACCCTGAGCGTTTGCCGCAAGCGCATTATAAGTATGAAGTGCGGGCGCAAGAGTCCGGTTATATAACACAAATGGATGCTGAGTTGTGTGGTATTGCCTCCATGCAACTTGGTGCAGGTCGGGAAAAATTAGGTGATACGCTTGACCCGTCTGCAGGAATTGTGCTGATGCGTAAAACAGGGGATGCCGTATCGAAAGGTGAAGTGATTGCCATGTTAAAAAGCAATGATCAGCAACGCTTTCCTGCTGCTGCTGAGACATTGAACAAGGCTCTTAAAATTGGTTCAGCCAAGCCGAAGTTGCGTCCTCTTGTGCTTGCCCGCATTGGCGTTGATGGTCATGTGGAAAAGTTTTTTGATGAAAACTAAAAAGGCTTGGCGGCAACACTTTTTGCGCTTAAAAGACACAGCTTGTTTTGGATTTTTTGCCCTTAGTGGCAAAGCAGTCGGCTGCTTTTGGGATTTGTAACGATATTCTTTCTGAAACGTGAGTATTATGTTGTCCCTGACACCGTGAACGGTGAAGACAACCGAGGTATTAGCAGGGCTCGCGTATCGGGCGCGTCGCGGCTGATGGCGTCGTCGCCGGGAAAGGCGCTTCGGCGGGGGACAAGGGGCATGGCGGATTTCGCTCCCCCTTGCGGGCTCCGCCCAGTTTCAAGAGTGAGGGGGCGATCTTGTCGCCCCTTTCCGCTTGGGGGATGTCGGCGTTCGGATAGAAAATGATGTGTGGGAAAGAGATGGCCGATTCGACGTGGACGGCGCGATTATCACGCGGCGCCCATCTTCGATGCCCCGGAGAAAAGCCTATGATTATCAATAATAATGCCAAAGATAATCACGAACTTTCGACCGCTATCAAAGATAGAAGCTGGATTTGGAAAAATCCCGATTGGCTTAATTTTGCCGACCTTAACGAAGATTTTCTTTCGCAGGCGAAAGAGCTTGACGGCTCCGAATCAAAATTGACGGATCTCTGCTCGCATCAGAGCTTCAAGAATGAGCAATTCCGCATATTCGCCGGAAACATTCTTGCCAACTGGAATATAGAAGGCATCCGCCTGAGCAGGAAATCAGTCAGGTCATCCCTCGCCAATGCGCTTGGCATCGGCGTCGCTCAATGGAAAAAGCATGGCGGAAGATCCAAAGAGGAAAGAGCGGTCGCCGCGACTTTGGAAATGCTTTCAAGCACCGAGCCAATCGCGCTCGAGCTGATCTTGTCCGCGCACGCCATGCTTCGTTCCGACGACCAAGACGACTGGGGGAAAATCAGGAATCATCCCGAAAGCGTTTACGCTTTTGACGTTGATGGCGCGCAATATTCGGTTTACGACGCGCCGCCGCACGAATTCGTTCCTGAGCTGATGCGGAGATATCTCTCCTGGTGGCGCATGTCCAAGAACGAATTGCCAAGATCGGCCGGCGCGATTCTCGCGCATCTTCTGTTCGTCGTCATTCATCCGTTCCGCGACGGAAACGGACGGATGGCGAGAATGCTCGCCGATAGGTATCTTTCCGAATCATCCGGCTCATTGTTTCGTCCATATAGCTTGTCAGTGGAAATTGAACGGAATAAATTCGAATATTATTCAGCGCTCGAAAGCATCACTGAAGCTCAAGGAATGGGACGTTTTCTTGATTTCATGCTCGCGATGCATGCAAACGCCATTAATGGAGCTATGGAACGATCGCTTTTGCTGCGACAGGCACATACCTATCTAAATGATAATAACATTATTTTAACTGATTCTGAACTTGAATTGCTCCATACTTGCTGTGCCAATCCCGGACATCGCTGGTCTTTCATCAGCGCCACGAAAGACATGGAAGATGGAGAGGAGGCTGAAAACGCATGGAACTCGCTTATTGAAAAAGGATTCATTTCTGAAAATGGAATCTTTGTTATTCCATAAAAGCCGGATAGAGGCACACCCGGTCCAGCTCCTTCATGAAGCGCGCCTCCGCCTCCTGGTGATAGCGCCAATAATAGTCGTAGAAGCGCCTGACCGGCACCTTCTCCAGGATCTCTCTGAACGTGAGGTTCCAGTGCCACTGGTATAGAACGATTATGCTGCCGACCCAGAAGTCCCTCGTGGCGCATGAGCTGAAATCGGGCTCCTGCGGCAGGGGGCGACCGCGCAAATCGACGCCCATCCCGTCCCTTTCGACTTCTCAGCACATTTCCGCGCCGTCTTTGCCGGCGATGCACTGTAAGCTTTCCATGTGGGTGCTTGACAACTTGGAGAGCTTACCCTGTAGACAGACAAAGAGCCTGCCCCGATCGAGAAACACGGGGCAGGCTCTATTTGTTCTTCTCATGGGTGAGATAGGGGAGATAAGAGCGAAATTTGAGATCTTGCCGTTGCTTATTTCCTAAAAGTCGGCAGATAGGCAAAGAGTGCTGGGGATCCTCCGGTATGCAGGAAAAGCACCTTCGCCTTCTTTGGGAAATACCCCTTGCGGGCCAGATCAATCAGGCCGGACATAGCCTTGCCTGAATAGACCGGATCCAACAGGATGGCTTCTGTCTGGGCGAGTATTTTGACGGCTTCCACCATGGCATCTGTGGGCAGGGAGTAGCCAGGTCCTACATAGTCGTCAAAGGCCACAACCTTATCGGCGGGTACGCGTGCCTCTACTCCTAGCAATTCCAGAGATTGATTAGCTACGGTAAGTACAGCATTTTCCTGTACGGGCTTGGGGCGGTTAACGCCAATGCCTGTTACGGGAATGTTGATATTATTGCCCACCATACCTGCGATAATGCCGCCGTGAGTACCAGCACTGCCACTGGGTACGATCATGTGATCGAAGTTCAGTCCCAGCGAAAACATCTGCGCCATAATTTCTTCCATGCAGCTGACGTAGCCGAGGGCTCCAAGGGCATTGGAAGCTCCGCCGGGAATGATGTAGGGCTTTTTGCCGTTGGCAGAGAGCTTATCAGCCACGCCTTGCATGGCAGCCATCATGTCAGTTCCTTTGGGAACAACGGTGATGCTTTTGACGCCTATCAGCTGAAAGAGAAAATTGTTGCCTGACGCCTCAGGATTGTACGACCCGGGCACTCGTTCTTCCAGAACAAGATGGCATTCCATGCCTTCGTGTATGGCCCAGGCGAGAGTTAGACGGCAGTGATTGGATTGGACGGCTCCGCAGGTGATAAGGGTATCACAGTTTTTGTTGAGCGCATCGGCGACACAGAAGTCGAGTTTGCGTGTTTTATTCCCTCCCCCAGCGCCGGGGAGCATATCGTCGCGTTTAATAAAGACATCAATGCCGGCGTTCAGGGCTTTACTGAAGTTGGGGAGGTATTCAATGGGCGTGGGCGTGCTTACATAACCGCGTCTGGGAAATTGCGCAAGATTCATAATAACCTCTGCAAAAGTAAGATGAAACTGAACTGTCTTAGCAGGCAAGCCAAATATTGAGGGAGGATGACTACAGGGTGTGTCCTATTTTACTCAGAGCACCTAGTGGCACGTCTTTGAGCATAGGCAACAGGGCAAGCCTTGGAAACGTCTGCGGCACGTTCTGGTGTGAGGGCAAAATGTCTGTCAGAAATGTGTTATTTTTGCACAGACTCTGCTGCCATTGCCAACACAGCAAACAGCGCAACAAACTCTCCGGCTTGGCCTGAGCGCTCACGTCTTTCTTTGTCAGGCTGCCAAAAGCCGAAACAAGGACCATTTGTCGCCCTAGAACGTAATGCCCGTCTTGAACCGTTTGAGAATACGGGCCAAAGGCGGCAAAAAGAGCAGATGGGTGATGATTTGCTTGAAGCATCCTCCATGTAACAATAAACACTCTAATGTCGACATCTGACAATTATTCTCGTTTTCATGGCTTGTCAATATTCCCCGCAGAGAGGCTTGATATGGAGCTTGTCAGCTAAAAATAAATGAGGTAGAAGAAAAGGTTATGCGCAAGGAATATTGGAGTTGTTGTTATGTTGCTCAAAAAGGAAACCTATTCCAGCCAGGTGGCGCAGATTATCAGGCGAATGATTCGAGACGGGGAACTGTCACAAGGGTTTCCCGTCAAGGAACCGCAGCTGGCAGCGCGGCTTTCCATCAGTCGGGCTCCGATTCGTGAGGCACTGCAGGAATTGACCTATGAAGGTCTCGTGACCTCCGAGCCGCAAAAGGGTAAACGGGTGCGCTTGCTGACGGATAAAGATATTTTGGACAGTTATGCCGTGGGGGCCATCCTGGAGGCCGCTGGGGTTACCGATTCCCTGGCCGAATGGACTGCAGAAGATATGGCGCGTCTTCATGCTGTTGTCGCAGATATGCGCCAGGCAAGTGCCAATGCTACTGATCTTTCGTCAATGATGCAGCATGATGATTGTTTTCATTCGACTTTATTACAGCGCTGTAATAATCATCGGCTTGTGGAAATGGCTCGCCGTTCATGCGTTACTATATCAAAGTTTTTATGTTATAAAAAATGGCTTACTCTCTTTTCGCCAAAAGGATTTTACGAAAGACATGCTGAAATAGCTGAAGTCGTCTATCAAAAAAATATACCAATTGTCGGTAAGATGTTGCGTGATCATTATCGAGAAATTGGAGAGAGAATTATTGCAAAATAATTTAATTGATTCCTTTGTACGACTTTTTGAGGTGCCGAAGAGACTTTTTTGGGCAGATTCGCTGGCTTAGGAGATGCCAAAAAGATTGTTTGGGCTTGGGGAGCTCCGAACAAAGAGCTCTGGCAAAAGTCTTGCGGCGTAAGACCGTATTCCGTTCTCTGTTTTCAGCATAAGAGCCTCCTGTAACAACAGGAGGTTTTTTTGTCTTTCAGGTGTGATGGAAGAAGGGCAGGCAAGGCGCTTGCTGGACAGAAACACGCTTATCGCAACACGACAAGCCGTTGTCTTGTGTCATCGTTAGCGTCAAAAAGACAAGCGTGCGTTGCCGTAGCTCGCCATAGGCGCCATGAAAGGCATACGAGAGTCTCAATCTTTGCTTGCCTATTGACAAAAAATTCCCCTTGGGTGCATCATTATATTGCCTAATGTCGACAACCGTTCTTCAACCATTCGGTCCCGGTGTCTGTTAATCTCCATATCCAACCGGAGGGCGTGTACTCTCCTATGTCATAGTTTTGGAGAATGTTATGCAAGCAGGGATGAGTTTGCCGAAGCAGATGGCTGTCGGCATGGTTCTCGGTATTATTGTCGGAATGTTAGCCCCTGTAGTGGGTCTTGATGCCAGCTGGTTCAAACCGTTTGGACAAATTTTCATTACCCTCATACGCATGGTGGTTGTTCCGCTGGTCTTCTTTACCCTCATTGCCGGAGCGGCCAGCGTTTCTGACGTGCGCACCTTAGGGCGTGTGGCGACCAAGACTCTGGTCTATTATATCTTCACCACGGCCTTGGCGGTGGCCATTGGTCTTTTGTTGGCCAATCTGGTGCAGCCTGGACTGGGTCTCTCTCTTTCAACGGAAAATCTTACTCCCAAGCAGGCCACTGTACCACCTCTGGTCAAGGTGCTCATGGATATCATCCCGCTCAATCCTGTTGAAGCGCTTGCGCAGGGAAAGATGCTGCAGATTATCTTTTTTGCCCTGCTTTTCGGTTTCGGCTTGAGCATGATTGGTGAGAAGGGCGAGACTTTGCTCAAGACCGTGGAAGGCTGTGCTGAAACCATGATCAAGGTGACGGGCATTGTCATGATCTATGCCCCCATCGGTGTGTTTGCCCTGATGGCCTCGACAGTGGCCTCGCATGGTCTTTCGGTCTTGTTGCCGTTGATCAAGCTGGTAGCTGTGATGTATGTGGCAAGTCTCTGCCAGATTCTTTTGGTCTATCTGCCCTGCGTCAAGTTTTCCGGGCTCACTCCAGGTGCCTTTCTCAGAGGCGTGGCTTCGCCCCTGATTATTGCCTTTACAACCTGCTCCAGTGCAGCGGCTCTTTCGTCAAACATGTTAAGCGTGCAGAAGATGGGAGCTTCCAAGACGGTCTCCAGCTTCTCCATCCCCCTCGGCAATACCATCAACATGGATGGCGCAGCTATTTACATGGGTGTCGCAGCCATTTTCGCTGCTGAAATTTATGGCATACCCATGCCGCTGGATAAGCAACTCACCGTGTTGTTGCTGGCGGTTTTGGCCTCCATTGGTTCCATGGGTGTTCCGGGAGCGGCCTTGGTGATGATTACCATGGTCTTTACCCAGGTGGGCATTCCGCTTGAGGCCGTAGCCCTGGTGGCCGGCGTGGATCGCATTATGGATATGGCACGAACAACAATTAATGTGCTCGGTGACGCCACAGGAGCCTTACTTGTGACTCGCCTTGAACAAGGGGAAATCAGGCCTGAAACACCTGATCAGGCCTAACACCTCATTGCGGCGGAGCTCGAAGCGGGCTCCGCCGCCTTATTTGGTTCATCCCGCCTGGACGGATGGACAACCAATGCCCCATCAGGCAAGCGCAGAGAAGGCTTAGGCATTAGGAAACTCTTGATATTGGCACTGCTGTGGCTTTGCGAGGATCACATGGAAGGACATTGCATAGGTATCGTAGGCGGTTTGGGGCCGTATGCCGGCTTGGATTTGGTCAAGAAAATATTTGACCAGACCCGGGCCGTGCATGACCAAGAGCATCTGCGTGTGATGTTGCACTCCTTTCCCGGCGATATTCCGGTACGGCCTGAATTTCTTCTCGGTCTGACCACAGTCAATCCTGGCGAAGCCATCGGCAGGATCATGGTCGGCCTTGTCCGCGCCGGCGCCGATATCATCGGCATGCCCTGCAATACGGCACACTGCCCTCAAATTCTGCAGCTTGCCCTTGAACACCTGCGGCAAGCAGATGCCAAAACCCGTTTTGTCCATATTATTGACGCGGCTGTGGCACAGGTGCGAAAGACGGCTCAGCCCGGGGCTCGCGTAGGACTGATGGGAACTGTTGCCACGCTGCGAACGCGCCTCTATCAGGATGCCCTGGAAGCTGCTGGTTTTATCCCCGTGGTCCTGGATCAAGCACAATGCGAGCAGGTGCAGCAGGCCATCAGCAATGAGGAGTTTGGCATCAAGGCCACATCCAGCCCGGTGACCCAGAAAGCTAGGCAGATCCTGCTGCAGGCAGCTGAACGCCTTGTGGCTTTGGACGTGGACGTTTTGCTTCTGGGGTGCACGGAAATTCCTTTGGCACTGACCGAGAGCGCATACTTCGGTATACCAGCCGTCGATGCCACAAGTGCCCTAGCCAGGGAACTTGTGAAGGCCTATGATCCCAGCCGGCTCAAGTAAGGACAAAACATCGCAGCTTTTCCTGGAATCTTCTGTGTTGCTCGTCATTTGCTTTGAAAGCGTCAACACGGTGCCGCCACAGGCTTTGGGACAACCTGCGCCTTTGGCTGACAGTCTCTGTTTAGGAAACAAAAAAAAGCCTCATGCTTTGCTCGTGCAAAGCATGAGGCTTTTTTGTTCAGAGCTTCTTGGCTTATGGCCTGTTCTGCTCAATGGCAAAGACGGCTACGTTATTGCCGCCTTGGCCGTTGCGTCCCTGACTGGTGACAAGGGCCAGCTTTTCTTCTGGATGGATGGCAAGACCTACGGCATAGGGCGCGACAGGCGCTGTACCGAGGATGCGCCAACTGGCAATGTCAATGCAGGTCAAAGAAGAGCTTTTATTGCAGGCGGCATAGAGATGCTTGCCATTGGCTGAAACGGCCACAGTCCGAGCTCCGCTGCCCACCGTGAGCACACGGCCGGAAACACTGCCATTGCCGGGCGCGCGGCTGAGAATTTCGGCCATGTCGATTTCGGCAACTTTACCAGGGATATTGAAGCTGACATAGAGTTTGCGACCATCGGGGCTGCGGACAAGATGTCTGGGGTTGGCCACGGGCAGACGCACCGTACCGATCTTTTGACCGCTTTGGGCGGCAAAGACATTGAGGTGTGAAGTTTTCATGCCGGCAACCAAAAGATACTGACCGTCAGCCGTAAAGACGGTGCCGCGCAGGCAAAGACCGCAGACATTGTCGCGATTACCGCTGATCCCCGCCACATTGAGTTTTTGCCCAACAACCAGCAGGCGCTCGTAGTGGAAATCCTTGGGCTGATCGGAACTGATATCAATCAGGCCTACGGTATTGTCTCCCCAGTTGGTGACAGCCAGTCGTTTGCCGTCAGGCGAGGCCGCGACCATCTTGGGCAGGGGGGCTGTGGGCATGACGCGGACAATGGTGTCTGTGGTGGTGTCAATGATGGCCAGAGCCGACGGCGATGAGGCATTGTGATCACATTCTCTGCGGTAGTAGGAAACCCAGAGATAGCGTCCGTTGTGGGTCAGGGTGCATTCCACGGGTTTGCCGCTGAAGCAGTTTCTGTCGCCTGTACCTCGGCAATTGTGATAGGTGTAATCAAAAAGCGTGTTTTCTCCGTTGAGAAAGAGAGGGGCGTCTTCCTGACGAAAGGTGTGGGGAATGACTTTTTTCAGCTCAAGCGTGTCGGTGTCGTAGACCAGCGTTTCTTTGCCCTCCAGGGCATTGATGTAGAATTTTGAGCCGTCACTGGAGAAAATTGCGGATTTGGGCGAAAAGATGTGGGGAGAACGCAGATTCTTGATCAGCTTGAGAACAGGATTTGCGCTGTTTTGTGGAGCGCAGACGGCTTGATTGGGCAGAAGCGTTAAGAGCCCAAGAGTCAGGCCGAGGAAAAGACAGAGAGGCAATGGACGAGACATGAATAGCTCCTGAAGGTCGAAGAGGAAAAAAACTCGGCTTGAGCCGTGACAGGAGGGGGAAAGACAAGGCTTGCGTGACACTTGCTTTGAGACTTTGTGCGACGCTGTCTTGTTCTTTCCGAAATCCTACGATATTTTGGCAGAGCATTGCTTTATGCCGACAGGGCCTCTGACTTTTGTTGCAAAGAGTCCAATGGGCAGAGGCTTTTAGCAGTATAGGGAGTTCTATGCGCACCGAGATACTCATAGCCTTGATCAAAATTCGTCAGTATATGGGAGAGCAACTCTTCCAGGATCGCCAGCTGGCGGGCACGCTGGAAGAGGCGTTGGGAGAGCTTCTGGGAAACCATTTTGTGGGCGAGGCCGGGCTGATGCTCAGGCTCTATGTGGAAGGCTATCCCCAGAAAATGTATGTCTCCGGTGCCACGGCAGCTTACTGGATTGATCAGGAAGCCAAGACTTTTGCCCGCAAATACTATTTGCAGGAACCCGCCGTCAAGAGAGCTCTGGCCTCCTGGTATTTTTTGTCACAGCTGAGCGATCGTGAAGTGGCCGATGTCTGTGCTGATGAAACAGGCGCGGCTCTCGCGGTGCATCTGACGCGTTTTTGCAAAAAACAGCCAGCCTCGCTGCAGAAAAGTCTTTTGGAAATCCTCGGCCGCAGTACGCAGGATTTTGAGCATCTGCAGACTTCGTATGGACAGCCGGAGAGCGCCGATTTTGACGAGGCAGACGATGAACTGAGTAGCGAAGACTGCTATCGGGAGGGGCTGCGCCTGGAAAAGGATGCCTGCAATGAGCTCGATCTGCAGGAAGCCGCGCGCTATTTTTTGCGCGCAGCTGAAGCTGGGCATGCCGGAGCGCAGCTCTCGTTAGGAGATCTCTATTATCATGGGCGCGGTGTTCCGAAAAATTTGGCGGAGAATGTCCACTGGATACGTTTATCGGCTGAACAGGGCGTTTCGCAGGCCCAAGCGCGGTTGGGGTGGAACTATCAGCAGGGTGAAGGCCTGGCTCGCGATGACGTCAAGGCGGCTTACTGGTATCGCAAGGCGGCAGAACAATGGGACAGTGATGCTCTGTATAATCTTTCGCTGTTTTACACTGAAGGTCGCGGCGTGGCGAAGGATGCCGCCCAGGCGGCTTTTTACTGCCGTAAGGCAGCGGAAAGCGGTCTGCTTGAAGCCCAGGATCTATTGGGTTTGATGTACTACAATGGCAGCGGACTTCCCAAGGACAATGAGCAGGCCTGCGCCTGGTTTCAGGCCGCGGCCACCCGTGGTTTTGCCGAAGCTGAGCAGCATCTGGGGGTCATGTACTACAATGGTCACGGTGTGCCGCAGGATTCTCACGAAGCCGCGCGCTGGTTTGGCCTTGCCGCAGAACAGGGCAATCTCCAGGCTCAGCTCAACCTTGGCACGCTCTATATCAACGGCGACGGTGTTCCCAAGGACGAGGTGAAGGCGGCCTTTTGGTGCTCTAGGGCGGCCGAACAGGGCAATGTGGAAGCGCAGTATCTTTTTGGCAAGATGCTGCTGGAAGGTATCGGCGTCATGGCCAATGCCGAGCAGGCTGTACAGGTTTTCCGGCAGGCGGCTGAAGCCGGCTACGCGCCAGCACAGTATGCTCTGGGTGATTTATACAGCAAAGGCTATGGTTGTCCCCAGAGCCGATCCCAAGCCATTTCCTGGTTCCACAAGGCAGCGGCCCAGGGCGATAGCCAGGCACGCAAGCGTCTGGATGAGATGCGTGCCCGTTCCGATATGCTCAGCCGTTTCCATGACTGGTAAGACCTATGCGAGAGCTTTTGCTCGTAGTGACTCTTGTGCTCTTGCCGTTGAGCGCTGTCTGGGCCTGGCCTGCCAGTGTGATGAATGTCTACGACGCCGATACCCTGACCGTGGCACCGTGTGCCGATGAAGAGTGTCCTCTTTTTGTCCGGCTTTATGGCATTGATGCTCCTGCTCTCACCCAGAACGACGGCAACGACGCCAGACTTTTTTTGGCGCAGCTTTTGCCGTTGAAAAGCCAGGTGGAAATTATCCCCATGGGCCTGGATGCCCATGGTCGTGTGCTTGCCCTTGTGGCCAGAAACGGTCAGGTGGTCAACGGCAGACTCGTCGCAGAGGGGCACGCCTGGGTTGAGTCGACGTGCCGGGCCATGATCTGCAGAAAGTGGCTGGGCTTGCAGAAAAGTGCACAACAAAGTGCCAAGGGGCTTTGGCAGGAGAAAGAACCCAAAGCGCCTTGGCTTTTTGATCAAAAAGGAACCTTGTCTCTGGAGCCCTCATCGCAGGGCGCAAAAAACCCTGAACGTAGGCCCGAGGCGGGGCAAAAGGCCAAACAGGGCCCGCAGTGGCTGCCCCTTGAAAGTTTCCCTTAAGCGTCCTTGGCCAGGGAGAAGGGAATGCTGTGCAGCTCTGGGCTGTGTTCTTCGGTATGGCCGAGGGACCAGCTTGTCTTTTGCCAGCCCATTGCCTGGCCCAGCGTTTCGGCCACGGCCTTGATGTTGAGAATGGGATGACGGGCAAAGACTTCAGGCAGGCCATAGGTCAAATTGCAGCGTAAGCATTTTCCTGGCCGCTGTATGAGGTCAAAGGCCATTTCCAGATGCGTGGCATCAGAGCGGCGATAAACCAGACGGATGTCGTAGGCGCCTTCTTCGGCCCCACCAAAGAGAGCCTCAAAAAACGCTTCCGTACGTGAGGGAGGAAAGACCGTATCGAGCCAGTTTTGATCAGAGATTTGTGCCATATACTTCGGTTTCCCTCTGGAAACCGCCTCCTTATTGTTGTTCCCAGAGGCTGGAATGGGCTTCTGGGTTTTTTTGATCTTCTGCCTTTCGGGCTTTTGCGGCGTCTTTTCAAGCCTGTTATCCGTTTTTAAGGCATCTGTCCATGGACAAGAAAAAAATCTTTCTCGCCTCGTTCAGTCATTTTCTCTGCGATGTGAATACCGGCGCTTTGCCGGCGCTTTTGCCGTTCCTTGTGGCCTCGCATGGGCTGAGCTACAGTGCCGTAAGTGGTCTGATGCTCGCCAACTCAAGCCTGGCTTCGGTCATTCAGCCGATGTTCGGTCTGCTTTCGGACCGCAGTCCGAAAATCTGGCTGATGCCCCTGGGGATTGTCATTGCCGGTGTGGCTATGGCGGCCCTGGGATTTCTTGAAAGCTATCTTGGCATCTTTTTGGCCGTGGGAATCAGCGGCATCGGCGCGGCCATGTTTCATCCAGCGGGCATGCGTTTCGTGACCAGACATGCGGGCGAGCGACAGGGGACGGGCACAAGTCTCTTTTCCATCGGCGGCAATATGGGTTTTCTTTTGGCGCCGCTCATGGTCGTTGGGCTGATCAATGCTTTTGGTTTTCGTAGTCTGAGTATTTTGGCGGTCTTGGCTGTGGGCATGGGGGCCATGATTCTGTGGGAAGCGCGCCGTTTTACCCCTAGGCGCGAGCAGAATCCGCAAAAGAGTTCGGGGCAGGCCCAGATCGCCAGCAATAACTGGCCGGCCTTTTTCCGACTGACCGGCGCCATTATCTGCCGTTCGGTACTCATGGTCTGTTTGAGGGTTTTTGTGCCGCTCTACTGGATTGCCAATTTTTCCCAGACGGAAACCGAAGCGGCTTTGGCCCTGACACTTTTTGGCTTAAGCGGCATCTGCGGCAATTTTCTGGGCGGCATGCTGGCGGACCGTTTGGGCTTTCTCTTTGTCATTCGTCTGGGCTATGCCCTGACCTTGCCCCTGATACTGCTCTTTCCTTTTCTCGATAATTTTTTTCTGGCCTATTTGGACCTTGTGCTTCTGGGCTTTGCGCTGTACACCACCTTCAGTCCCGTGGTGGTGGTTGGTCAGCGTTATCTGGCCCGCAATATCGGTTTTGCCTCAGGTATCACCCTGGGCCTGGGAATCAGTATCGGCGGGCTGTTCGCGCCTCTGCTGGGGCTTGTGGCCGACAATTTCGGTCTCCTTGCGACCTTCCACACGCTGAGCGCTCTGGCCCTGTTGGGATTTCTTTTCACCCTGATCCTTGTGCCCGCACAGAAGCTGGCTGCATAGCCTTTGCCGGGAGTTGCAGTGAAAATACTTGTGCTTTTGTTCTGTGTTCTTGCCGCAGCCTTTGCCTGGTATCTCTACACCGTAAAACCCGGACCTCTCCAGGGCATAGTGCGCAATGCGCAAGGACTTGAGGTCTTGGTCAGTCGGGCCAGGCCCAGCCTGCTCTTTGAGCCGAGTGCCTCTATGCAATTGGTCGCCTCTGGCTTTAAGACGGTGCGTCCGAAAGACCGGCGTCTTGATGCCGAAGGCGTGCGCGTATCCTTTGCCGTTTATCGCGATCAGCTTGGAGAGCTTGTCACAGCCCTTGCCGAAACTCCAGGGGAATGGCAATGGGTGGCGGGCAGTCACCTGCCGTATCCTGTGCTGCGCCGGGTCGAAGAGCCCTATGGCGAAGGAGAACGGATAGAAACGCTCTATGAGAGCCTTTTTCTGCTGGATGCGGCCAAAGATCCCTTCCCCGATCCCCGGGCCAAGGAAAAGGTTTTGGTCTACCGGGCCAAATTTTTGCTCTTTTTCCGCAAGATGCAGGTGCTTTTTGAATACCACGAGCCAATCGCCGCTGACAAAGCCCGCACGCTTGATCTTGAACCGGCCGTGCTGCGCGACTTTGCCGCGCGTGGACGGGCGGCCTGTCGCGTGCGTTTTTTCGCCAAGGAGGAGGCTAAAGAGCGTTTTTCCAAGCTGCGTCCTCTGAGTGCGGCTGACTCAGCTTTTCAGAGGACACTGATCGCCTACTGGCTTGGAGAGATCAAGCATCCTGGCTCGAATCGGTAGGCTGCTGATGCCACGTTACGGAGACGTTCTGGGTATCATTCTGACCGGAGGCCTTTCCTCACGCATGGGGCAGAATAAAGCGCTCTTGACCTTGGAAGACGGCACAACCTTCTTGGAGCGTACCTGGCAGCTGCTTGGCCATTGTGTGGAAGCCCGTCTGCTTGTGACCCGTTCCGGCACTTTTTCTCCTCGCTATTCGTGTCTGGAAGACGCCTGCGAACGCCTCGGGCCTGCGGGAGGCATCATGACGGCCTTGCGTTTTGCTCGCGATGCCGGTTTTTCAGACGTTCTGGTTTTGGCCTGTGATACCCCCTTTTTGACCAAGGAGCTGCTCGAGCGTCTGCTCTTAGCGCATGCCAGGCGTAAACCCGAAATTTTGCTCACAGCCTTTGTCAATGATCATGATTGTCTGGAAAGCCTCTGTGCGGTCTATGCCCAGGCCTCGCTGCCGTATTTTGAAACGGCCTTGGCCAAAGGCCGGTACGGTTTACAGCGGGTGATCCCCGAGGCCTTTGTGCAGCGTCTGATCATGACTGAGCGCGACAGTCGTGCCCTCTACAATGTCAATACGCCAGAGGATCTGAGCCGGGCACGTCAGCGTTTTCGCGAGCTCCAGGACAGCCAATAAGCCCGCTTCATGAGGCAAAGAAAAAGGGGCAAAGATCTTTGCCCCTTTTGCTCATACTTTCGAGAAGGCTTCTGACAGTCGCGTATTGGTGAACGAAGGTCTCAATACGGCGTCAGGAACGGTTCGCCACACCGTTGGTGTTGGCGTGCACGCTTTGGTTTTAGGCCAGCTGCGAAAGCAGGGTTTCCTTGATGGAATCAATGCTGCCTTCGCCGTTCAGGGCAATATACTTGGTCATGCCCTTGTTCAGAGCCAGTTCTTTGAAGAAATTGGCGGCGGCCAAGGTGCCATCGTTGGAATTGTAGTAGATGTCGTGGCGCTTGTTGATGGCGGCCTCGTCCTGATCGTCGCTGCGGGCGGAGAGATCACCGCCGCAGACGCGGCATTTGTCGCCATTGGGTTTAATGGCGTCGATGTAGATATTGTTGGGGTGATTGTTGTTGTTTTTGCACAGACGGCGACCCATGATGCGGTTTTTGGCCACCTGGCGCGGCAAAAGAATCTCCACCACATAGTCCAGCTTCAGACCTTCTTTCTGCAGCGCATCCCAGAGCTTTTCAGCTTGGACCATATTGCGCGGGAAGCCGTCAAGCAACCAGCCATTCTGACCCTTGGTTTTCAGGGTATCGAGCACCATGGGAATGGTGATGTCATCGGGCACGAGGTCGCCGCGGTCAATATAGGCTTTGGCTTTTTTGCCGAGTTCCGTGCCGCCGCCGATGTGTTCGCGGAAAATCGCGCCGCTTTCGATGTGGGCAATATTGTATTTGTCTTTGATCAGATTGCCCTGGGTGCCTTTGCCGCTGCCGTTGGGTCCGAAAATGAGAATATTCATTGGTGGTGCTCCTTTAGACGTTGGCTTGTGGCCCTCAAGCTTTGGCCTTGGCGAAAGCTCAGAGCGCAAGCGAAAAAAAGAGAAAGGACTCTTTGGACAACAATGCTAAGGATAGAGTATGCAATGTGTGTAGGTGATTGTCAATGCTGATTTGCGGTTGAGGAGCCGGCCTACAAGGGCTTTTTTGGCAGCAGCGCACGGTTTTGTCCGTTTGGAGTTTGCGTCTGGTTTGGACCGGCTACCTGGCTGTAGCGTTTTTTGGCGGAATCCGTCGTGATGTTCAGTGGCCTTGTGCCCTTTGTGAGTGTTTTCTATGCAGCGTTTTCAGTGTTTGGACGAGCTTTGGGCCTTTTTGGCGCAACGCGGTCTCTTCCATATTGATCTTGAGCTTACGCGCATGGAGCGCGCGCTGGAAGCCCTGGCGCTGGCACCAT
The DNA here is from genome assembly GCA_024699605.1 of Desulfovibrio sp. Lineage (GTDB taxonomy): Bacteria > Desulfobacterota > Desulfovibrionia > Desulfovibrionales > Desulfovibrionaceae > Desulfovibrio. The sequence goes on along the minus strand of JAILPJ010000110.1, from coordinate 37,240 downwards.
TGCCCTGTGTGATACAGGTTTTGGGAACCAATGGCAAAGGTTCCACGTCGGTTTTTTTGACAAGTCTCTGTCGGGCCCACGGATTGTCCTGTGGACTCTATACCTCGCCGCATTTTGTTTCGCCCAAAGAGCGCATCAGGGCGTTTCCCGAGGATTTTACGGACGCGGCCTGGCTTGAGGCAGCCAATAAAGTGCTTGCCGTGGATTGCGGGCTCACCTATTTTGAATTCATGACGCTTCTGGCGCTTGTGCTGATGTGTCAAAGCCAGGTGCAGGTGGCTGTGCTTGAAGCAGGGCTTGGCGGGGCGCACGATGCCACCACAGCCTGCCGCAGGGATATTCTCTGCTATACGCCTATCGCCTTGGATCACTGCCAGATTCTCGGCGACAGTCTTGCCGCCATAGCCTCTGATAAAGCGCAGGCCATGGCTTCTGGGCAGCTGGTCTTTTCCGCCCCCCAGTACCCTTGCGCGCGTACGACCTTGATGGCGATGGCGGAAAAGCGTGGGGCCACATTGCACCTTGTAACGGCCAGCGAGCGCTATGACGGACCTCTGGGGCTTTTGGGAAGCCATCAGCAGCAGAATGCGTCTCTGGCCCTTGCGGCTTTTTCTGCCCTGGCCGAGCGTCTGGGAATTCGCCCTGACAAGGCCAAGATCCAGAAAGGTCTGGCGCAGGCCTTTTTGCCCGGCCGTTTGCAACGGCTTTGCGCCAGTGCAAAGTATCCGGCCTTGATTGTCGACGGGGCGCACAATCCCCATGGTCTGCAGACCATGTTGAGATCCCTGGCCGCAGCAGACATTTCCCCTCAGGGACTGGTCTTTGCCTGTCTTGCTGACAAGGATTGGCTGAGCCTTGTGCGTCTTTTGAAGCAGAGCTTTCCCCATTTGCCTGTGCATTTTCCCAGCCTTCAGAATCCACGGGCACTTGCCGCAGAGCAGCTGGCAGCTTGTTGGGGGCAAGTGGAGCAAGCGACCTCTTGGATTGGCCTTTCTGTGGTTGAAACCTTGCGGCGGCTTGCCTCTGAGGAAAATGGGCCCTATCTTCTGACAGGTTCGCTCTATCTTTTGGCGGAGTTTTTCGCGGCTTACCCGGCTGCGCTTGAGCCGGTTTGATCATGGCAGGAGGAGGCATGGATCAGCACACTTTGTTTCGGGCCATCCCTGGTGTTGATGAGACAAAGCAGAGTCTTTTGGCCTATGACCCAAGCTTGGCCCATTGCCCCAGAGAAAGCCTGCGGACCTTGATTGCGGAGTACTGGGAAGGACAAAGAGCCAGAATTCGCGCAGGCAAGCTCAGCGATCCTGAAAGGCTGGCCTTAGCCAGGCATTTGCCGCTGCTTGGGCAGTTTCTGCGGGAAAGACTGGCCCCGCGTTTGAAAAAAGTCATCAATGCCACAGGGGTTGTGGTACACACCAATCTTGGACGCAGTGTGCTCTCAGCTGAGGCACAGGCCGCTGTGGCCCTGGCGGCAGGCGGCTACTGCAATCTTGAGCTTGATTTGCGTCAAGGCAGCCGCGGCAGCCGCTACAGTCTTGTGGAAGAGCTTCTGCAAACCTTAACTGGCGCCGAGGCAGCCCTGGTTGTGAACAACAATGCCGCAGCGGTCATGCTCATGCTCGACACCTTCTGTCAGGGCTATGAAGTCATTGTTTCACGCGGGGAGCTTGTGGAAATTGGCGGCAGTTTCCGCATTCCGGCCGTCATGGCCAAAAGTGGCGCCATCCTGAAGGAAGTGGGGGCAACCAATCGCACGCATCTTTTTGACTACGCCGAGGCCATTGGGGAGAAGACAAGAGCCCTGATGCGTGTGCACACCTCAAATTTCAGAGTCGTGGGTTTTCACGCCCGCGTCGAACTCTCGCAACTGGCCGAACTTGCCCACAACAATGGCCTGCTGCTGCTTGAAGATCTGGGCAGCGGCAGCCTGATCCGTTTTGAGGAGGCCGGCTTGCCAGGGGAACCGACTGTGCAGGAGACCATAGCGCAGGGAGCGGATCTGGTCTGTTTTTCCGGTGACAAGGTTCTCGGTGGCCCCCAGGCCGGTATTGTCGTGGGCAAGGCCGAGCTGATCGCCCAGATGAAGAAAAATCAGCTGGCACGGGCTTTGCGCTGCGACAAGCTCTGCTATGCGGCTCTTGAAGCCACCTTGCGTGCCTACCGTGAGCCCGACCAGGCCAAAACGCAGATTCCGACGCTACGACGTATTCTTATGACAAAGGCGGAACTCAAAGCACGGGCCGAGGCTTTGCTTGAGATGCTGACGGAAGCTGTGGGAGAGCGTTTTCTCCTTGGTCTGAAAGAGGACGTTTCGCGTGTGGGCGGCGGCGCGTTTCCGCAGTACGATCTGCCAACCTGGCTTGTGACGTTGAAGCCCAGAGCCTTTTCGGCTCTGGCGTTAAAAAAGGCCTTGCTGGCCACAACTCCGCCCTTGCTGGGCAGGCTGGAAGAAGACGCTTTTTGTCTTGATCCCAGAACACTTGAGCCGTGTGATGAGGCCCTGCTGGCTCAGGTGCTTACGCAAGCCTGGGAAAAGGCCCGTTTGGCCCGCTAAGTGGCCAGGGTATTTTTTTGCTGAACAAATAGCCTGTGGCCTGATTGTGCCGCAAGAACTATCTCAATAAGGAGGCGTGCACCGCAAGGTGCACAAAAGCATATGCAGAATTTGACCTATACGCCCAAAAATGCCTGGAAATCCTTTGCCGACGAGACAGAGTTAGCGCAAGTGGCGAAGTTTGTGGAGCGCTACCGTGAATTTTTAAGTGTCTGCAAGACCGAGCGCGAAACCATTGCCTATGTGGAAGAACGCCTGCGTGCCGAGGGCTTCAGTGATGATCCCCAAAGCGGGATGTATCTGGCCAATCTCCGTGGCAAAGCCCTTTTTGCGGCCCGTCGTGGCACCATACCGCTCTCTGAAGGTCTGTCCCTGATTGCGGCCCACGCTGATTCCCCGCGTCTGGATTTCAAGCAGCGTCCACTTGTGGAGCAGGCCAATGTGGCTCAGGCCAAAACCCATTATTACGGTGGCATCCGCAAATACCAGTGGCTGTCCAGACCATTGGCCATCCACGGTGTGGTGGTGCGGGAAAATGGCGAACGCGTGATCATCTGCCTGGGAGAAAAGCCTGAGGATCCTGTCTTCTGTGTGGCTGATCTTTTGCCGCATCTGGCTCAGAAACAGATGGAACAGAATCTGCGCGAGGCCTTTGACGGGGAAAAGCTGAACATCGTGATCGGTCACAAGCAGCGTTTTACTGGGGAGAGCGAAGAGGAAGGTCAAGGCGAGGAGAAAAAAGAAGAAAATCCCATCAAGAAGGCTGTGCTTGAGCTTTTGTACGAGCATCTGCAGATTGCTGAAGAAGATCTGATTACAGCAGAGCTTGAGGTCGTACCAGCCGGTCAGGCTCGGTATGTCGGTTTTGATCGGGCCCTGATCGGCGCCTACGGACACGATGACCGCATCTGTGTGTTCACAGCACTGGAAGCCCTGTTGGCCAGTGAGCATTTGGGTCGCAGCAAGGCCGTGATCTTTTGGGATAAGGAAGAAATCGGCTCAGACGGTGCCACAGGCGCTTCTTCGCGTTTTCTGGGCTATTGTGTGGAAAGCATCGCCAAAGCCTGGGAGCCGGAGATTTCGCCCCCTCAGGTTTTGCTGCACAGCCAGGCCATTTCGGCTGATGTCACAGCGGCCCTGGATCCTGATTATCAGGATCTGCATGAAAAGCAGAACGCGGCGCAACTCGGTTTTGGCCCGTGTTTCAGCAAATTCACCGGTTCTCGCGGCAAGTACGGCGCAAGCGATGCTGATGCCGAGTATTTTGCTTTTGTCCGCGGACTCCTCAATCATGCCAAGATCCCGTGGCAGGTGGCGGAACTGGGCAAGGTCGATACCGGCGGAGGCGGCACCGTAGCGCTTTTCTTGGCCCAATGGGGCATGCAGGTCATTGATCTTGGGCCTGCGCTTTTGGCCATGCACAGTCCTTTTGAGCTGGCCAGTTGTGTGGATATCTATTCGACCTGGCTGGCCTATACGGCCTTTTTGAATCGTTAGCCGCAAGCCTGTTGGCTGCTTCTGAGAAAAGGCCTGTACCTGGCGCTTTCAAGGCACGCCACGTGAACACTTTCTTTGCGTAAAAAATGTCTGCCGACATGAAGAAAGATGTTCTTCAGCTGGGGAAGGGAAGCTTGCGGAGTGTTCCAGCCAACAAACGTCGCTTTGGCAAAAACGGATGCGAAACCTCAGAGAAGAACAGGGACTGTCAGCGAACGCAGTGTAAGCTTTTGTGAGTTTTCCCTAAGGCAGCCTAGCACAAACGCCGTGGAGCGGCTTGGAGGGATCGTTGTTGATCCCACAAGCCACAAACACGGCGTTTGTGTTTTTGAAAAGTACCAAGGACTCGTTTGCCCAATCACCTCGAGCCTTTGCCGCCAAAGAGCGTTCCCAGAATGCCGCGTGCCAGTTTTCTGCCAATGTTTCTGGCAATCTGATTGGTGAGCTGCTGTCCAGCTTTTTTGGCAAAGGAACCAAGGATGGCTTCCAGGGGATCGGGATCCTGGGCTTTGGTCCTGGGCTTTGGGGCTGGGATCTGGGCTTTTTCGGCCAGCATTTCATAGGCCGAATAGCGGTCCAAGGTCTTGGCGTAGCATTCCTGGAGAGGGGATTGCTGGATGATCTGGGTGAGCTCTGCGTTTTCCAGAGGGCCTGCCTGGCTTTGCGGAGGGATGATGGCCGCTTTTTCCACCATGCGTGGCACACCTTTTTCGTCGAGAAAGGAAACTAAGGCCATGCCCACACCGAGCTCTTCGATCGTACGGCTGGTATCCAGGGCCGGATTGGGTCGAAAAGCCTCTGCGGCGCATTTGACGGCTTTGCGTTCCTTGGGCGTGAAGGCTCTGAGGGCATGCTGGACGCGGTTCTGCAATTGACCGAGCACCGAATCCGGAATGTCGGCCGGGCTCTGGCTGATAAAGAACAGTGCGACGCCGCGGCTGCGAATGAGTCTGACAACCTGCTCGATTTTTTCCAGTAGGGCGGCTTCGGCGTGGTCAAAGAGCAGATGGGCTTCATCAAAGAAGAAGACGAGTTTGGGTTTGGGCAGGTCGCCGCATTCCGGCAGATCCTCAAAGAGTTTGGAGAGCAGCCAGAGCAAAAGGCAGGCATAGGTTTTGGGGGCATGGTTGGCAAGCCGTTGCGCCTCAAGAATGTTGATCACGCCATGGCCCCAGGCGTCGGTGAGTAAGAGGTCGCTGAGCGCCAAAGCCGGCTCTCCGAAAAACTGTGCCGCACCTTGCGCTTCAAGCTCCAGCAGGCCGCGCTGGATGGCTCCCAGGCTTTGCTTGGGAAGATTGCCGTAACTTGACCGATAGAGCGCTTCGTTTTCGGAGAGATGGGCCAGGAGACTTTGCAGATCCTTGAGATCAAGCAAAAGCCAGCCGTGGTCGTCGGCAATGCGAAAGACGCTGTGCAGCAGGGCAGATTGCACGCTGTTCAGCTTCAGCAGTCGACCCAGAAGGAGTGGCCCAAGATCGCTGATGGTTGCCCGCAGAGGCAGTCCCTGCTCAGCAAAAACATCCCAGAAGGCGACGGGAAAGCCTTTGTTCACATAGCCCAGTTGGGGCAGCTGAAGTTCGTCAATGCGGCTGGCAATCTTGCCCTTGGGCTGGCCGGCTTTGGCCAGTCCCGAAAGATCGCCTTTGATGTCGGCCAGAAAGACCGGAACCCCCATTTCGCTGAAGCCTTCAGCCAAGGTCTGCAAGGTGATGGTTTTGCCTGTACCGGTGGCGCCTGTGATCAAACCGTGACGTGTGGCCATGGCCGGCAAAAGCGCCAGTTTCTGGTCAGCGGCCAGGCCCGCCAGAATGGTGTGGTCTTGACCAAGCATAGTGCCTCCCGCTTATTTGGCTTTCAGCACCCAGGCTGGACCCTTGGCGTCAAGAAAACTGGCGACATAGTTGGCGCGCTGATCGCTTCCGCAGTAGATGTCAATGCGGTTTTTCTTAATGGCTCCGCCGACATCCTGGGCAAAGCCAATGCCGCGCAAAGCCATCTTGCCGCGCTTGGGATCAGGAATATTCACGCCATAGGCCACGATGCTGCCCAGGGGAATGAAGGATCTGTCCGTGGCCAGCGACTTCCAGTCGTCGACCACATAGCCCATGGCGCCTGTGGGGCCTGTGCCTTCAAGTTTGAAAAAGACAAAGCTGGGATTGTCATGCAGAATTTCATTGACGCGTTCCGGATGGTCCTTGAGCCACTGACGCTGTTCAAAAATGTCACCGCGTTCAAGCAGACCTTTTTCACGCATGATGCGGCCTGAGCTCTTGTACTTGTGGCCATTCTGGCCGGCATAATTGATACAGACCTGGCTGCCGTCGTCCAGCAGCAGGCAGCCTGAGCCCTGGATTTCAAGGAAAAAGACATCCACGGGATCCGCGGCCCAGGCCAGTTCAAGACCCCGGTTGGCCAATTTGCCTTCTTCCTCAATTTCTTTGCGCGTATAGTAGGCGCCTTTGTGCTGGCCAAGATCCGGTGGTCTCCGGTAGATGGGATGTGTATAGCCTGGTTTGCGTTGTTTGCTGGCTTTGACGACAGGTGAATAGTAGCCGGAATAACTGATATAGGGTTGAACGGGCACCCACTGGAAATGTTCCGTAAAGAGGCTGGGATTGGCGTCAAGTTGCGGCAAAAGCTGCTTGAGTCTGATCAGGGTCCGTTTCATTTCCCCCCAGGTCATGCTCAGACCTGGGCGGCGAATGGCGTAGTCTGAACTCTTCTTTTTTTTGAGATAGCCCAGGGATTTGTCGATGGACACAGCCAGCTCGCGGAAGCTCTGCATACCCTGATCTTGCGGTCTGAGAAGCGAAACAAAGGTCTCGGGGCTTTCATGGCGTTCGACAGCCGGTTGCGAGGGGGCAAGGGCCTCAGGCGCTTTCTTGCCTGCACAGGCTGCAAGGAGTACAAAGGATGTGGCAAGCAAAAGACAGCAGAGGCTGCGCAGCAGGTTCTGTGCAGACTGGCTACAGGGAGAAGGCGTATGCATGATTTTCCGGCTCCGGATATCTGGCTTCCCCATCGTGTCTCGTACGGAGAAACGGACACCATGGGCTTTTTGTATTATGCGGAATATCTCCATCTTTTTGAACGGGCGCGCAGCGCCTATATCAGGCAATGCGGCATAAGTTATGCGGACATTGAAGCCCGGGGAATTCTTTTGCCCGTGCGTGAGGCCAATTGCCGCTACCGCAGCCCGGCCCGCTACGATGATCTGGTGCTGATCCGCATCGCCATCAGCGAATGGGGCAGGGCATCGCTCCGCTTTGTATATGAGATTACTGACAGCGACAAGCAGAAGATCTTGGCCAGCGGCATGACCCAGCACGCCCTGATTGATCGCTCGGGCAGGCCCCTGGCTGTTCCCGCCTGGTTTAAGGATGTGATCAGTCAGCTTACGCAGCCCAAGGAAGGGGAGGCGCTTTACTGAGCGCGGTTTTTGCCTTTCTGGGCCAGGTGTTTGCGCCTGAGTGCCATATAATCGTCGTTTTCCTCAAGCATATTCAACTCTTCAGCGTCACTTTGGCCGCGCAGGCGCTTTTGAAAAGCGCACATGAGGCGGTCAATGCCCGGAAACTGTTCGACGCTATCCCCCTCGCGCAGGCTCCAGACGCCGGGACCGTGCAGCACGCGGGAAGCACTTTTTAATTCCTGCCTGTGGTGATGGAAAGAAATGATCCAGCATTTTTCCTGACAGCGGATTTGCAGTTGGTCGGCCTGGCGCGTGAGTTCACAGTCTGTGCGCTCTTCCAGACGCAGCAGATCGCGTACGGCGGCCTCAAGCAGGGTATACTGTTCGGAACTGGAAATATCGCGCTGTTCTTTGGAAAGACGGAGTTCCTCATCCCTGAATTTTTGGCGAAAGCGTTCCTTGTCGGCTGAGAGCGTGGTGAAGCCGCTTTTCATCGTCTTGAAGCACCAAATAATGGCGCAGAGTGTGATGAAACCGGCAATGGCCAGAAGTACGCGCATGACTTGCCTCTGTTTGGCAAAAGTCCGTCATCGGCTCGCTGAGCAGAAGAGCGGAAGTTTTTTTGTCTGTTCGGGAAAAACCACGGTGGCAGCGTTTTCTCCTCGGCCTCCCGAGTTTTCGTGCTGCAACAGTTGCTGAAGTTCAGGGCAGAGGGCTCTTTTCTTTTTTGCGTCAAGACGATAGAAAAGCAGAAGTTTTGTAAAAAACTCAAGCCAGAGCTTTTTTTTGCTTTTTTACTCTAAGGGAGATCAAGCATGCAAGTTCCATTGGAGACTCAGCGTACTTTTGCCATGGTAGGAACTGGGGGCTGCGGAAAAACGTCGCTCATGGAAATGCTTCTCTACACCTCAGGCGCCATTTCGCGTCTTGGAGCCATTGAAGCCGGGACCACAACCATGGATTTTGAACCCGAGGAAATTCGCCGCCGCGGTTCCATCCAGCCCTCACTGGCCACCTGGCTCTGGAACAAAGAGCGTCATTTTGCCATGGATATTCCGGGTGACGGCAATTTTTCCGCCGACCTTGATCTCCTGCTCAAAGGCGTGGACGGCGTGGTTTTTGTCATTGACGCCGTGGACGGCGTGCGTCCCCTGACCAAAAAATTCTGGAATTCTGTCCACTCCCAGGCTTTGCCATCCCTCATTGTGATCAATAAAATGGATCGCGATCGCGCTGATTTTCACCAAGCCTTCGACAGTTTGGCGCCGTTAGGCATTAAGACCGTGGCCATGCAGCTGCCTATTCTCCAAAAGGGCAGTTTTGTGGGCTATGTCGATATTCTGGAGCATAAGGCCTTTGGTTTTGGCGCCGACGGTGCCGTCAGCGAGATGGCCATCCCCGCTGAACTGGAAGACGATGTGGCGCTTTTGCACGACGTGACGGTGGAAAATATCGCCGAAAGCTCGGAAGAGCTGATGGAAAAGTACCTCGACGAAGGCAGTCTTTCCCATGAAGATCTGAAGAAAGGGCTAAATATCGGTGTTCTTTCCGGTGAACTGACGCCTGTGCTGATCAGCTCGGCCCTGGAAAACAAGGGGGGAGCCCCGCTTTTGAATGCCATAGCCACGCTTTTGCCTTCGCCCCTGGCACGTCCGGCCTTTGTCTCCGAGCAGGGAGAGACGCGCGCCTCTGATCCTGAGCAGCCTCTGGCCTGCTTTGTGGTCAAGACCCTGACCGATCCCTTCACCGGTCAGCTCTCCATTTTACGCGTGCTTTCAGGTTGCATGGAAGGCGATTGCACGGTCAAAAATCAGCGCACCGGTGAGACCGAACGTCTGGGCAGTCTGCTCTACGTCAAGGGCAAAGAACAGCTCCCCTGCAAGGAAGCCGTGGGGCCAGGCGCTTTGGTGGCCGTGGCCAAGCTCAAAAATACGCGTACTGGCGATTGCCTTTGTGATGAAAAATCGCCCTTTACGCTCAAGGTGCCAGATTTGCCGCCGCAATTGATTACCTATGCCTTGGCGCCCAAAGAAAAAGGCGAGGAAGACAAGGTCTACGCGGCCATGCAGCGTCTTTTGGATGAGGATATCACCCTGAAGCTTGGCCGAGATGAGGAAAATGCCGATATTCTGCTCTCGGGCATGGGCCAGCTCCATATTGAAATGGCTGTGGAAAAGGCCAAGCGCCGTTATAAGATCGATATTGTCTTGAAAACACCCAAGGTGCCGTACAGAGAGACGGTGCGCGGGAAATGCCAGGTGCAGGGCCGTCATAAGAAGCAGTCAGGCGGACGCGGACAGTTCGGCGACTGCTGGATTGAGCTGGAAGGCATGCCGCGCGGCTCAGGCTACAGTTTTGAAGACGCCATTGTGGGCGGAGCCATTCCCAAGCAGTATATTCCGGCTATTGACAAGGGTATTCAGGAAGCGGCGCAGCGTGGTTTTCTGGCCGGCTGCCCGGTGGTCGATTTTCGCGTCAAGCTCTACGACGGCAGCTACCACACGGTGGACTCCTCGGAAATGGCCTTTAAGGTTGCCGGTTCCATTGCTTTCAAAAAGGCTTTGGAATCGCTCAAAGTGGTTCTCTTGGAACCCATTGTGCTTTTGACGGTCTCCATTCCCGATGAGTGCATGGGCGATGTCATCGGCGACCTTTCCTCTCGCCGCGGCAAGGTCCTGGGCTCCGATTCCCGTGGCGGTGTCACGGAGATCAAGGCCCATGTGCCCATGAGCGAAGTCCTGCGCTATGCGCCGGATCTGCGTTCCATTACGGGTGGCCAGGGCTTTTTCACCATGGAATTCGATCACTATGAGGAAGCCCCGCAGCCTGTGGCCGAACAGGTGATCAAGGAGCATGCCGCAGCCAAGGCTGAATAATTGCTCGCAAAGAAAGAAGAGCCGTTTCAAAACAGCTTTTTGAAACGGCTCTTCTTTTGTCTGGGAAGCGTCGAGCTTGCCCGGATCAGGAATTGCTTACTCGGCGTCCTGTAAGGAATCGATGATTTTCTTCATGCCGTCGCCGTCCTTGCCAGCCATGGTTATGGCCACAAACTTGTCGCCGTCGACGATGATCAAGGTCGCCACGCGCACGCCATTCATTTCGGAATACAGTGTGACCTGATTGCTGTTTTCCTCTTCCAGGTTGACGATGTTGTAGCCACTGTTCTTCAACTGATCGCCAATGGCCGTGGCCAGTTCTTTGGCTGATTTGCCACTGGAAGGCTGAACCTGAATGCTGAGCGAGGTTGACTCGTCGGCAGAAGTGATTTGCGCTCCACCGTCGTTGGCTTTGGCCGTCCAGCCCTGAGGCACATCCACTTTGAATTTGGCGCCATCCGGCCCGAAGGTCTTGTATTCGGCCTGGGCATTGCCAGCCAGCAAGAGGACACAGAGGGCTGAGAGAAAGAAACTTGTGAATTTCATGATTTTCTCCTGGGAGCATGGCTTACGCAAGCACGTAGCCGTTGAGCATTGCACGCTTGGACAGGGAATTGTCTTGGGAAAGCGCGGTCTGACTGAGCGGTTGAGCCGACCTACTCAGCGCGAAAGCGCGTTTATAGATGAAGAGTATAGGCCTGTCAAATGGAGGCTGAGCATAACGGCTTGACCAGGTCTATAAGCTAAGATAAAATTCTGTACTTTATGTTCTTTATGAACAGCTTTTGTCGCCGGCTTGCGCTTTTGCAAGGAAAACAAAGGGAAATTTTGATGAGCTGGGATTGGGATAAACTTCAGGAAAAACGGAAACGTCAGCAGGTCAAGCCCGCACCCCGTCCTGAACCGGAAGATGAGAAGGATTTTGAGGACGAGGGCGAAGAGCACGAAGCCTTTGACAAACGGCGAGTGATTTTTCGCAACGGCGGTTCTGGTGGCCCCAGATCACCGTTTGGTGGCGGGGGAGGCGGAGGTTTGAGCCTGCCCAACGGCCGTGGTCTGCTCGGTTTGCTTTTGACGGGTTTTGTGGTCTGGCTTTTGAGTGGTATTTATATTGTCAATCCCGATGAACAGGGCATTGTCCTGCGTTTTGGCCGCTATAATCGCACGGTGGATGCCGGTCCCCACTACGCCTGGCCGACGCCGTTGGAAACCGTCTACAAGCCCAAAGTGACGCAGGTTCTGCGCAGTGAGGTGGGCTTCCGTTCCGTTGGCCAGAGCCAGACCTTCCAGCAGGGTCAGGTGCGCACTATGCCGGAAGAGGCCTCCATGCTCACGGGCGATGAAAATATCGTCAATGTGCAGTTCAGTGTGCAGTATAAAATCAGCAATCCTGTAGAATATCTTTTCAATGTGGTGGATCAGCCCGCTCTGGTGCGTAACGCCGCCGAAGCCGCCATGCGTGAGGTGATTGGCAACAGTCAAATCGACTCAGCCATCACCGATGGCAAGCTCAAGATTCAAAGTGACGCCACGCAGCTCTTGCAGCAGATCTTAAACCGCTATGCCGCGGGAGTGCAGATTATTGCCGTGCAGCTGCAGGATGTGCATCCGCCCAAGGACGTGATCGACGCCTTCAAAGACGTGGCCAGTGCTCGCGAGGACAAAAGCCGTATCATCAACGAGGCAGAAGCCTACCGCAACGAGCTGTTGCCCAAGGCCCGTGGTCAGGCCGCGGCGATTCGCAACGAAGCTGAGGCCTATGCGGCCAAGCGCGTGCAGACAGCCAAAGGTGAGGCCGATCGTTTTTCGGCACTGCGTCAGGAATACGAAAAAGCCCCCAAGGTCATGGAACAGCGTCTCTATTACGAGACCGTGGAAGAAATTTTGGCCGGCTCCAAGGAAAAGGTGCTCATGGATACGGGGGCCGCAGAACGGGTTTTGCCCTATCTGCCGCTGCCTGACATGAAAAATGCCCCGCAGATCCGAGTCCCTGAGAAAAAATAGTACTGGCGGAGTGATAGCATGAGCAAGAAACTGATGGCGCGCCTGGTCATTGTCTTTATTCTGCTCGGTTTGGGCAGCCAATGTCTTTTTGCTGTGCATCAGACGCAAAAAGCGCTGGTGCTGCAGTTGGGCGATCCGCTGGACGAAGTCTACGAACCCGGTCTGCATTTTAAACTGCCCTTTATTCAGAATGTGGTCTATTTCGATGCGCGTGTGCTCGACTATGAGGCGCGTTCGCGGGAAGCCTTTACTGTGGATAAGAAGGCCATTGTCCTGGATAACTATGCCCGCTGGAAGATCACTGAGCCCTTGCAGTTCTACCGTACCATGCGCTCTATCCCGGGCGCTCAGGCCAGACTGGACGACGTGGTCTATTCCCAGCTGCGGGCCCTGGTTGGCGCCTATACGCTGACGCAGGTCGTTTCCTCGCACAGAGCCGATATCATGAAGGAAGTCACCAATAAGGTCTCCTTACTCATGCAGCCCTTTGGCATGGAAGTGCTTGACGTGCGCATCAAGCGCACGGATCTGCCCGCAGAAAACCAGCGCGCCATTTTTGGCCGCATGCGGGCCGAGCGCGAAAGGCAGGCCAAGCAGTACCGCAGTGAAGGCGAGGAAGAGTCCACGCGGATCCGTTCCGATGCCGACAGGCAGCGCACGGTGATTCTGGCTGATGCGGCACGCGACGCCCAGATCAAACGCGGTGAAGCCGACGCCGAGGCCGCTGCGACCTATGCCCAGGCCTATACCAAGGCGCCAGAATTTTATTCCTATGTGCGTTGGCTTGAGGCCATGCGCCAGTCCTTGAAGGATAACAGCAAAATGGTCCTGACGAGTCCTGCGCCAGTGCTGAAGAAGCAGTAGTCTATGCCGCGTCTTTTTTTCTCCCTTGTGTTTGGGCTCTGGCTGCTCACAGGCTGTTCTGCCGCGCTTTGCGCCCAGGAGCTTGCGCCTGTCTGGCAGGAGTTGAGGACGCGTCTGGCCAAGGACGGCGTCGCCGGTGATGGGGTGGATGCGCTTTTGCTGACGCTTCCGGCCAAGCCTACCCAGTCGCCCATGGGACGCAAAATGCTGGCGCTCTACAAAAAAGCCTTTTTTCCCCAAGCGCCTGTGCGCAAAACAGACTACTACAAGGGCGTGGTGACCCAGGCCAATGCCAGGACTTGCCTCAACTATCTGCAGGCCAATGCCTCGGCTTTTGCCGCAGCCCAACAACGCTATGGTGTGCCTCCGGAAATCGCTGTGGCCCTGCTCTTTGTGGAAACGCGTCTGGGAACAGTGTTGGCTGATGTTCCGGAAAACGCCTTGTATACTCTGGCCAGTATGGCTGTTTCGCGCACACCGCAGAGCATTGACCAGTGGCTGCCCAAGATGCGCGGCGTGAAAAAACGCATGGCCTGGCTTGCCAAAAAAATGCCCGAGCGCGCCGACTGGGCCTATGCCGAAGTGCGTGCGCTGATTGTCTACATGCTGGCGAACGCCATTGCCCCGGAAGCGCTTCCCAGTTCCATTTATGGGGCCGTGGGGCTTTGTCAGTTTATGCCTTCCAATATCGCCGTGTATGCTGCTGACGGCGATGGCGATGGGCGTATTGATCTCTTTGGCATAGCTGACGCTGCCGCCAGTCTTGCCCGCTATCTCTCTCTGCACGGCTGGAAGGAAGGTCTTTCTCCCGCAGCCATGCACGCTTTGCTCATGAAGTACAATCATTCCAAGGTCTATGCCAATACCATTCTGGCCCTGGCCGAGCTGATCCGTGCCCAAGAGAAGGTTCAACCTTGATGGGCGCAAGCTTTTTCGGAAATTGTCCTCATTCATACCCACAGGCAAGCCTGCGGATTTCCTCGCCTGAATCATTATGACCAATGAGTCACTCGTCATTACCGGCATGGGTGCCGTCACGCCTTTGGGCATTGGTGTCCAAAGCTACTGGGACAATCTTCTGCGGGGAGTTTGCGGCATAGACCGTATCAGCCGTTTTGACTGTTCGGCCTTGCCCGTCCAGATTGCCGCTGAAGTGCGCGATTTTGTGCCGGAGGACCATCTGGAGAAAAGTGTTCTCAAAAGCACTTCGCTGTTCATGCAATTTGCTCTGGTTGCGGCCAAAGAGGCTTTGGCGCAAAGCGCTCTGGATGTTTCCCGGTATGCTGAGCGGGTTGGCATTGTCTTTGCCAGCGCCATGGGAGGCATTTCCGCCATCTCCCAGACCGCCCAGAATTTTGTGCTGGGCAAGAGCAAGAAGGTGAGTCCGCATTTTGTGCCAGCGGTGACCAGCAATATGGGAGCCGCTGAGGCGGCAATGCTCTTTGGCATCAAAGGTCCGTCGCTCACAGTCCACACGGCCTGTTCGGCCGGCGGTGACGCCATGCTCACGGCCGCACTCTTGCTGAACAGCGGGATGTGTGATGTGGTGCTGGTCATGGCCGGCGAAAGCATTGTCTGTGATGTGGCCATCTCAAGTCTGGCGCAGGCCAAGGCCCTTTCCAGGGATAATCTCAATCCCAAGACAACCTCACGGCCTTTTGACCTGAAACGCACAGGCTTTGTCATAGGCGAGGGCGGAGGCGCACTGGTTTTGGAAACGTTTGACTTTGCCAGAAAGCGCGACGGGGAAATCCTGGCTGATTTGACGGGTTACGCCAATACGCTGGACGCCTACCACATCACAGCCCCGCATCCGGAAGGCCTGGGGGCTGCCCGTTGTATGGAGCTGGCTCTGGCCAGGGCGCATTTGTCGCCTTCGGCCATTGGCTATATCAATGCCCATGGCACTTCCACTGTGCGTGGCGATGTGGCTGAGACCAAAGCCTTGAAACGTGTCTTTGGTGCGCAGATGCCGCCGGTGAGTTCGCTGAAAGGCGCCACAGGGCATTTGATGGGTGCAGGCGGCATTACCGAAGTTATTGCCTGCGTGCAGGCCATCAGGCAGGCGCTTTTGCCCCCGACCATTAATTATGAATTTTTTGATCCAGAATGTGATTTGGACTATATCCCCAATGTCGCACGACCCGCGGTCATCGAGGCCGCACTGAGCAATACTCTGGGCTTTGGCGGCCAGAATTCGAGCATTGTGGTTGCTCGGCATAGGGATCAGGAGTAGGCATGCAATTTACCTATGATGTAACGATGTTCAAAGAAACCTTTGAGCATGAGTTTACGTGGATCAACGGTTTTATGCGCAATGTGCATCGCTTTGGGGGCCAGACGGCGGTCTTGAGTCCGGCAGATCATCGTTCCTGGACGTATCGCGAGCTCAATGCCAAGGCCAATCAATTGGGCCATGCCTTGCAGTCAGACGGTTGCGGGAAAAACGACATCGTCATGTACATGCTCTACAATAGCCCGGAATTTATTTTTTCCTATATCGCCTGCCACAAGATCGGGGCCATTAATTGTCCTGTGAATTATCGACTGTCATCGGGGGAACTGGCGGCGATCATTGATGACAGCCAGCCCCAGGTTTTTCTGTACCATGACTGTCTGGCCAAGACGGTGCGCAGTGCCCTTGAGCTTTCGGAATATCAGCCCAAACACCTTGGCTGTGTACGCGAAGAGAGCGGTCCTCTGAGCTATGAGAGTGAAAGCCTTTGTGCCGTTGACTATCAGAACTACGTATCGGGTATGAGCTGCGAAAATCCGCTGCCGGAAAAAAAAGCGCACATCTACGATGAGACAACACGTCTCTACACCTCTGGAACCACAAGCCGTGCGCGTGCCGTACCCATCAACAATATCAACGAGGTGCTCTCATCGCACGATGTGATGATGCATTTTCCCTTGAATTCCACAGACCGCACCATGAATATGACCCCCTGGTTTCACCGCGGCGGACTTCATTCCGGCGGGCCTACGCCTACGCTCTACGCTGGTGGCGAAGTGGTCATTCTCAGGGAATTCAATCCCAAAGTCTGTCTGAAATACGTGGAAAAAGAGCACGTCACCTTCTTGATCGGCGTGCCCTCGATTATCGCCCTTCTGGCCAGAGCCCAGGAACGCGATGCCGCTGATCTCTCAAGCCTCAGGGGCATTGTGACCATGGGCAGTCCCTTTGAAAAGAGCGCCTGCGAAAAGTATTTGAAGCTCTTTACGCCCAATATCTTCAATGGCTACGGCACCACCGAGACTTTTTGGAACACCTTCCTGAGACCGTACAATTTGCCGGAAATGGCGGGCAGTGCCGGTCAGGCCTGCACCGACGATGAAGTGCGCATTGTGCGCGTGGTGGAAGACGGCCACGCCGAGCCCGACGAACTCGTGGCCAAGGACAATACTGAAATTGGGGAAATCATCATCAAGTCTCCGGCCAAATCCACAGCCTGCTATGTCCATAATCCCCAGATGACGCGGCAGAAATTCTACAAAGGTTTCCACTATACCGGCGATCTGGGAACCTGGGATGAAAATGAATTTGTGACTGTGGTCTCACGCAAAGACGACATGATCCTCTGCAATGGGGAAAATATTTATCCGGCTCAGATTGAAGCGGTGATCAATGCTCATCCCAAGGTGCAGGAAAGTGCGGTGATTGGTGTGGCCGATCGCCTGCACGGCCAGAGCATTGCCGCCTATATTGTACCGTCAGACGCCAGTTTGACCATTGAAGAGCTCAAGCGTTACTGTGTGGGTGTTCCGCTTTTGTCCTCCTACAAACGCCCCCGTTTCTATTATCTTGTCAAGGAATTGCCGCATACGGCTACGGGGAAGATCAAACACTATAAATTGCGACAGCAGGTGGCCAAGGGCAAACAGCCGCTCTAATCTTTTTCCACTGTTGCCTTGCGCGGGTGCGCAGTCCTTTCCGTCAACAGGACCCTTGGCGGGTGTTTCGTCAAGGAGGCAATTCACATCGGTTTGTGTCGTGACCGATGGACGGTTTACTCTGGCAGACTGACTCTGATAGTGATCGGAGTCAGTCTGTCAGTGTCTAGCTTTTGAGGGAAGCCATGTCCACGCCAAGCCTCAAACCTGCGGGCGGCAAATTTGCCGCTTTGTGCGGACTTCCGGAACTGCCTGCTTTGACAGGTCACAGTTCCAATAAGCTCTATGATGGCGATTGTTATGCGCTTTGGGATAAATACGCCATGCCCGAGAACATTCGGCGTCATTCCTTGCTCGTGGCCCATATTGCCGAAAATTTAGCTGAACTGGCCCTGCAGAGGCATGTGTCGCTTTCGGTGGATGATGTCCGGGCCAGTGCTTTGCTGCACGATCTGGGCAAGAAGTACAGTCTGATGTACGGCGGCGCCCATGCGGCCATTGGAGCGGCCTGGGTCGTGGCTGAGACGCACAATTATGCCGTGGCGCAGGGCGTGATGCATCACGTCTACTGGCCTTGGAAGGTTACGGCTGATGCTTCATGCTGTCAGCTGCCCATTCTCGTGCTCTATGCCGACAAGCGGGCCCGTCACGATCAGTCGGTGACGCTGACTGAACGTTTTGAGGATTTGAAAGAGCGTTACGGTAAAAATCAGGATGCGATCCGGGCCATAGACGCTTCGCTGGCTCAGATGCAGGCCGTTGAGGCGGCCTTGATGACGTTTTTGGGATGGGAGGGCTTGGATGCGTATACTTTTACTTGCCGGGGGCTGGTCAACTGAGCGTGAGATATCCCTCTCAGGCGCCAAGGGCATGGCTACGGCCATAGAAAGCCTGGGACACAGTGTCACGCTCTTTGATCTGAAAGATTTCGACAAGCTTTTGGCCGTGGCCAAAGAGCACGATTTGGCCATCATCAATCTCCACGGCCAGCCAGGCGAAGACGGCCTGGTGCAGGCCATGCTCGACAGCATTGGCGTGCCCTATCAGGGCACAGGGCCTGCCGGTTCCTTTCTGGCCTTGAATAAGGCCGCGAGCAAACAGGTGCTCAGGCATTACGGCGTGCTGACTCCAGACTGGGAATTTTTGCCCAAGCGTCCTTCCGAACCCTGGCAGCCGCGTCTGCCTTTTCCGCTTTTTGTGAAAAGTGATACGGGCGGTTCGTCCATTCATCTGGCCAAAGTAACGCAGATGCCGGAGCTTTTGACGGTGATGGAGGAGATTTTTCAGACAGGCTGTGGCGTTTTGGTGGAAGAGGCCATTGCCGGGCGTGAAGTGACCTGTGGCATTTTGGGCGAACAGGCTTTGCCGCCTGTGCTCATTGAGCCGGTACAAGGCAGTTTTTTTGACTACACAAGCAAGTACGCTGTGGACGGTGCCCGTGAAATCTGTCCGGCACCGCTGGCGCCTGAGCTTTTGGCGCGCATTCAAAAGACCGCCCTGGACGCCCACCGCATCTTAGGCCTGGACGGTCTCAGCCGTTCGGATTTTATCCTGGATGCGCAGGACCGTCTCTACCTTTTGGAAGTCAATACCCTTCCCGGAATGACCGCCACAAGTCTTGTGCCGCGCGAGGCCAAAGCTCTGGGAATGTCTTTCCCGGCGCTGATGCAGCGCTTTATTGATCTGGCCTTGGCGAAGAAGCAGGCTTGATGGGAAAACGGTAGGGGATAAAGGGATCGTCAAGAGCGCGCCGTTCGCTCTCTGTGGGGTCATGGGGAAGATCGGCGCAATTGCAGAGCAGGGCATTGCCGCCCAGTGCGGTAAAGCCATACCAGATTCTGGGAGGGATTTTCAGCAGACCGTAGTGTTTGGGCCGGCCCAGCAGAAATTCCTGCACTTGTCCGGCGCTTGGAGAATCCTGGCGTGCGTCGAAGAGCACGACTTTGAGCAGACCCACGGGTACGGCAAAGAGCTGCGTCTGGGATCTGTGGCATTTCCAGGCCTTGATCTGATCCTCAAGAACCTCGGAAAAATAGATTTCGCCAAAGCCCTTGGTAAAGGGCATCAGCGGGTATTCAGAACGCAACAGGTGCAGAACCGGTCCGCCCTGCGTTGGGATGACCGCAAGCTCCTGCCAGAGTACACCAGCGATTCCGGTTTGCTGGGCAACGCTTTCTAGGCTGTCCATGACAGCCCCCTGGCCTGGGCTATGTGCTCATAGGCGGCTATCTGTCCCAAGGTGAAATCGAGCATGGACTCGTTGTCCTTTCTGCCCCGGTAGAAGCGGTGGTACCATTCGGCGGTGAAACGAATGGTCTCTTCGAAATTCAAGGTGGCTTTCCAGTTGAGATAGGCCAGCGCCTTATCGCAGCAGAGCTTGAGCAATGTGCATTCCTTGCGTGTGGGGTCCGTGGCCTGCATGCGGCTTTGAAAGCCTGGCCAGTGCACGGCAAGCTCCTTCACCACGTCTTCCACGGTCTTGATGATTTCAGCCGATGGCCCGAAGTTGTAGGCCTCACCGTGCAGGCAAAAGGGTGAGGGAATTGGCGCAAGCAGGCGGCCTGCCAGCTGCAGGTAGCCTGAAAGCGGCTCAAGCACAAGCTGCCAGGGCCGGGTCGCTTTGGGACTGCGGATCTCCACGGCTTCCCCTTTTTCCCAGGCACGTGCGCAGTCAGGGACTATACGGTCCTTGGCCCAGTCACCGCCGCCGATGACATTGCCGGCACGCACCGTTGCGCAGGCCGGTCCGTCGTGAAAAAAGCTCGTAAAATAGCTGTGGGCGATGATCTCCGCACAGCCCTTGGAGGCGGAATAGGGATCATGGCCGCCCAGATGGTCGTTTTCGCGGTAGCCATAGACCTGCTCATCGTTGCGGTAACATTTGTCCGAGGTGATGAGCACGGCTGCGGCCACTGAGGGGCAGTTGCGGATGGCTTCCAGCACGTTGAGCGTGCCCAGGGCATTGCTTTCAAAGGTCGTCACTGGATCGGCATAGGATTGACGGACAAGAGCCTGCGCGGCGAGATGGAAGATCAGATCGGGCTTGGCCTCCTTGACGCAACGGCAGAGTTCCTCGCGATTGCGGATATCTCCGCGCAGATCGTGGATGTGGCGGCCCAGATCCATGGCGGCAAAATGTGACGGCTGGGTGGGCACATCGCAAGAAAAGCCCGTCACTTCGCAGCCCAGATTGAGCAGCCAGGCACAAAGCCAGGAACCTTTGAAGCCGGTATGGCCTGTGATGAAGACGCGTTTGCCTCGAAAGACATTGCCGAACATAGTTTTCCCCATTTTCCTTACGATTGCGCCCAGAAAGCTTCGCCCTTGTCCCAGAGGGCATTGAGCAAGAGACTGTCGCGGAGCGTGTCCATGCACTGCCAGCGCCCCTCGTGGCGGTACATGGAGAGCTGTCCTGCCTGAGCCAGGCGCGTTAACGGCTCCTTTTCCAGATCACAGTCGGGATCACTGGAAAGGTAGTCGAGGAAAGAGCGTTCAAAGACGAAAAAGCCGCAGTTGATATACTCGTTGAGCATGGGCTTTTCTTCCCAGGAGAGAATTTTTCCCTGATCGTCGGTGGTGACAGCACCAAAGCGCGAAGGCATGCGTACGCCAGTAAAGGTGCCGATGGTCTTCTGGCTTTGATGAAAGGCCAGGAGCTTGTCGATGGCAATATCGGCTACTCCGTCGCCGTAGGTGACCATGAAGCGTTCGTCGTCACCCAGATATTGTGCCACGCGTTTGATGCGTGCGCCCTTGAGGGTTTCGGCACCGGTATCGCAGAGCGTTACCCGCCAGTCCACTGTGCTCGTGGGGTAGGAGACAATGTCACCTGTGGCCAGATTGACGCTGAAGTCGGTATTGCGCAGGGTGTAGTCGTGAAAATATTGCTTGATGACTTCTCCCTTGTAACCCAGGGGCAGGATAAAGTCCTTGAAGCCGTAGCGTGCGTAGATGGACATGATGTGCCAGAGGATGGGGCGACCACCGATTTCGACCATAGGTTTGGGCTTGACGGCCGTTTCTTCACGTAGGCGTGTGCCTTTGCCTCCGCACATGATGATGACTTTCATGAGATACTCCTCAGTACGCCGGCCTGGTCAGAGCCTCTTTTCCACGCAAGCTGCGCGGCGTTTTTGCTTGCAAGACAGAAAAACCGCTTTTGTTCTTACGCATAACTTGGTCCTGTGGCAAGGTTTTTCCCCTGGCCTTTTTCAACGTCACCTGCCGCTGAGGGGCATGTCCATGGGGAGCTTGTTTCGGAATTCGCCTGCGTATGCAGCGCCCGGCTTCAAACAAAAAGGAGCGGAGTATGCTCAAGTTTTTCCCAAGTCTTCTTCTCTTGATCCTGCTTCTTGGACTCTGCGCATGTGAGCTGGGAGGGAAATCGGCCAGTTCGGCCCTGCAGGAAGTCGCCACGGCTCTTGAAAAAAACGATGCCTCAGCCTTTGTGGCGCAGTTTGATCTGAAAGCCTGCGCAGCCAATGAAATCAAAAACATTACCGAAGCCAACGAGGCCTTAAGCACACTGGATCAGCTGGGCAGACGTCTGGGCCTCGGCGGTATGGAAGATCTTCTGGGCAATGTCTTTGACGTGGAGCGAGAGTTGAGGCAGGACTTTGCGCGCAAAGTCTCAACGGGCGAGCTGGCCTTGACCTGTCGTAAGCAGCAGAAACCCGGCTGCCCCTGGGTGCCGGAAAGCCTGCGTCGGGCCGAAGTGGAAAAAATCTCCGAGACGGCTGCTGTGGCGCGGGTCGTAACCCCTGAGAAGCTGACCACCTGGCTTGCTCTGGTCAAAGAGGGAGAGTCTTGGCGGATTGTGGGTTGGGCTGTGCTCAAGGAGACGGCTCAGGCCTATGCCAAGGGCGAGCTGGCCAAGACAGGGAAGTCTCAACCCAAGCCCAAAGCGGAGCAAAAGCCTTTGGAGCTTTAGCTGAGTGTTTTGGGCTCGTAATTGCAGAACAGGCTTTGCAGAATGCGTTCGTTGAGTTCCTTGAGACCGAAGCGTGTGGCTGCGGAAATGGCAATGGCCTCAGGATAGCTTTGGCTTAGCCTCAGCCTGCGCTCTGGGCTCAGCCGATCCCATTTGTTGAAGATCAAAAGGCTGGGTATTTTTCCAAGCTCTAGGCTGCCCAGAATTTCGTGCACACTGGCCATATGCTGCTCGCAATCTTCATCATTGGCATCAACCACGTGCAAAAGCAGATCCGCGTCGGACAATTCATCCAGGGTGGCCCGAAAGGCTTCCACTAATTCATCGGGGAGATTGCGGATAAAACCGATGGTATCGGTGAGGAGTATTTCGCGGCAACTTGGGTAGCGCAGTCTGCGAGCTACGGGATCAAGGGTGGCAAAGAGCTTGTCCTCGGCCAGGACGTGCGAAGAGGAAAGGGTATTCAAGAGCGTGGATTTGCCGGCATTGGTATAGCCCACAATGGCCGCCAGGGGCAGTCCGCTGGCTTTGCGGCGTTTGCGCAGGCCCGCGCGTTTGTTGGCAAGCTCAGAGAGTGCCCGCATCAGGAAGCTGATGCGTTCCCGGTTGCGGCGGCGATCGGTTTCCAGACGGGTTTCGCCGGGGCCTCTGCCACCAATGCCGCCCATCAGGCGATCCATGGCGCGGTTTTTGCCGGCCAGGCGCGGCTGCAGGTAGCGCAGCTGGGCCAGTTCCACCTGGAGTTTGCCGGCCTTGCTCTTGGCGTGCTGGGCAAAGATGTCGAGAATGAGCTGGGTGCGGTCAAGCACCCGGCGTTCCGTAATGTCGGCCAGATTGTGCAGCTGGGCCGGTGTCAGTTCCGAGTCGAAGAGCAGTGTTGCGGCATTGTGCTGCAAAGCCAGCACCTCAAGTTCAGCGATCTTGCCCTTCCCCAGAATGTGGCGGGGATTGACATGGGCTGTGCGCTGAATCATGCGGGCCCGCGGTGTGATGCCACAGGTCTGACAGAGTCTGGCCAATTCATCCAGATTCTTTTCCTGCTGGGCGTGGGGCAGAACAGAGACTGAGACGAGGATGGCCCGTTCGTTGCCGGAAATCGCGCGGCCAGCGCTCTGGGCCGAAAACTGCGCCTCAAGCGCTTCGGTCTCTTCACTCAGTGAGAAATCCTGCGCGTCCCAGGTCAGAGGCAGAGAGAGGCTGTAGGGCGGGTCTTTTTTTTCTGCCGTCAGCTGGGCGTACTGCAGGGTGAGCGGCTCGCCAGTCTGGGCAACCGTGAGCACTGCCAGAGCATCCAGCCGCAAAAAGAGGAGATCCATGAGATCTTCCTCGGAGAGCAGCTCTTCTGTCAGGTGCGTGTGCAAAAGACGCAGACCCCTGAGTCTGGCAGCGCCAGGCTGGGCACCAAGTTCGGGGATATTGATACCAAGGGCCGTACCCACCAGCACCAGCACAACCCGGCCCTTGCGGTCACAGAAAACGGCCAGCTGCCGATTGGTGGCGCGGGAAAGCAGGGCAATCTCGCGGGCCTGGGCCTGCGTATAGAAACCGTCCTTGGGAAAACGGCGCTTGTAGAGACGGTTGAGGGCCGCCAGCTGGCTGACCTTGAGTCCCTTGAGATTGCCTTCTGCCTTGGAAATGGGGAGCTCCCGCGCTTAGGGCCTGAGATAGGAGGTGATCAGAGCGTCGTAGCGTGAGGTGGCGTCAAAGGCCCGTGAAGCCAGTTTCTGGCGGAATTCCAGGCTGACTGTGCCGTCCTTGGCCAGCTCTTCTTCCACGGCGGGATACCACTCAGGCGAGGGCACAACCAGAATGCTGTGAAAATTCTTGGCCGCAGCCCTGAGCATACAGGGACCGCCGATGTCGATTTCCTCCACAGCCTGTTCCAGTGAGAGATTGCGTTCCACAGCGCCGGCAAAGTCGTACAGATTGACACAGACCAGATCAAAGGGGGCAATCCCCAGTTCTTTGAGGGTCGCCAGATGCTCAGCTTTGTCCTTATTGGCGAGAATGCCGGCATGGATGTGCGGGTGCAGCGTTTTGACGCGACCGCCGAGGATTTCGGGAAAATGGGTCACGTCGCTGACCGCAGTGACCGGAATGCCCGCTTTTTCCAGTGTTTTTTGCGTGCCGCCGGTTGAGACCAGTTCAACCTGACGATCAGCCAGAAAACGGGCGAAATCGGTCAGGCCGGACTTGTCCGTAACACTGAGAATCGCGCGTCGGATGGGTAGTTTGTCCATAAGCTATCCTTTGTTATGAGAGGCGTCTGCACCTGCTGGGCTTTGGAGAAAACTCCGCTCAAGTTTGGAAAAATTCTATTGAAAAAATTTCATTAAATTTGCGAAAAAGGCTTGCCAAATTTCTTGCTAAAAGATACTTTCTAAAAAAAGGATAGAGCAAGACTATCCTGACTGCTTGGATTGTTTCAGGAGGAACTATGCCGCAAGTTGCCGCACGTATCAACAGTGATCAGGAACGCTGGCTAAAAGAGTATTTCCGCACCAAGAGCGCTGGGGCGGAATTTATTCTGCCCTGGGCAGTAGACACGTTTTTCCGTTCTATCGCAAAGATTAAGAAGACCTTTGCCGAGGGGGAGCTCAAGGTTCTCATTTCGGCGCATAAAGACGTTCGTCTGCAGCCGGAAAATGCGCGTACTTCCTATCTTTTGCTGCGTTTGGCCGATGTCTGTGAACTGTCACATATTGATGAAGAATACGGTATTAACCGCGCCGGTCTGGAAGCCAAGATCAAAAATCTCAACGATACGCAGGCCACGGCGCTGATGATCTGGGCTGCCGCGTACTGGGTCAGCCGCACCTCCCAGGCCAGCAACCTTGAAGAATATATCAGAGCGTATTAAGCCTGCGCTGTATGCTGCAAGTCCTTCGCGCCAAGTTACATGGCATCCGTGTTACGGGCTGTGATCTCAATTATCACGGTTCGGTGACTCTTGATCCCGTCATCTGTGCCCGCGCCGGCATCTATCCTCTCGAGTTCGTTTACCTTTGGAACAAAAATACCGCAAGCCGTATTTCGACCTATGTCATTTACGGTGAAGCGGGTTCTGGTGCTTGTATCGTCAATGGTGCGGCGGCCAGAACCTGTGCCAAGGGAGATCCTCTGATTATCTGCGCCTATGCCTATGTTCAGGGCCCTCAGGAAATCTGCGCCCATGCCCCGCTTGTCTTGACCTTTGCTGAGGACAATAGCGTCCAGGAAGCAATGGTCTACACTGTTCGTCAGGAAGCCGACTGGTATGCTTTTCGCTGCGAGCCAACGGCCAAGGGTTGATGGCCTGCGTCTCTAGGAGCTGCTTTCGAGAATCAGGTACAGATCGCCTTGCCAGGGTCCCACATGTTTGCCCAGACCGCGCAGCCGCACCGGTTTGCCGATGGCAAAATCTTTGGGCAGGGTCACCTCAATGGTGTGGACATCACTGGAAAGTCCATGACGGATCTGTAGACGCACTTTTCTTCCGGGCAGAAGCGTTTGCGCGGGCAGACTGAGGTGAATTTCTTCGTCGATCTGCCGCTTGAACCAGTTTTTGACAAAACCTCCCACTCCCTTCTGTTTTTCCCACTTCGGCGTATCCCAAGCAATATTATCCTTGTGCAGCGAGGTCTGCGTCCGTTCAGGCTCTTTTTTTCTGGCCTGGGGCTTGGGCTGTTCGTTTTTTGGCTGGTTGGGAGGCTTTTGCTCTGAAGGCTGGGGGTCTTCGGTCTTTTTCCCGGCCTGCTGTCGATTCAATTCCCGGTAAATATCTTCAAAAACACGCCGTGCAAAGGGATCGTTGAGCAGATCGCGCAACACGTCCTGTTCGGCATAGGCGCGATCAGCCTGTTCACGGCGTTTCTGCTGCGCCTGGCTTGCGGCTTGCCTGGGCTCCTCGGCTTGGCTTTCGCTTTGCGCCTGGCTCGTCTCTTCTGCCTTGGCATCCGCTTTTCCCTCCGTTTTTTCGTCTTCTTCCTGCTGTCCCTGCGCTTTGAGCAGGCCCGAAAGCGCTACATAGGCCTCATTGAGCTGCTGAAAGCGTTTGCCGGCCAGAGGATCGTCGGGATGGAGATCCGGGTGCAGCTCAAAGGCCCTGACTCTGTAGGCGTGCTTGACATCCTCAAGATTGGCGTCTTTGGCAAGATTGAGGACGGCGTAGCACTCTTTGAGGGAAATTTTGCGTGTTTTGTGTCGCATGGCTTTTTACAGAAGCAGGGCGTTTGCTTCTTGTTTGGCGTTGTGGGCCAGGAGATTTTCTTCGCGTAGATACGTGAGCCCTGCCTCGACAAATTGCTGGTGCGAAATTTCTTTGTTGATGCCCGGACAGAATTCGCGGGCCATGGCAAAGCTTTCGGCATCGATGAGATTGCCCCTGAAAAACGGCCAGGCCCGGCAGATATCGGGCTTGCCGGCATGCACCTGACAGCCCTGATCTTTGGCAAAAAAGATGCAGAAGCCGTTGTCGGCATTGCGCAGTTTGAGTTTTGAACCAGAGTATTCGGCATAGCGTTCAATGACCAGCTCCTCAGACAGATGGAGATAGCTGGCCAGGCGTGTGAGATCCTTGGGACCAACGACAATGCCGCCCTTGCCTTCACAGCAGTGGCCGCACATTTTGCAGTCAAAAACTGATGACATTGCCCCTCCTGAGCGCAAGCATGCTGGCTCAGTCCTATGGTAAGCCTCTTGCGGGCGTTGCGCAAGTCTGTCAGGCCTTGTTTTGCCGTTGTTCCACATTCGCCGGCGCTTTTGGCGCATCGGGAAAGAGCGGGCTGATGGCAAAAATTTTGTGCTTATTGGCAAAAAGATAGAGGATGTCATTGCACTCAAAGACAATATTGGGGTCAACGGGGGCCTGGACTGTGCCCTGGCGCAGCAGACCAACCACAGTGACCCCGTATTTGGCGCGCAGCTGAATTTGGGCCAGACTCTGCCCGAGCAGGGGGGAGGCCTGGCTGACGCGCATGGCCTGCACCGAGAGATCGGGCAGATGCGACATGATCACGTCGAATTTTTCTGAAGAGCTGTAGCTCATGCGGCGGATCATGCGATAGTTTTTCTGACGGATCTCGGCCGCAAAGGCGTCAATGTCCTGTCTGGGCACAAGGTATTGGTTGAGTACGGTGTTGAAGACCTCAATGGAGGATTCAAATTCCTCACTGATCACGGCATTGGCACCGAGCCGGCGCAAGGGGGCGATTTCCGTGACAAAACGCGTGCGTGCCACAATGAAGAGATTGGGGTTCATGCGCCTGGCTTCTGTGGTGATGGCGCGTACGGCCGAGGGGTCTGAAATGACAATGGCCATAATGCGCGCTTTCGTAACGCCAAGGTGCTCAAGCACCATCGGCTCCTGGGCATCGCCGTGCAGAATGGGTTCCAGCTTGCGGTTTTTTTCCACCGTTTCCGGGTTCATCTCGAGAATAATATAGGGAATGGACGATTTTTTGGCCACTGAAGCCAGATGTTTGCCACTGATGCCAAAACCCACGATGATCAGATGATCTTCCAGGCCTTCGGGCTGCGACGTACCGTTTTCCTGATCGGCTGCCTCTGGCTCCTTTTCCTGATGTCTGTGTACGCGTTGCTGAATCAGCTGGCCCAGTTTGGGCGCTATGGCGATCAGGCTGGGAGTGATGATCATGGAGAGGACACTGATGGCTAAGAAGGCCTGATAGGCTTCTTCTGAGAAGAGTTTGGCATGAAGGCCCTGCTTGGCCAAGACAAAGGCGAATTCTCCCACCTGGGCGAGAGCCAGCGAGACAATCACCGCCACTTTGATCGGATAGCCCTGGATCAGGACTGAGGGCAGGGTCAAAAGGCTCTTGAAAATGATAAAGATGGCGGTCCAGAAAAGAATAAAGCCCAGATGATGCAGGCAATAGCCGATATTGAGCATCATGCCCACGGAGATGAAGAAGATGCTCATGAAGATATCGCGGTAG
Organism: Desulfovibrio sp.; assembly: GCA_024699605.1. GTDB lineage: Bacteria > Desulfobacterota > Desulfovibrionia > Desulfovibrionales > Desulfovibrionaceae > Desulfovibrio. The sequence goes on along the minus strand of JAILPJ010000110.1, from coordinate 9,273 downwards.
GGGAGAATGCCGCTGATGACACTCATGCTGTACTGAGAACGGGCGAGCATCAGTCCGGCCAGAAAGGCCCCTAGCGACAGGGAAAGCCCAAGCTCCTGGGTGAGCAGGGCCATGCCCATGCACAGGCCAACGGTTGTTGCCAGCAGAATTTCGCGCGTGCGTGTGCGCATGACCATTTCCATCAGGCGGTTCAAGCCAAAGTGGGCGATGAGCAGCACAGCTCCCAGGATGCCAGCCACTTCGCCGATGGAAGCGAGGGCTTCAAGGGCAGAAATTTTGAGATTGCCCGAGAGCAGGGGCACGCACAGGAGCATGGGGGCGACCATGATGTCCTGAAAGACCAGAATGGCCAGGGAAAGGCGGCCGGCCGGCGTACTGGTCTGTCCCTTGCTCTGCATGATCTGCAAGACAATGGCCGAGGAAGAGAGCGCAACCAGGCAGCCCCAGAATACGCCTTTTTGCCAGTTGTTTCCCTGGGCAAGCATCATGCAGCCTGTCACAGCCAGGATCGTTAAGCCGATTTGCAAGCTGCCACCAAGAAAGACCGGTCGCTTTAAGCGGTTTACGGCCTCACCGGAGAGCTCCATGCCAATGGTAAAGAGCAGAATGGCTACGCCAATGTCCGCAATACCTTCAATGGCTTCGACATCAGAAACAACACCCAGCGCGTAGGGACCGAAGAGCACACCTGTGAGCAAAAAACCTACGGTTACGGAAAGCTTCAGACGATTGCAGATCAGCGTAACAACAATGGAAAGCAGGAAAAGCAGGATGATGTCGGAAAGCAGTCCATCCATGAAGTACAGCTCCGTTTGGCTAAGCCTTTTTGAAGCAAAAAAAGAGCCGTCCGATGAAAGCAGCGGACGGCTCACGAAGATACGTTGGAATTAGCAGACGCCCTGAGCAATCATGGCGTCGGCGACTTTTTTGAAGCCGGCAATATTGGCACCGCAGACCAGGTTGCCGGCAGCGCCGAATTCTTCAGCGGTGGAAGCGGCGTTGCGATAGAGATTCTGCATGATCTTATGCAGCTTGCTGTCGACCTCTTCAAAGGTCCAGCTCTGCATACCCGCATTCTGCTCCATCTCAAGCTGGCTTGTGGCCACACCGCCGGCATTGGCGGCCTTGGCCGGGCCATAGGCGATTTTGGCGTCCACAAAGGCGTGCACGGCCTCCAGGGTGGAGGGCATATTGGCACCTTCGGCAACGCACTGGCAGCCGTTCTTGAGCAGGGCTTGGGCATCGTCCTTGTTCAGCTCGTTCTGGGTGGCGCAGGGGAAGGCCGCGAAGCAGGGTACAGTCCAGACCTTGTGCAGGCCCTTGGGATAGTCGGCCACGGCGGTGTATTCGGCTGAAGGCACGAGTTCCTTGTAGCGGGTCAGGGAGGCGCGTTCCTGTTCCTTAACCTGTTTGAGCACGTCCACTTTGATGCCATCTTTGTCGTAGATCATACCGCGTGAGTCGGTCACGGTCACCGGCTTGGCTCCGATCTGGAGAAGCTTCTGGCAGCAGTAGGTGGCCACATTGCCGGCACCGGAGACGGCGCAGACTTTGCCTTCAAGGCTCTGTTTGCGGTCTTCGAGCATGCTCTGGGCAAAGTAGACGGCGCCATAGCCTGTGGCTTCGGTGCGGGCCAGAGAGCCGCCGAAGAGCAGGTTTTTGCCTGTCAGAACGCCTTCATAGCGCGTGGTCAGCTTCTTGTACTGGCCGTAGAAATAGCCAATTTCGCGGCCGCCTGTGCCGATATCACCGGCGGGGACGTCGATGGTCGGACCGATATGACGGTAGAGTTCGTTCATGAAGGCCTGGCAGAAACGCATCACTTCATTGTCGCTTTTGCCCTTGGGATCGAAATCCGAACCGCCCTTGGCACCGCCGATGGGCAGGCTGGTCAGTGAGTTTTTGAAGATCTGTTCAAAGCCCAGGAATTTGAGGATGCTCAGGTTGACGCTGGGGTGCAGGCGGATGCCGCCCTTGTAGGGGCCGATGGCTGAATTGAATTGGATGCGGTAGCCGCGGTTGACCTGAATCTGGCCTTTGTCGTCTACCCATTCTACGCGGAAGGAAATAGTGCGTTCAGGCTCGACGATACGCTCCAGGATCTTGTAATCTTGATACTTTGGACATTTGTTGAGGATGGGCGAGAGGCTCTCCAAGACTTCCGAAACGGCCTGCAGAAATTCAGGCTGATAGGGATAGCGCTCTTTGAGCTCACTCATAACGTTGTCAGCATAGGCCATGGAAACCTCCTCACAATTGAGAAATAACGTTGTAGAGAGACACGCTTTTGGTGCAAAAGCGTTTTATGCTAGCGCAAAAGTCTCAAGCTTACCAGAGGAAATTTCCGCTTGGCTCTTGGCTATTTGCCCATAGCATTGAGAAAATCTTTGTTGCTCTTGGTTCCCTGCATCTTGTCCAGGAGGAATTCCATACTTTCAATGGGCGACATGGGCGAGAGCACCTTACGCAAAATCCAGACCCGGTTCAGGGTGTCTTCGTCCAGAAGCAGGTCTTCCTTGCGCGTGCCGGTTTTATTGATGTCAATGGCCGGGAAAATGCGTTTTTCTGAGAGATGGCGATCCAGGAAGATTTCCATATTGCCAGTGCCTTTGAATTCTTCAAAGATGACTTCGTCCATACGGCTGCCCGTATCGATGAGGGCCGTGGCAATAATGGTTAGGCTGCCCCCTTCTTCGATATTGCGGGCGGCACCGAAAAAGCGTTTGGGTCGCTGCAGGGCATTGGCGTCAAGACCGCCCGAAAGCACGCGTCCCGAAGAGGGGGTTACGGCGTTGTAGGCACGACCCAGTCTGGTGATGGAATCGAGCAGAATGACCACGTCTTTTTTGCGTTCCACCAGACGTTTGGCTTTTTCCAGCACCATTTCACAGACCTGCACATGGCGCTGCGGCGGTTCGTCAAAGGTTGAACTGATGACTTCGGCCTTATGCACCGTGCGTTCCATGTCCGTGACTTCTTCCGGTCTCTCGTCGATGAGCAGAATGATCAGAGAAACTTCGGGATTATTGTCGCAGATGGCATTGGCCAGGGATTGCAGGAGAATGGTTTTGCCTGTGCGCGGAGGCGCCACAATCAGTCCACGCTGCCCGAGACCGATGGGGGCGAGCAGATCAATGACACGGTTGGAATAGTTTTTACCCGTGGTTTCCATGATCAGCTGGCGATTGGGATAGATGGGGGTGAGGTTGTCGAAGAGGACGAGATTTTTGGCCAGTTCGGGCTCTTCATAGCCGATCTGGGTGACCTTGAGCAGGGCAAAATAGCGCTCGCCTTCCTTGGGTTGACGAATTTGTCCAGAGACCACATCGCCCTTGCGCAGCGCAAAGCGTCGGATCTGCGAGGGCGAGACATAGATATCGTCGGGTCCGGGCATATAGCTGCTCAAGGGCGAACGCAGAAAACCAAAACCGTCGGGAAGGATTTCCAGCACACCGTCGCCGTTGATGCCACCGTTTTCCGAAGCACTGGAGAGCAGGGCAAAAATCAGTTCCTGCTTGCGCATGGAGCTGGCGTTTTCAATGCCGTACTGCTCAGTCAGCTTCATGAGCTCCTGCATGGAGCAGTTTTTCAGGTCAGTAAGATTGAGAGCCGTTTCAGAGGAAAGAGCTGGCGGGGCTTGCTTTTTCTTGCGCATAAACGAACCATCTTGTTGGCGATTTCAAGTGTGTGGCAGAAGACAATAGAGAGCCTGTCGCCACGGCGTCAAGCCGAGAGAGCGAGGCTTTCCCACAATGCAGGTAAACGTGGAGTGTGCGCTGATGGCAGCGCTGAAGGCACAAGGCAAGAGTCTGGGCAAAAAGCCAAGCAGACTGAGACGTTGCAGAGTATGTCCGGGAATCTTTTGTATTAGGCAGCCTGCGGAAGGCAGATTGCGTGCTTTAGGGCAGGTTTTGCGTGAAGATGTCAGTGCTTAACCTATCTTAGGCCGAAAGGCAAGTAAAAAATGGCTTTTTGCGGCCTTGGGCCCATTGACCGCCAGAAATCAGGCTGTTACGCTATTTGCGTTGTTTTTCCTCAATTTTTTGAAGGACTTTTCTATGGCACTGAAACTTCTCTCGTGGAATGTCAACGGCCTGCGAGCGGTTTCCGCTAAGCCTGATTGGCGCTGGTTTACCGAAAGCGACGCCGATTGTATCGCCTTGCAGGAAACCAAGGCCCTGCCAAGTCAGTTAGCGGATAGCCTGACCAAGCCTGCTGGCTGGCATGCCTATTTTTGTTCCAGTACGGTGAAAAAAGGCTATTCCGGCGTTGCGGTCTTTAGCCGTCAGGAGCCGATCAAGGTTACGCAGGAGTTGCCCTGGCCTGAGCAGCAGGGCGAAGGTCGGCTCTTGCATCTGGAATTTGCGCACTGGCACTTGATGAACGGCTATTTTCCCAATGGCGGAGCGGCAATTGTCGATGAGAAGGGCCACCCAACGGGTCAATTCAACCGCCTGCCTTACAAAATGGCCTTTTTTGAGGCCTTTTTGCGTTATGCCGAAGAGGCCAGAAAGAGCAAGCCGGTTGTCGTTTGCGGCGATTTCAATATTGCCCACAAGCCCTGCGATCTGGCCAGGCCCAAGGAAAATGAAAAAAATACGGGTTTTTTGCCGGAGGAGCGGGCTTTTCTTGACCGCATGCTCGCACAGGGCTACCTCGACACCTTCCGTCTTAGGCATCCCGAGGCCAAGGACGCGTATTCCTGGTGGTCTTACAAGACGCGTGCCAGAGCCAAAAATATCGGCTGGCGTATTGATTATTTCTTTGTGTCTTCAGAACTTGCCGATGCGGTGGAAGATGCCTGGATTGAAGATCAGGTCATGGGGTCAGACCACTGCCCTGTGGGGCTCAGGCTGAAGATTTCTGACTGACGCTCAGTGTTTGCTAACTGCCTGAGACTAAAGAATTTTTCCTTTGTGTCGAACAAAGCAAAAGAACACTGTTCTTGTTAACTCGACAGAGATTTGCCACGCAAGCCGGTCTCTTGCCGTCTTGCGTGAACAAAGGAAACGCGGATAACAAAGTAGAGGAAAGCCATGTGGAAAAACATGAAAATCGGCAAGAAAATTTTTCTGATGATGAGCGCCATCATTCTCGTGATTCTTGTCCAGACCGGCTACTCGTATTTTGGCGTCAGGGAACTGGAAACGGGCATGGAAACCTTAAGTGGAGCCCAGATTCTGGCGCGTGACATGCTGCACAAGGAAATCGACCATTTAAACTGGGTGACGCAACTTGTGGAGTTTGCCAATCAAAGCGAGAGCAAAGTCCTTGATGTGCAGCGTGATGCGCAGCAGTGCGCTTTTGGCAAATTCCTCTATGGACCCGAACGTCGAGCCGCTGAAGCCAAGTTTCCTGAACTTGTGAATATGTTCAAGCAGGTGGAAAATCCGCATGCTCGTCTGCACGCCACAGCCGAGGCCATTGAAAAGGCGCGTCAGCAGGGCGACGAGCATAAGGTTGCTCAGATTCTCAACGATCAGTCATTGAAGTATCTTGATGAAACCAAGTCAGGACTGAAGGCCATCATTGGCGACCTTGAAGGCATCATTAAGCGCGAAAGCGCGGATTTTTCTCAGACGGCTCAGAGCATCAATTTCCATCTCTGTCTGGCCCTGGGCGTGAGCCTTTTGATCTCCATAGTGCTTGGCGTACTGATTACCCAGGGTGTGGGCCGTCCCATCCGCAAGCTTTCGGACTATACGGATGAAGTGGTCCGTGGTAACTACAATGCCCAAAGCGGTATTGATCAGCGCGATGAAGTGGGTATGGTTACCAAGAGCGTGGAAGCCATGGTTGAGAAGATGAAGAGCACGCTGGCTGATGCCGATGATAAGGCCAAGCGTGCCGCTGAAGCCGCTGAAAGGGCCAAGGTAGCCACTGAAGCCGCTGAAAGGGCCACAAAGGAAGCGCAGCGTGCCAAGACTGAAGGTATGCACAACGCCGCCAGTCAGCTTTCCTCCTATATAGAAGCCATTTCAGCCGCCGCCAGTGAACTTTCCTCGCAGATCGAAGAATCCGATCGCGGTGCTGTGGAAAGCTCGCAGCGTCTGGGTGAAGCCGCCACAGCGATGAATGAGATGAATGCCACGGTGCAGGAAGTGGCGCACAATGCCTCCTCGGCCTCCAATATGTCAGCTCAGACCCGCACCAACGCTGAGGACGGTCAGAAGATTCTGAACGACGCCATGAGCAGCATTTTCCAAGTGCAGAAGGTCTCCATGGAGCTGAAGGAAGATATGGGGACATTGCATGAGCATACGCAGAATATTAGCCAGATTATGAGTGTGATCAGTGATATAGCCGATCAGACGAATCTCTTGGCCTTGAACGCCGCCATTGAAGCAGCCAGAGCCGGTGAAGCCGGACGCGGTTTCGCGGTTGTGGCTGACGAAGTGCGTAAACTGGCTGAAAAGACGATGGCTTCGACCAATGATGTTGCCAATGCCATTACATCCATTCAGGATAGTGCCAAGCAAAGTGTGACGCGTATGGAAGAAGCCTTGAACGAGGTGGAAAAGGCTACGCAGCTAGCCACCAAGTCCGGTGAGGCCTTAACCCAGATTGTGGGCAATGTGGAAGAAACCGCCGATCAGGTGCGCGCCATTGCCGCAGCCAGTGAAGAACAGTCCGCAGCCAGCGAGGAAATCAACCGCTCCATTTCCACAGTCAATGAAATGTCCTCGCAGACCACACAGGCCATGAATGAAGCAGCCAAGGCGGTCAGTGACCTGGCTGAGCAGGCCGAAAACCTCACAGCCCTGGTCAGGCAGATGCAAGAAGCGTAGCCTGTGTTCATCCCAAAAATCTCTGTTTCAGGCAGACGGTGGATGGGATAGGAACCGATGGGAGCAAACGCTTGCTGTCGGTGCAAAACATTACGAAGAGGCCGGTTTTTCCGGCCTCTTCTGTTTTGTGGCGAAAGTTAAAAAGCCTTGGGAGCCTGTTGTTTCCGCTTTGCTCTCTTCAGAAGAGGATCTCGCAAAGATGCCAGGACGACCTTATGAGAAAAGCGAATCTGTGGGATGGAAAACGGCTGGCGACACAGGCGTGTTTGTTTTCAGCAAGACCATGGCATGGGCTGACGGCGTCTTGCGGGCAGGAAGACTTACGTCCTGTGTTTATCAGCAAAAATGGTTGTTGTAGCTCGAAAATCGGCTCCTAGAGCCGATTTTCTGGTTTTTTTGATCCGTAAAAATATGGGTAGACGTAGGTGGACAAACACAACTCTTTCTGCTATCCTTGTAACAAAATCTTAGAGATTCTGAAAAAAAACATTTTTTCTAGATTTTTTATAAAATCTCTTTTTTTTCATCTTTGACGCAAGGGTTTTAAATAATGTATTTAAGTAAGCCAAAGAAAAGAGGTGTTGAGTATCTTTGTTTAATCGAATCTACTTATGATAAAGAAACGAAAAAACCAAAAAAGATAGTTATAAAAAATTTTGGAAGATATGATGTCTTTTTACGAGATCACCCTGAAGAACTCAAAGAGCTTGAAGAAAAATATGGAAATAAAAAAGAAAAATATAAAGCAGAAAAGGAAAAAATTATAAATGATTTTTTTAATATTTCCGATAAAGCAAAATATATAGCAAACAAAAAGGACAAATTAATACCATTAAATACATCATTTCTATTTTTAAAAAAGATTTGGGACGACGATCTGCTAATGCCTAGATTGTTTTATTATTTATCTCAGTTAAAATCTCATCCAAAAATAGAATATAATCCATCACTAATATCATTATATTTCTCAGTTTTAAAAATAATATCTCCATCATCTCACAAAAAAGGAATTGAAGCTAGTCCTCGTTTTTTAGGTGATCCTTTAGATAATGTTAATCAAAATGATGTGTATAGATGCTTAAAATATCTTTCCGATTATAAAGAATCAATACTAATACATGTTAATAACAAAATTAATGATCTTTACCCAAGAAGTAAATCAATTGTTTTTTACGATTGCACAAATTGTTATTTTGAAACTTCTTCAAATGATGAATATTTCTATAAATTAAAAGCTCTACGCAAAATAAGAAAAATATTAAAGAAAACTACAGGTAATAATTTTGACAATATGAGCAATAAAGATCTTGATAATATAATAATGTTCGATGATAATTATAAATCTCTACTTGAAGATATTATTTCGTCTTTCGGAGAGCCGTTTCGAATGTACGGCGTAAGCAAAGAAAAAAGATTCGATTTACCTATTGTATCAATTGCTTTGGTGATTGATGAAAATGCATTTCCAATAGATTTCAAGGTCTTTTCAGGAAATAAAGCTGAGCAAAAAACAATGGTTGAAGCAATAAAATTTCTAAAAACAAAATATAATATTAAACATGCGATTCTAGTGGCTGATAGCGCCCTAAATAGTACATTAAACTTATCAATGCTTTTAGAAGAAGGTATGGGTTTTTCTGTTTCAAAATCAGCATTAACATTATCAGATAAAATTAGAAATTCCGAATTAAACTTAGAAACATTTTCAGAAATATCAAATTTTTCAGATGAAACTAATAAATTTTTATACAAAATAATACCTTTTACTCAAAAAACAAGGTGCAAAACTGATGATGGAAAAATTCTATCTAAAACGATTAAATGCAATCTTATGATAACATTTAGTAGTAAAAGAAAAGATAGGGATATAGCAATAATAAATGAGTTTATCAATAAAGCAAATAATGCAATAAAAAATAAGGATAAAATATCTTCAAGAAAAGTTGGATGGAAACAATTCGTAAAAACATCTTCAACTAATGATAACGAAAACAAAGAAATTGCAATTAGCCTAGATAATGATTTAATTGAAAAAAGAAAAAAATGTGCAGGGTTCTCGTCGATATTATATAAAGAACCTCCAGGATGTGATGAATTACAACCACAGTATGTTGCAAATTCTTATCATAGACTTGTAAAGATTGAAGAATGTTTTCGAATTATGAAACATGAATTTGATATTAGACCCATGTACGTAAGACATCCAGACAGTATTAACGGTCATGTGCTCTTATGCGTTTTATCATTAGTTATTATAAGACTTATTCAGAAAAAGTTAGATGAAAATAACATACATATGAGTATAGAAGAAATTTGTAGCACTCTTAGTGAACAAAAAGTGAGCGTATTAAATATAAACAATGATAACGATTTTTTAATATTTAACACTGAAGAAATTGATTTGTCAGATAATAAATCAATAGGACAGCTTTCGATTAATGAAAAATTTATAAAAACTTTGGGGTTTGAGCCTCTTCAAAAGCTC